>JAPSJC010000057.1 GCA_031178355.1 Ureibacillus sp.
ACACAAAATGATACTAATCAAACAACTGATGCGACCGCTTTTAATTTTATAAGCTTTGATTTAGATGTAAATTATAATGATAATAAAGAATTTGACGTTGATTATAAAAATGAACAAGATGGAATGGAAATTGAAGTAAAAAATACCTTAACAGACAATAACCTTAAAGGTGAAGAAGCCTTAGATGAGTTAAGACCTATCTTTGAACAACTCACTTTTAACAAAGATACATCGAATGAAGGAGTAATTACAGAAGTGTTGAGCGCCTTTAATTTAGATGGGAATTATCAAAGTTTTGAGTTAGAAGTTAAATTCGAAGATGGAACTGAAAAGAAATATTGAGCTAGAAACTAGCGTTAAAGCAAGGGGCAGGATAGAACCTGTCCCTTATTTTATTGTCCTAATAATTCCATGAAAATCCAAAGCAATTTTAAGTGAATTGTTAAGCGTTAATCAGTAGAGTTTTCCTTCTGGTGTCTTGTATACGGTAAATAACACTTGGCACACAACATATATAAGCGTAAATTATCTATTAACTGGTGCTATTAGAAGCTTTTTTAGATTTGAATCGTTTTTTAATTTTGTCGGTTATCAATGTGAAAAGTGGGATAATAAAACCCATAATTATCAAATATGGTGGCCAATACTTAGCATCCCAATGAGACATAAACTCGATATTTGGGTATATGATTGTCGAAAAAATTACTGTCAACATGCCCATAGGAATAGTGAGGAAATGATAGTTTTTAACCTCCAGAATTTGTGCAAATCCAACAACAGAAACATAAAAATAGATTGCTGTTTTGAAAAAAATGGAGATAACCCAAATTCCAGCCATAATAGACTCAATCCTTTGAATAATATCAAAAACACTGATGGTCTTTGCTAAAACATAACTTGGATACAATTGTCTAGCAGTAGTTGAGGCACCTAATACGAGGATGCATAGTACGATAATAACCGTTACTGCCCCTGTACCTATTAAAGTGCCCGCAATAAAGTTCCATTTTGCAAGGTCTGGACGGTTGATGTGTTTTGGTATAATCATTAAAAATACAACTAATGGCAAACCAGCAATTGCGACAAAGTTTATGATTGCTTTTGTATGATTCATGGGACTTGCAACAAACGAAGGGGTCAATCGTTCTAACTGAATATCTGGCAATAAAAAAACAATCATGGCAAGAAGTAGTAAAAATACCCAAATTATCATTAGTTCTCCTGTTCTTGCTAGAACTTCGAGACCAGCTCGAACTACCGATATAATCAATATGGCTAATAAAATATGCAAAACCTCGATAGGGGTAGTCGTCAACATTTGAGTAGTAGTGAAAAAACCAAAGTAAGATAAGAGTGCAGCCGTCCCGTTAAAACAAAAAAACACATATAGTAGGCCAATCATCTTTCCAAGCAATCTTCCATATACGTCCTCAAGATATTGGATGTAGTTTTTTCTCCCCATCTCTCTGCCGCACACAATGAAAAAGTAGGACAATCCTAAACAGATAATGATGCCAAGAATGGATGACACCCAAGCATCCTGTTTAGTCTCAGCGGTCATAGTAGAAGGAATAATTAGGAAAGTTGTTCCTGTTGTAAACAAAATAGTGAGTACGCTAAGTTGAAATGGACTTATCCTTACTTTTTCCTCCATATGTGCCCTCCTGATGAACTGTTATGAAAACAAATTTAATATTGGATCCAGTGTATAAGCTATTAACTCCAGTGGGTTAGGAATGGGTACATCATTAACCTTAAGAATAGCAATTACAGCAGTAAAAACCATAAATATAGAAAATATTACAATCTCTTTGTTCATCTTTTCTTTTGCAAGTTGCGGAATTTGAAATATTGCAATAGCGATAAAAATTAAAAGTATTCCTAGGCTCTTAAGCATATTTACTCCTCTGATAATTCATTGTGGAAAGGATTTGTAATAGTTCCTGTTCTTCTAATTTTTATATCAACTTTAACTTCCACCTGTATAGTAGGGAATATTTCAGTCCAATTTGTTTTAATTTCTTCCCACTTTTTTGGGTCTTCCTTGTGTATTTTATCGCCAAAACCGAAGATATCCGCTTTATACTCTTTTTGGGCTTTCTCTATAGCGCTGGTGATGTTATCTTTTATTTTTTCATTTGTTTTCTTTTCAAGTTCAGAAAAGACATGATCCTTCAACAAATCTAAATTTGTATTTACTTCACCTATATTGGCCTCACCAGTTATCTTTACTTCAATGGTTGGGGTGGAACCTACGTCGAAGTGAGGAATGATTTCAGCTGAGGATTTTAACAGTTCGATACCAACCTGTCCGTCGTTCATATCTGTAACAATTAAAGTGCTTTTGACAGTTCCTTTTACATAGTTTAAACCTTTACTTTCTTCCTCATCTAACCAACCGACTAGCTTGTTATTTCGGAATGCTGCCATACCGTCATAAACAAGTTCTGCTTTAGGGTAAATTGACTGAACATTATCTGGGCTAGTGCCAATCTTTGGGTCACCCTTGATTTTAATTCCTGTTAGGACAGGTTGTTTACCTTCACTTACAATGTCATTCAACAGGTCATTTAAATTCACCTTACCTGTAACAGCCCATGCATCTGATGAAGCTTCGAGTGATTCGTATAACTTATTAGCCGGTAGCTTTTCTATATTAGTGAGTATTCTTAAAACATCCTCAGCTTTACTATCTTTTGAAACAATAATATAAAAATCAGTTCGTAGTTCAGGATCTCTAGATAAGAAGTCTATCGCATTATAAATACCTTCTTTTGCCACTTCTTCACCGATAACAATTATCCGAAGATGTGCTAGGTATAGTTTACGAGGTGTCTGCTGTGTAAGTTTCCGGATTGCCTCAAATAGGATTTTTCCTGATGATGTATAAGTGGTTACAGGAGTATCGTAACCGCTTCCTCCACCTGCAGTTTGTGATGCAACTTCGGATGGATTTAATATTTGTACAGAAACAGTGTATCCCTTATCTTCGCTTTTATCGATACCTAATGCTACAGCTATGGCTAAATCATTTACTTCTCGTGTATCCCAGCAAGCGCTCAAAGTAGGTATAGATACAATGGTAAATAGTATAAAGAATATTACCTTTTTCATTAGGAAATCTCACTACTTTCCTGTTCTAGTTTCTGGTTTAGAAGTAGGATTATTTTGCTCGCGGATAACATTATTTTGATTGATTAACCGTGGTCGTGAAAACATAGACCATAACGGAAATCGGAAAAGCGTGTCTTTTTGATCTTGTAAAATAAATGGTGCGAATGGCGATGTATAAGGAACCCCGAAAGACCTGAGGGTGCATAAATGGATACAGAGTAAAACGATTCCAAACATAACTCCTATTAGACCAAATACTGCTGCTAAGCACATCATAACGAAACGAATCAGACGTATCGATATGGCTAAATTAATAGCGGGAATGCAAAAGTTTGCTATCGCGGTCATTGAAACAACAATAACCATTGCGTTTGATACGATTCCAGCTTGAACGGCTGCTTGACCTAATACCAATGCTCCAACAATACTCATTGCTTGACCAACTGCCCTGGGCATACGCACACCGGCTTCTCTTAAAATTTCAAATGTAAGTTCCATAAGTAAAGCTTCAAAAAATGCAGGAAATGGTATTCCCTCTCGTTGAGCCGCGATACTAACTAACAATGTTGTAGGTAACATCTCCTGGTGATAGGTTAGTACCGCAATATAGAGTGAGGGAGCCAATAAAGCAATAAAAAAGCAAAAAAAACGTAAAAACCGCAAAAAAGTAGCGATATCAGCACGTTGGTAATAGTCTTCACTCGCTTGGAAAAACTCAACCATTAAGCTTGGTACCACAATAACAAAAGGTGAACCATCCACTAGGATAGCGACACGACCTTCTAATAATTTACCAGCTACAGCGTCTGGTCTTTCTGTACTAAAAATAGTAGGGAAGGGAGTGTAAGTTTCATCTTGTATGAGTTCTTCAACATTGCCAGTTTCTAAAATGGCATCTATATTGATTTTATCTAGGCGATGATGTACTTCTTTCACTATATCCTCACTAGCAAGCCCTTTGATATAAGCTATAATTACTCTTGTTTTAGTAACTCTTCCAATTTCTTTTGATTCGAGCCATAAATTTGAACTTCTAATTCTCCGTCTTAGTAGCGAAGTATTTGTGCCAAGAGTTTCTGTAAAGCCATCACGAGGTCCTTTGATGAGGGTGGCAGATTGGGGTTCTTCCACTCCACGCTTTTCAAGGCCAGGAATGCTAACAGAAATCGCTTGTGGTTCGTTTTCAATCAGTAACGCCGCATGACCCGATAAGATATTTGTTATTAACGTATTGAAGTCTTTTATTTCTTCCACTTCGCCAACGGTCACTGCATTTTTTCTAATATCACTCACAAGGCTTGTGCTGTCGGTTGGTACAATATCACTAGGTTTTATTTTGTTTATTAAGGAGTCAAGTAAATCTTGAAGTGCAGCTGTGTTAATCATTCCGTCTGTATAGAGCACACCAATTTTAATGTTATTTTCAGCACCAATGTGTATAACGCGAATGACAAGATCGGAGCTGTTCCCTAAAGAATTTTTTATTTCAAGAATATTGCTTTCTAAAGAAGAAACCAGTTTTTTTTCTTCTTGTTGCTGTGATTGACTAGCTGTTTCATCCTTAGATGTTGTTCGAAAAATATTTTTTATTGTCCGGTAAACTAATCTTCCTGGCATTGTGTTTTAATCCCTTCTTCCTTAAATTAGTATTGTCAAAATTTCAAAAGGTATGTAGTTTTTGGAGAGACATTTATAAAAAAGTAATGGATCTTAGGAAAATTGGAATCCATCATTAGCAATGGATTAGGAGGATTCAAACATGATATAGGGCTAGTCATATCGTCATATGGCAATGAACATATCTAATAACTAGTGTAATTAGAGAAAACACCCTTTACCTTTTTTAGAGTAAGGGTGTCTAGAAGTGTTGAGCGCCTTTAATTTAGATGAAAATTATCAAAGTTTTGAGTTAGAAGTTAAATTCGAAGATGGAACTGAAAAGGGTTACTAAATAATTTAGAGGGTAGGGGCAGGATAGAACCTGTCCCTATTTTTTACTGTACTTCTAATGTAAACTCCATCGTTGCCTTTTTGGATTCTGAATATGGCCATATTTCGTTTGCTTTTTGTACAAGCTCTTGTAAACGGCTAGTTTCAATATTGTCCCCTTTAATTTGCAAGTTCACCGCTAGCTTATATCCTTCACCATCTTCCAGTAGGCTGACATTGGCAGTAACCTCCGACTGGAACTCTATTTGTTCTTTATCAGCAACGATTTGCAAAGCGCTATCAAAACAAGTTGCGTATGCTGCCGCAAATAATTGTTCAGGATTTGTTGCTTCTGAATCCTCAGATTTCGGACTTCCAGGTAGGGATGTTTCAAAATCAATTACGTGATCGTCACTTTGAACTCTACCTTCTAAACCACCAATGGTCGTTGCAGTTGCAGTATATAAAACCTCTGACACGATCTTCATCTCCTTAATTTAAATATACAACCATCATTAATTTTTCCTGATAAGTTCGTTTTATGTGATGAATTTTTAAAATAGTGTAAATTGAAGGTATTCTTTCATATACATCAATACGGTGGAAAAAACATAATTTTTTAAAGTGTCGAAACTAAGATAAAAGTAATGAAAAAATTCAACCAACCTGCAATAATGGGTTTAACTACCTAGTGATGAACTAAAGGACAAAAATTGTCTTGTTTATATGCTTTTCTAACTATGATAGTTGGAGATGAGTTTGCTATCATCCTACCTAATGACAGTGTTTTAGAGATTGAACAGTATATACATAATGTACAAATTAAGATGGGAAGAGTAGATGAGAATTCACCAATCTTTCCGATTCATAAATCAATTGGGTATGCTTATAGCGACTCCTCGTATGGTATTATGGAACAATTACTTAACGAGGCAGATGCTTAAAATGTATAAGATAAAAAGAAGTAAATGATAGTCTTACACAGAAATCTGCAAATGTTGGTTCTATAACAGAACCTAGTTAACGGGGCTAAGAAAACCTAATTATTGGAGGCATTCAATTGAAAAAGATAAATAAAAAGCTGCTAACCATAGTAGTTATTTCAGTATCCATCATTGCTGGACTTTTCGACTTAAAATTTGAGGGGTTATTCTATCAAATGTTACCTGAATCGATGCAAACGATGATTTCGGATATTTTTAATAGTTAACATATCCTAACCATTACCATAAAGCGATGAATAATGATTAAAGTTATATCCGGATTCCCTATTAGGAAATGCGTTCTTCTGTTTATTACCATCAATAATCTATTCTATAACATGTTTTTATTTGAAATTGGAAAAACATTTTAAATGTTGCGAATTTGTATTAAAATAGCTCTATCAATGTGAGAGAAGGGTTATAAGTGTGGGTTATAGCAGCAGTAATAACGATGTTATGCTTTGGAATCAATAATTTTATTTTTAAGGCCACATCAGGAACAGGACTTTCAAAGGTCCATATGCAGTTTTTCTTTAATCTAACCGCATTTTTAATTATGCTTGGCTATGGATTAATCGAAGGGTTTGCTTTATTTAATGCATTTACCATTGTGCTAGGTGCAATTATTGGTATATTAAATGCTAACGGTAATATACAAATGGCAAAAGCCTTTGAAAAAGGACCAGGAAGTTTAACTTCGCCGTTAATTAGTACAAATACGGTAATTCCAATTTTAAGTGCAGCTTTAATTTTCCACGAACATATTACACTTATTCAATGGATTGGTATTTTAGTGATGCTTGCATCTGCGGCAGTTATTCAATATACACCAGGAAGTGGTAACGTAAAAATAGATTATAAACCTTGGATGTTGCACATTTTATTATCTATTGGATCGTTCGGTGTACTCGGTATATTGATGAAGACTTCTTCCCATTTAAATATCGATTCTATAAATACGCTAGTTTGCATGTATGCAGGCGGTTCAACTTATTTAATCATTAATAGCCTGATTACGAAAGAAAGATGGCAACCTACTGAGCTGAAATTAGGGGCAATTATTGGATGCATTAGTGCTATAGGTTATAGCAGCTACTTCTTTGCTCTTAATACAGGTATTGCAAGTATTGTCTTCCCAATTGTTAGCTTAAGTTGTTTGGTAGTTGTACTCGGTAGCTGTTGGTTTTATAAAGAGAGGCTTAAAGTCTATCAATCTATCGGTGTAGTTACTGCATTAGCTGGAATTGTTATTACAAAAATATAAAAGTGCTATGCGCACGTTGTTAGCAGAAGGGTATTCATCTATAGGAGATGAATGCTCTTTTTATTTATATAAGGTATTTTGTTCTGTCTTGGTCAAATAGATTGACTAGAATGAATTATTTTAATCTTTTTATAATTTTTAATGTTATTGACACACTTATTTAATTCCACTAGTATTCATTTGAAGTCGATATTGCGATAAGTAAATGAACAATGTTCCTCTAAGGGATTGGCCATTTCGTGGATGCTACAAAGAAATCTTTATTGAATGGTTTATCTGGAATCATGAGAACGGTATTCCATCGTTAAATGAAAAATGTATAATGGTGCATTGATTGAAAGCTAGATTAAATTAAATTTTTGAACCCACAGAATATGGGTAGTAATGAGAGCACAAACTCGTCCCTATTTAGGGACGGGTTTTTTTATACAAAGGGTATAGTAGGGTTCGGTTTACGAAAAAATGACACTATACCGGATTGTAGAATGGTTTTCATCAAAAAGTATCATCTTAGAACATAGTGCGGTGTTTACATTAAAGGGGGGCAATGGTTTGAAATATTTAATAGCGATCGTAGGTTCACTAATTGTAGCATTTGCATTTAATATTTTTTTAGTACCCTATGAAATTTTAAGTGGTGGAATAAGTGGAGTCGCCATTTTAATCGGGTTAATTACTCCCTTCGATATCGGTTTCATGAATTTGTTGCTAAATTTACCGTTAATTATTTTAGGTTATTATAAACTTGGGAAAACCATTACGATTAATACGCTCATTTGTGTTGTTTCTCTATCGTTCTTCTTATATTTGTTGCCAGCGGTCCCTGTGACAGACAATATTTTGTTGTCGACCATTTTTGGTGGAATTATAAGTGGTTTTGGAGTGGGTCTAATATTAAAATATTCAGGTACATCGGGTGGACTTGATATTATTGCTATTATTGTTTCCCGAGCAAGTAATTTTAGTATTGGTCTTCTACTAACGGGAATGAATGGCCTCATTGTGCTTGTTTCGGGAGCAGTGTTCGATTGGAATATTGCATTATATACACTTCTATCCATTTATTTATCTGGTTTAATGATAGACAAGATTCATACAAATCACATTAAAGTAACGATGCAAATTGTTACGACTAAGGGTGAGATTATTCGTGAGGACTTATTAAAATCTATTTACCGTGGCATTACGATTACAGAGGGGTACGGTGGCTACACCCAAGAAAAGAAATATATTTTAATGATGGTTGTTACACGGTATGAAATGTCTCAAGTGAAAAAGATTGTTCGTCAGCATGATGAAGAAGCGTTTATTAATATATTTAAGACGGTTGAAGTAGATGGGGCTTTTGTTAAAAATTAGGAGGGTTTAAGATTAGTAAAAAGTATTTAATATTTTCAGGGTTTATGCTCTTTTCTTTATTTTTTGGGGCTGGGAATTTAATTTTCCCGCCTCTTCTTGGAATGGAGTCAGGTCCTTATTTTATTGCAGCAATTGCCGGGTTTATCTTAACGGCAGTATTTTTGCCATTTTTAGCGATTATTTCTGTGTCACTATCCGATAATGGACTCCTATCGATTGGACAAAGAGTGCATCCAGTCTATGGTCTTATTTTTACAATCGTAATATATTTGTCCATCGGAGCTTTTTATGGGATTCCGCGAGCATCTAATGTTGCATATGAATTAGGTTTTAGACAAGTATTTAATGTTGAAGGACAGTTACCATTATTATTGTTCTCAATTTGTTTTTTTGGTGTAACATATTTACTTAGCCTCAATCCGAAAAAAATGATTGACCTTATTGGCCAATTTCTTACACCAATATTATTAGGGGTTCTGGCCATTTTATTTTTCCGTGCCTTTTCTGCATATACATTTACAGATGCACCAGCTACTGAAAAATTCCAATCGAATCCCTTTCTTAAAGGGTTTTTAGAGGGTTATTTTACGATGGACGCGATTGCAGCACTTGCATTCGGAATTGTCATCATTAATGGGTTAAAAGATAAAGGGGTGACTAAGAAGGAGGATTTAGTACGAGGAACCATTTATGCTGGACTAATTGCCTCAGCAGGTTTAATCATCGTATATCTATCTCTTAGTTGGATTGGTCGAGTATTACCACATGACGAAACTCTTACTAATGGCGCGGAAATATTAGTATTAGCCTCCCAACAATTATTTGGCTTTAGTGGGAATGTGGTATTTGGAGTTATTGTTGTTCTTGCATGCTTAACCACGTGCGTGGGTTTGATTAATGCCTGTGCTCGTTTTTTTAATGAAATTTTTCCAAAATGCTCATATAAAACGTATGTGTTCATCTTCAGTTTGGTTGGTTTCTTATTTACAAATTTTGGTCTAGAAATGATATTGCGTATTGCAGTACCATTACTGGTTTTCATTTACCCAATATCAATTGTACTTATAGTCTTATCACTGTTTCAGCATTTCTTTGGAGCAAGTAAAAAAATGTACGTCTTTTCAGTATCGGTCGCAACGATATTTGCCGTTTATGAGGTACTTACTACTTTTAATATTCAGATTAATGTAATAAATAACGTATTAAAATTTCTACCTTTATATGAAAATGGTCTAGGTTGGACAGTGCCGGCAATGTTAGCGGCGGCCATTGGTTATACTCTGGATTTCAAAAAGATCAATAGATCGGAGTCTAGAAGCTAAATTGTTCAGTCAGTTTAGATTAAGTAAGCTCATTTAGCCGAATAGTATATGTCTTATGCCCCAACATATGGAAATCCATATGTTGGGGCATTTTAAAATTATACACATAAGACAGGAACGATAAATTGCTGACTACTATTTTCTGAGGTTTAAACTATTTTTTCAACTAATTAATTCGTATGGAAGGTAATTTGGATAGGAATCTCAAATTAGATATATAGAGTACTAATTAATGAAGTTGGAAAAGGGGAATTCTATATGCGTATTTTAGTATTAGGGGCTGGAGGAATTGGTGGTTACTTTGGAGGCCGTTTAGTTGAGAAAGGTGAAGACGTTACGTTTCTCGTACGTAGTAGACGGAAACAGCAAATAGAAGAAAATGGCTTAAACATCCGTAGTGTGCACGGAGATTTCTCATGTACACCAAAATTAATTACAATAGCGGACCAAGTATCTCCATTTGATGTCGTGTTATTTTCAACAAAAGCATATCACTTGGAAGAAGCAATCAATGATTTGAAACCATATATAGACGAGAATACAGTTATAATCCCACTATTAAATGGTGTGGCCCATTTATCTCCATTACAACAGGCATTTGGGGAAGGACAAGTAATAGGTGGATTATGTTTTATTGAAACGACATTAAATGAGGTTGGAGACATAATTCAAACAAGTAAAACAAATCGACTTGTATTTGGTGAATTCAATCAGGAGAAAACGGAGCGAGTAAACAGAATTGCGGATTCATTTAGTGGGACGAAAGCTAGCTTTGTGCTAAGTGATTATATTGACCAAGATATATGGCATAAGTATTTATTTATTGCCGCTCTGTCAGGTGTAACGTCTCTTACGCGTGCACCAATTGGACCTATTCGCGAAAGTGATGGAGGGCAAGACTTTATCCAGTCTGTGCTTGAAGAAATCGTGCAAATTATGCGAGCATATGGCTCGCCAGTTGCTGATAATATTGTAGAAGTACATATGCAAACGATGTATAGCCTTTCCTATGATATGAAATCTTCTATGCAAAGGGATATGGAAAAAGGATTGCAGACTGAAGGCGAACATCTACAAGGGTACCTTCTAAAACTAGCAATCGAGTACAATATTGAAACGCCATTATTAAAAGCAATCTATCAAAATCTGAAGGTATATGAAAAGATGCAATAGGACTAGGTCTGAACGATACCCCATAAAATGGACAATTTAATTGAGGGACTAAAGCAGCTAACTGATGACTTCGGTTTTTAACCGGAGTCATCTTTATTTACCTCCACTGATATCGCTGATAATTATACTCATTTTTAATCACCCACTATAAGCTTTAATTATCTTAAACTTTCACACTCTATATAATATACTTCATCTTAAAATCCCCAAAGAATGATTTATTGTGGCATTACCCCAACAGTTAGACTATATCCTTTTCATCTCTGCCTTTCTCTCCTTACGCACCTTGGCTACCTTTAACCATTCGTAATACCACTTACCCCTGCTAAATCACAAAGCTAAGTCACCATATTCTTTAAAATGAAAATGGCAAAAGAAGGAGGAGGTTAGTGTATTTTTCTTGATATATAGAAAATTTTTATATAAAATATAAGTATAACGTGACGGTTTGGAGGAAAACACATTGGGATCGAGAAACTAAAAATTGGTGAATTAGCTGAAAGTACTGGGATTACAAAGCGTACAATTGACTATTACACAAATCTTGGCCTGTTGAAAGCTGAACGTTCTAGTTCAAATTACCGTTACTACACATCGGAAGCAATAGATCGACTACATGATATAGAAGAAATGAAAGCCAGTGGAATGAGCTTACAAGAAATTAAAATGAATCTTGAAAAAGAACAAGTATATGAAGAAATTGATATACAAGAACTTCGTCTACACATGAAAAATCTTCAACATGAAGTTACTACGTTACTAGAACAAATGAAACAACAAGAACAATCAACGCAATCGCAGGTCAAAAGTAAAGTTTCATCAGAATGTACTGCATTAATGCAGTCATTACTAACACTTATAACCTAGGAGGTGAAGTCTTACTTTTTTAAGTAAGACGCATATTTGACCGCATTGAATTTAACCATTTTTACCGTATTAATCGCCTTAACTGCATTTTTCGTGGCAACGGAATTTGCGATTGTAAAGGTACGACAATCCAAAATAGATCAACTTGTAGCAGAGGGTAGAAAAGGTGCTCATGCCGCAAAACATGTAACGACCCATTTAGATGAGTATTTATCAGCCTGTCAACTAGGGATTACAGTAACAGCCCTAGGTATTGGTATGGTTGGTGAATCTACATTTGAGTTTATATTGCACCCAGCGTTTGAAATGGTTGGAATTCCAAGTGATTATATTCACTTCTTTACAATCGGTGCAGCATTTGTTATTGCGACATTCTTGCACGTAGTGGTTGGTGAATTAGCGCCAAAAACGGCAGCAATTCAAAAGGCAGAAACAATTACACTTTTATTTGCTAAGCCTATTATGATTTTCTATAAACTGTTATACCCATTTATATGGTTCTTAAATGGTGCAGCTCGAATCTTAGTTGGTATATTTGGAATGAAACCAGCTTCTGAACATGAACTTTCACATACAGTGGAAGAGTTGCGTCTTCTATTAACAGAAAGCTATAAAAACGGAGAAATTAATCATAACGAGTTAAAATATGTGAACAATGTCTTTGAGTTTGATGATCGTATTGCTCGTGAAATTATGGTTCCTCGAACGGAGATTGTCGGTTTTTATAAAGACGCTACATTCAGTGAAGTGTTAACTACGATTCAGGAGGAGCGTTATACACGTTACCCTGTATTTGAAGAAGACCGTGATAATATCATCGGCTTTATTAATATAAAAGATTTCTTAACTCAAGGGATGAGCAATCGTATCACACCAGAAAACTTTCATCTAGAGAACTTTATTAACCCTGTTATTAAAAACTTAGATACAACACCAATTCAAAATTTACTTACAAAAATGCAAAGAGAACGTACACATATGGCGATTTTGTTAGACGAATATGGTGGAACATCTGGTTTAGTAACAGTTGAAGATATATTAGAAGAATTAGTCGGTGAAATTAGAGATGAATTTGACGACGATGAGATTGCTGACATTAGGAAAGTGCAAGAAGGCCATTACATTATCCATGCAAAGGTATTACTAGATGATGTGGCAAGACTATTAGGTGTAAGCATTGAAAACCCAGACGTTGATACGATTGGTGGTTGGTACTTCGCGCAAGATATGGACCTAAACCAAGAGAGTAGTATTGAACATGAAGGGTATGTATTTACGATTCGCGAAAAAGAAGATCATCATTTACATTTCATAGAAGTAAAACGTGCTCTAAATATAGCAGTTTAGCATATTGATAGTTTGGGAAGGCATTAATCTTCATAGAAGGATTAGTGCCTTTTTCTATTAAAGATACGAAGCGATGAAGTGAGGTTCGATTATCAAATAGTCGGAAGGTTACATGAAAACTATTCCCCAAAAGGGTTTCCCCCACAGATTGTAGAACTAATATAGCTATAGAGGAGGGGAAGCTTTGTTTTCATATAAAATCAATGAAGAAACCGAATTAAGGTTATTAGAAATCAGACATGCAGAAGCTTTATTTGCTCTAATTGATCAATCAAGAACGTATTTACGCAATTGGTTGCCTTGGGTTGATTTTACCGAAACAGTAAGTGATTCGAAGCACTATATTGATGGGACTTTAAAGCAATTCTCTAGCAACAATGGCTTCCAAGCTGGGATTTGGTATAAAGGTAAATTAGTGGGCGTAATTGGATTACATAGTATTAATTGGAGGAACAAATCAACTTCCATTGGATATTGGTTGGGGGAACAGTATCAAGGGAATGGACTTATGACAACCGCTTGTAAAGCCATAATTGATTACTGCTTTAGAGAATTAAAGTTGAATCGAATTGAAATTCGTGTAGCAACAGAAAACCTAAAAAGTCAAGCAATCCCTAAGAAACTCGGCTTTCAGAAGGAAGGTTGCTTAAGAAGTGTTGAGTGGCTCTACGACAAATATGTAGACCATTATGTTTTTGGCTTAACAAAAGAAGAATACCATTTATAGAAGTTTGGAAATAAGAAGCGAAGCGAATGCTAAAATCAACGAACCGCTTAAAGATTTGCTGAAGGAATGGATAGATTAACTGCTATTTAAAAATCAAGAGGATTAAGAGGACGCTGTTTCGTAACTTAAAGGAGGCTACATTATGAAAATTATTGTTACTAGTATATTTGTTGAAGATCAAGACAAGGCGTTAGAATTTTATACAAAAACATTAGGGTTTGAGTTAAAGCATGATGTTCCTTCAGGTAAATTTAGATGGATTGCACTAGTTTCTCCAGAAGATCAAGGCGGTATAGAGCTTATACTTGAACCGAATGATCATCCTGCAGCAAAAGAATATCAACAGAAGTTATTTGCTGATGGCATTCCAATTACGATGTTTGGAGTTGAAAATGTTCAAGAAGAGTACCAACGATTAACGGACCTTGGTGTGAAATTTATCATGAAGCCAACAGATGTAGGCGCAGTAACAATTGCTGTCTTTGACGACACATGTGGCAATCTTATTCAAATAGCACAAAATAATTCTAGTAATTAATTGTTCCTGCCCATTTAGGCCAGGTCTAATAAAAAGACTAGCAAACATGTCGAGTGGTTACCAATAAAAGGTAACTACTCTTTTTTGTGGAGCTAAGTATAAATTGAAGTAAAGGTGTTTAGTGAAAATAGAGTATTTCATAAGGGTGATGAAGGCAGTTCGGTTGAGCCTGTAAATCCACAAGAAAAGTATTTCATAGGAGTAATGAAGACAATGCGCGTGGTAAATTGAAGAAATGTCCATAAGCCAGGCGTCTCAAAGACAAAACTAGCTATCATGAAGTTAGACATTTAGTGAACTGATTGAGGCAAAACCTGAAGGGGCTAAATAATAGGCTATATCAATTATGATGAGGAACTTGTACATAAACCGAATGGCATTGATATTAAAATAGCCTCTATGATAAAGGAATTGTAGTCTGAGTAACTCTGTTAGTAATAAGCTTTGTTGTTAAAAATATGTTTATTAGATGTTTGTAGAAGGTATATATAGTATGTAGTATGTAACGTTCTAATTTTATGTAATAATTGTTTAGTAGATTGGTTAAATTTAAATGTAGTGAAAGTGGGGATCTTCATGGCAACAGGAACACATACAGTAGAAATTCCAGTAGATGTACAAGCAGTTTGGGATTATGTCAGTGATCTTGAGAAATGGGCAACATCAGTACCAGCCTATAAAGAACACGAAATTATCAATGACAAACAATCGATTTGGACATTTGAAGGTAGTGTGAAAGGCATTAAAAAGACAATACAAGCTCAGGTAGATATTACAGAGTTTAATGAACCATCAAATATTAAATTTGAACTAAAGGGTTTATCAGATAATTTTACTGGTAGTGGGCATTTTACAGCAGAAGATG
>JAPSJC010000143.1 GCA_031178355.1 Ureibacillus sp.
GCGTTACTTTTCTTTGTTCAATAACTCTTTTGCAATGAGTTTATAAGATTGAATCCGATCCTCAGGCGAATGAGTAATCGTAAGAATCATCATTTCATCAACCATGTATTCTTTCGCAATTTTTTGTAATGATGAACTTACTTCATTTGGATTGCCGATGACCATTTTCTGTTTCATTGCTTTCACATGGTCCAACTCTTTATCGTTCATTTTATAATTTTTTGCTTCTAGGATGGAAGGTATTTTTTTACCTTCACCTTTAGCAATTAATAGCTGCCAAACAAAATTACTTAAGGCAATTTCTTTTGCTTGCTCAGTTGTTTCGGCACAAATGACAGGTACCGTTACTAATACTTCTGGTGATTGGCCAGATTTATTTGGTTTAAAACGTTCTTTGTACGACTGAATGATCGTAACCCCATCAGAATCACTCATAAATTGTCCAAATGCATAGGCTAATCCATACTGTGCAGCTAGCTCAGCACTTTTCTGACTTGTACCAAGCATCCATAAGGCAGGGGTCACTTCTGGCACAGGAGAAGCTGCTATCTTAGAAAATTGATGGTCATTCGGAAAATCCTGGTTGAAGAAATGGAGTAAATCCTTTACTAGTTCTGGCATCTTAAATACCTGTTGTAAAAAATTGTCTGATAAAGCGTTTGTTGCTTCCGCGGAGCCACCTGGAGAACGGCCGAGTCCAACATCAATACGATTTGGAAACAATGTACCGAGCATATTGTAAATTTCAGCTACCTTATAAGGTTTGTAGTGGGGGAGTAAAACAGCGCCTGAACCTATGCGTATTTTTTTCGTATGAGCCCCGATAAAACTTAACATGACCTCGGGTGCTGAACAAGCTAACCCAGGTAAATCGTGATGTTCGGCAATCCAATACCTTGTATAGCCTAATTCTTCACCAATCTGTGCTAATCTCATAGATGCCATTAATGAATCTTGAGCTGTTTGATTAGATGCAATTGGTGATTGATCTAAAATACTTAATCGCATGAAGTAGCCTCATTTCTCTAGGTTAACTTCTATTAAAGTAAGTTTATAATCGCCAACTTGACCTTCTTCATATAAATTGGTGATGGAAGTGGAGTATTGGTGAATTGTTCCTCGAAATGAAAGGTCTTTTTCAGGCACTTTTACATCAAATGTTCCTTCATAGAGCAGTACGGCCATATCATGATAGTTCTCACTTGTCACTTTAAATTCAATATGAATTTTATGTAGCCCATTTACAATCTCATCTTTATATTGATCTACTTGTATTAAACGGTTATTTAAATAAACTTCTTTTATCAAATTAATGCACTCCTTTCAATCTAAGAAAGATATTAACATTGTCAAGGGACCTCGTAAACGAATTGGATTCGACATAGTCATTCAGTTCTATTGTAATAACAAGTGTGTGGCTTTAAATTGTCGAAAGTCAGTAAGTTTCTAAGTGATGTAAGATGAAAGAGCACATAGTTGACTTACCTAAAATTTACCATTACAATAACCCTAGAAAGTTAGTTGGTTTTAATAAAAGGGGGCAAAACAATGCAATATAGACGATTAGGCAATACAGGTTTAAAGGTAAGTGAAATTAGCTTAGGTAGTTGGTTAACATATGGAGGCTATGTAGATTCAGAACCTGCGATTCGTACGATTCATAGAGCCTATGATTTAGGTATTAATTTCTTTGATACAGCAAATGTTTATATGCGCGGAGAAGCAGAAAAAGTGGTTGGACAAGCTATTAAGTCATTTGATCGTGAATCGATTGTACTTGCAACTAAAGTATTTTGGCCAATGGGGGAAGGGCCAAATGATCGAGGTCTTTCACGTAAACATATCATTGAACAAGCAAATGCGAGCTTAAAACGTCTAGATGTTGATTATGTCGATATTTATTACGCACACCGTTTTGATCCAGAAACACCGTTAGAAGAAACGTTACGTGCTTTTGACGATCTAGTACGTCAAGGGAAAGTCCTATATTTAGGGGTCAGTGAATGGACAGCTGAACAAATTTCAGAAGCCGTTCATCTTGCAGATAAGAAGCTTCTTGATCGTATTGTTGTGAATCAACCACAATACAACATGTTCCACCGTGTTATCGAGAAGGAAGTTATACCTGTTAGTGAAAAACATGGAATTGGCCAAGTGGTTTGGTCTCCACTTGCACAGGGTGTATTAGCAGGGAAATATAGAAAAGGTGAAACGCTACCGGAAGGAAGCCGTGCAACAACAAATAATAAATCAATCGAAAAATTCCTATCAGATGCACATCTTGATCAAGTAGAGCAATTAACTAAAGTAGCAAATGAATTAGAAATATCACTGTCACAATTAGCAATTGCATGGATACTAAGACAACCCAATGTTGCAAGTGCTCTTGTTGGTGCTAGCCGACCAGAACAAATTGAAGAAAATGTAAAAGCTTCAGGTATTGTTTTAACAGAAGAAACATTAACTCAAATTGAACAAATTTTAGGGTAATAAATAATAAAACACAGCTTTTATTGTTGATAACTCTCTACTGTATCTAGTACAAATGGGAGTATTTCACTAAAAAGGCTGTGTTTTTAATTGTGTTAATTGTTCTTTTGCAAGAATGTTTGTTGTTTCGCGTTAATATCAATACCTAACTTTTTTGATTGCTTTTTTCTATAAGCATTGAGTGTAGTTTTTAATGTTGCGTGAGTACCAATTGCTCCATAACCATAAAACCACCCCATAAATAAACCAGCAAAAATATTATATTGATGGCTAATAAAAATCGATAATACTATTCCAAGACCAATAGCGAGATTTGGAACAAAGATGGGTTTAACATGGAAAAGTGTTTTTAAAAATTGCGTTAAAACGAATATTAAGGGAACACCAAAAAATAGATCCCAAACATTCGTGTAAATAATCGGAAATTCCATACCCACACCTCAAATCAAAGTATTGTAATTTGTCCATAGTATTTCCTCTTATTAATTCTAACTATTCCATTGCGAAAAAATAAAAACTACAAACAGAAGAAAGTCGTCTCAGTAGAAGACCAGTGTTTGTAGTTTTTCTGAAAAAAACGATTACTTATTTAAATCTTCCATCAAACTCGTACTATGTAGAATTTGTCTTTTGGCAGATGGATCAATATGGAGCTTTGCACTACTGACGGCGATAGGAGCTTCACCAAATCCAGTTACGATTAACCTTGTTTTCCCTTCATAAGTACATATATCACCAGCTGCAAAAATACCTGGTATGTTTGTTTCCATTTTACTATTTACGATAATTGAATTTTTCTCTAATTCTAATCCCCAGTTTTTAATAGGGCCAAGGGAAGTGAGGAATCCATAGTTTACAATGACTTCATCCACTTCAACAGTTAACTTCTCGTTTCCTTTTACTTCATCTAGTACTACCTGTTCAATTCGTTCCTCTCCAATAAAAGTTGAAGGAAGATAAGGGGTTAGAATTTTTACGCTTGAATTTAATAAGTTTTCTACACTACTCTCATGTGCGCGGAAACTATCTCTGCGATGGACTAAATAAACTTGTTTTGCTATTGGCTCTAACATTAAAGACCAGTCTACTGCGGAATCACCTCCACCGAAAACAATGACTCGTTTATCCCGAAAAGCGTTCATATCCTTTATAAAATAATGAAGGTTCGTTCCTTCATATTTTTCAAATCCTTCTAATTGTAATTTTCTTGGTTGAAATGCACCGTTACCGGCAGTAATAATAATGGTTTTTGTGAAGTGAATTTCCGAATTGGTTGTTATCTTAAAAGTACCATTATCTAACTTCTCTACATTTTCAACAGCTTGTCCGAGACATACAGTTTGTTCAAAATGCTGCATTTGTTGGATTAAATGGTCTACAACATCTTGTGCACGAACTTTTGGGAAAGCAGGGATATCATATATAAATTTTTCAGGATACAATGCAGTTAATTGACCTCCTAACTGGGGAAGACT
>JAPSJC010000144.1 GCA_031178355.1 Ureibacillus sp.
AGTATATTTTAGTCATCGTTATTATGTACTTAGGATTAATGTGGAAAATCCTAAAGGGTGATAAAAAAGGGAAAGACTCCTTTTCCAACGCTTAGAAGCACCTCGCTATGCCGTACCACTCGTTGGTACCTGGCACAAAGACAATTCAGAATATTTTTAGTGCCAGGTACACAAACAATTCTTAATAATCAGAATTGTTTACGTGCCTAGTGCACTACCTTTTCTTTTTATTACCATTAATAAAGTTTTCGATATATTCGTGTTGTTCTACACTAGGTTCAGCTTTTTCTTTTTCAATAAATGTTGTGATTGCTTTATCTAAATTTACCTCTTTGCCGACAATAGTTCCAAGACGTATAATTTCATCAAAAAATTCAAACATTTCTTCACGGGTTTGGGGATTTTGATGACCAGTCAGATAGATATGGACGTCGTATTTTTTAATTTTATCCACTAATGTGATAAATTCATTTAAGTCATAACTCCAGTCGCCACTGTAAAAGTCTTGGTAAATGCAATCCCCTAGAAACATGATTTTTTCTTCTGGAATATAAATAATAGAAGAATCTTGTGCGTGGCCCCCGCCAACATGTTCAATGACACAGGTAATGCCACCTAAATCAATTTCAATTTTATTGGTAAAAGCGATATCTGGTGATTTTAATTCCAAATGATTACGGGTCGGCATTTCGCGTTTGATCATATCTCTGCAAAATTCAATCTCTTCACCCGTTTCCACTCGCGCATCTAATGAAGCATCATCCCATTTTAGCGTTTTTAAATAGTCAACGATTTTCTTCGTTTCCTCATGGCTAATCGTAGGTAAGTCCATCGTTTGGATACCAAAAATGTGATCCCAATGCCAATGAGTAATGGCTACAATTCTTGGTGTTTTATTATCCACTTGATCGACTTGTTTAAGAAAATCTTTCGCATGTGCTGGCGAGTTTCCTGAATCTACAATCAAACTAAAATTATCTCCACTAATTAAACCCAAAGTAGGGCGATCCGTCTCACCATAAGGAGGCATATAATACACTCGCTCAGCTAATTTTTCTAACATCCTATCACCATCTCTAATTGTTAATTGTTTGGGTGCCAGGTACACAAACAATTTCGAATAGTCAAAATTGTTTGTGTACCTGGCACCTTTACATATTATCTTCGAATTGTCCCTCGCTGTTTTCGGGTATCAAATAATAACTGAATCCAGCTTTCATAATAGGGTATGAATTCACCAGTTTTGATCATTGCCAAAATTTCTTCCTTACTTGCCCATTTAACTGCTTGAACCTCTTCATATTGTAATTTCAGTGTATGTAAATCAACATTTTTTTCGATTAAGTAGATGTCATCAAAGCCTCTTTCAAAATGGCTCGTGAAATGTGGTCGTAGATTCTCGAAATTTAATTCTAAACCGATTTCTTCATATAATTCTCTTTGGGCAGCAGTTTGACTAGAATCCCCTGCTGTTGCACTTCCCCCAACGGTAACATCCCATAAGTTCGACCATCCTATTTTAAATGGTTGTCTTTGTTGAATGAGCATTTCCCCATTCGAATTAAAAATGCAAACATGAACAACTAAGTGATAATCCCCAGCTTGAAATTCTTCCCCACGGACCATCGTACGGTTCGTCTTCTTCCGTTCAACATCATACACATCCCATAATTCCATGCCTAACCCCCAGTTAAAGATATCGTTCCTTTTATAATACCACTTAAAAATACGTGCCAGGTACAAAAACAATTCAGAATCATCTGAATTGTTTTTGCACCTGGCTCCCGCGCAATTTAAAAGCCATCCATTAGTTGGAGAATCCAGTCTTTAATATCGACAAGTCGATTTATTTCAGTTATCCCATCATCCCCAGTCACAATCAACGGAACAAGCGAATCCACCTTATGAAGGGAACCATGGGCGCCACCCCCAGCATGATCATGACTATGTTTCTCAACAAACTCATAAGAAGGCTTCGCATCAACAATAATGACGTTCCCCTCTTGTGAATGAAGCGCACCGTGTAATCGTGCAAGAGCATCAGGGTAATCATTATAGATAAGCATTCCATGTTCATTTACCATCAAATCTAAAAGCGATAAATCGCCATCCACTTGCCATGTTTGATTATATTCATCTATATACCCACCGTTTTTTGAAAAGGTAAGTTCCTCACCACTCTTTGTACCGATTACAAAGTTGGTATCTCCCTCTTTCCATGCGATAAACCCAATTCGCTCATCCTCTTTTAAACTATTTACAATATCTGCTCGATCAACCTGCTTATCATTCACATAAATGTAGGCCATACGCTCATTAATCGCAATGGCCAATTGCGCATTTACTTTGTTACCTTCCCAAAACGTATACTTCTGCAATCGTTCATTTAAATTAATTAATGCTGTTTTTTTATCATCTTTTACCAATGATTGAGCACTGTCACCATGAACAATCCAAGTAACTTGTTGAATGGCCTCTTCCCATGAAGAATAGTTATTTAAAAGATCTTGGAGTGCTTGATCAGCCTTTTCTACTTCCTTTAAATGAGCAGGACCGTGTTTGTGGATGGATCGATCTGCATCTGGTAGATATGCTAAAGTAAATGCGGGTAATTGATTTTGATTGATCAAATAACTTACTTCATTTACCGTAAACTGATTATTCACACCCATTCGTTTCCAAATGAACTTATGGCGATCATTTTCCGTATTATATTGTGATAAGCTCCCCAGAGAAAGTAACTTTGGTCCATCTACTACAATCTCCTTTGGCAACAAGTTCACTAGTGAAATAAGTTTAGGTACATTTAACGTTTGCTTTTCAATACCTCTATACAAAAGTCCATTAATGGAGGCAGTTGAAAGTTGAAGTTTCGCTATCTCTTCATGGATCGTTTGAACCTCTTTACTTAAATGCGATTGATTAAGGTGAATGATACTATCTGTTGCTACATTTTTTATCCCATTGTTCCAGATTTCACGAAAGCCACTTCCATAGCTAATCATTCGATTTTCATCTTCATTGAACCAAATTAAACCTGGGATTCTATGTTGATCGGCATAGGTCCCTGTTAATATAGTACTGTCAATTGTGACAGACATGGTTGGATAGGAACTAATGACTTCAGGATAAAACTGTCCATTATTAATTAAAAATGAAAATGCAGGTGCTTTACCTTCTTTCATTAATTGTAGTAGTGGTTCCGTCATCAGTGAGTCAACTATAATCAGAATCACTGGTTTTTGAATGGTGTTTACCGAAATTTTTTCAAGGTCTTTTGTTGGGGACATTGAAATTGCTAGTATAAGTCCAAAGCATACACAAATAAATAATAGTGATGATATAAGAATCTTCCTTTTCATGTTTTCATCCTTTATTCCCAAGTCATTATTGTTAATATGGTTTCTATTGGTAGATACATACTAATTAAAAAAGGTGCCTGGTACACAAACAATTCTTAATATTTCGAATTGTTTTTGTACCAGGCACCAAAGATAAAACCCTGAATAGGCAGCTTTAGTTGGCCGCAACTATTCAGGGTTTTATTGTAAATATATACTAATTAGCGATTTTCACGGTTGTTGTTGTTATTGTTATTACGGTTTTGATTATTGTTTTGGTTACGATTGAAGTCTGCTTCTTGAGCATATTCCTCGCGGTTGTTATTGTTGTTATTGTTTTGGTTAC
Organism: Ureibacillus sp.; assembly: GCA_031178355.1. Taxonomy (GTDB): domain Bacteria; phylum Bacillota; class Bacilli; order Bacillales_A; family Planococcaceae; genus Ureibacillus. The sequence continues at coordinate 3,688 of JAPSJC010000144.1, forward strand.
GATTGTTGTTTGCATCTTGAGCATACTCTTCACGATTGTTACGGTTGTTGTTATTGTTATTAGCCATTATCTTTCACCTCCTGAGTGGTTATTTTGAGCAATAAGTGAAATTATTATTCGCAATAATTATCTATAAATCGATTACTGTGCCAGGTAAACGGAAATATTCCGCTTATATTAAGAAAACCCTATATTTTTTCGAAAATAAAGGAAGTTTTTCCGGTTATCCAATCTAAATCTTTGAATTTTTCCTTATTAACCGGAATTTCTCCGC
>JAPSJC010000058.1 GCA_031178355.1 Ureibacillus sp.
TGTCTTTTAAAGGGGGTATAAAAGACAAAAAGGAGAGCAAAGCCAGCAAAAAAGTCTTTTATAAGGGCACTAAAAACCAAAAAATGTATAAGAATTACGATATAATGTGCCTTATAATTATAAATAGCAGCCAAATGTATTATTTCTATTAAATCAACTAATCCACCACAACTATAACTAAAGCCTCTCGTTTTGAGGGACATTTATAAATTCTTTCTATTCATAGTATGTCCATTTACGCTTTGATACTATCTGAAAATTCATATCCAACACCCTCTGAACTCTCTTCTTTGAATCAATCACTCTACACCAGTCGTAAATGATATTAGTAGTTACTTTTTTATCTTTAAAAAGTAACTTAAACTCGTTAATACTCCGCAGAATAGCAGTTGATATAGGTTCTAAATAACCACATTCATTACATTTAATATTGCGACCATGAACAGTAAGCAGAAATGAATTACACTTTGTACAAGTAATACCTTTTTTTAACTGATCATAATGGTATTCTGGTAAATTGGAGTATTTATTTTCCTGAATATGTAGCGATAATAGTTTCTCAGCTAATCTCATGTGGTTGTTACTAAGCCTTAATGTATTGGAATCAAATTGTTTTAAAAACTGTTTTATTTGCGTTGGGAAGACAAACGGGATATCTCGTGGTGCTTGGTATAAGGTGAATTCGGGGCTAATAAATACTACTAGACCTTCAACTGGGATGTTGTATCCAAGTCTGTGGAGTAATTGTTTCAGCAAAGTTTCAGCTCTACGTACTTGATGTAAAGGATTTGTAACCTCAGTTTTTGGTAGTTTAAACATCTTATCTTCTTCGTAGAAATGATCGCCTTCGTAATTTTTAACCTCAAATAAATAGACCTTATTTGAGGTAATAATAATGGTATCAAGTTGGAAAGTGGTTTTACCGAGGTTGAGAAGCAGATCGTTTAAAACAAGGCATTCGGATTGAATTTTTTCTGTTAGTGAGTCGAACAACACCTCACCATCAAACCCTTTCTTTAGATAAAAATAATGCCGCCTATCCTGTTCAGATAATGCCATTCGTTCATTTAAATACTCCAAAATCATTAACTCCTCTGATTTAGTTCGAAGTTTGTAATGCATAGATTCCTCCATATAGTTTTTGGTTTCTATTAATATTTTATCAATGTTGTTCCAAAAAGGTAATGGTATTGGTTAAAATTGTAATTTCCTTTACTTTCAAATATGAAATTATAACAATAGCTTACCTTCTTTCGAACCCATTCATATTCGGCCCCAGATTTCACCTCATTAAATCCCCTTTATAACATCTTCTAATTAAAGTAAGCTAACATTGTAATGTAAAATGAACAACATCAGAGATTTGTTAAATATAGATACATAATGATCAAATCTTAAGAAATTCTTCAGAATTACCATAACTGAGATTTAAGATTCAATGGATAATATAGGTTTATAAGAAAAAGTAGTGAGGTGAGACGGGTGGAGAAGTTAACTGTGCTCGTTACAGATGATGATAAAGATATTCGTGATGGGATTGAAATTTATTTAAAAAATGAGGGGTACAATGTTTTAAAAGCGAGTGATGGCGCGGAAGCAATCAATTTATTAAAGGACAATGAAGTTCACTTAATCATCCTTGATATTATGATGCCGAACATGGATGGAATTACAGCCACTTTTAAAATTCGTGAAGAGCGTAATATTCCAATTATTATGCTTAGTGCAAAGGTGGAGGATTCGGATAAAATTCATGGGTTATCTGTTGGTGCAGATGATTATGTGACGAAGCCATTTCATCCGCTTGAATTGTTGGCCCGAGTCAAATCCCAACTTAGACGATTTGTTCAATTAGGAACGTATAATGGACAAACATCTTCTACAATTGATGTAGACGGACTATCACTAGATACTGAAGCGAAAGAAGTTAGATTAAATGGAGAACCAATAAAACTTACTCCTATTGAGTATAAAATCACAGAATTACTATTAAAAAATGCTGGGCGCGTATTTTCAATAAATGAAATTTATGAGCTTGTATGGAATGAAGAAGCTTATAACGCGGAAAATGTTGTGGCTGTCCATATTCGAAAAATCCGAGAAAAAATTGAAGCGGACCCGAAGAACCCGAGATATCTAAAGGTTGTGTGGGGAATTGGATATAAAATTGAAAAGTAAGATTGAGACTGTTTTCTCTTGGATAGTCGTCTTTGCTGCAATCACCGGATTAATTTCCATCAGCATCTATACATTCCGCTTAGTTAATGAACGATTTGGAGATACATTAAAACTGCTCGCTAGATTATTTTGAGGAGGAACATTATGAAAAATATAGGGAAATTACTCCTCACGCTTTTTCTTATTATGTGGGTGGCATTTGCCTTCATTCTTTTAACAAATGAAGGGAACAGGATCATCGGAAAATCGTATTTTGAATCAAATGAGTTCCTACCTACTGTTGATTACTATAGAGAACAATTAGGCCAACTAGTGTTAATCCCATTTAATGCAGAGCAGGCGAAGGAGTCCATTACAGTAACTCATGCAGAAGTTGAGCAATACCGAAATTATTATGGCTCTATGACGGAACAGATTGAAAATATTCAAAATCAGTATAGTGATCGCATTATAACGGCAGAAGCAGAAGGTAATGAAACTTTAAAAGAGCAACTTATTATAGAAAGAGATAAAAAAATAACTGATATAACACAAAATTTTAAAAGTGACGAATATGTCGAAGAGAAAATTAGAAGTGATAGAGAAAAGCAAATTGATCGATATGCTAAAGAACAACAAAGTTTACAAAAAAGTTTTCTAAATGAATTTTCTTATTTCACATACAGTTTTACAAATGTTGAAACTGGTGAAAAGGTAGAATCACCAAATTTACAGAATAACTCGGTAGTATATACAAAATCATTTGGAAAACAAAATTCACTTTTACACGTCGATAGTTCTGTTGATATGTATTTAAGTAACGATGTTCCTGAATCACTTGCTTGGTTTTATATTCCAGGTGAAGTTGGTCAATTTGAGGGAACAATCTATTTACCTAAAAGTATGATTGCATCCTCGCCAATTAATGATGCGTATCGTTCTTTCACCATAAGAAAATATATTTTCTACTTTATTTGGTTGACAGGGATAGTGGCGGCTGTTGCTTTATTCACATTTGCAAAACCGTCATTTAGAAAGTTTGGTGCCTTTGAGAAGGTTAAAAGGGTATTTTCTAATTGGCCGATAGATATTCGTCTAGTGACTGTATTTGTACTGGCAACTTTATCTATTAATGCAATGGAAGGGTTTGGTTATTCATTCGACTATTATTTCTTCATGGATAATATTTATTCGGTCTTATTCGATATACTTTTTGATGGAATTGTGATGTTTATTGTAACATCGTGCACTGTAATGGGGGCAATTTGGATATGGGAATCCGTTCGATCTGAGGATAATCTAAAATTGGCTATAAAAAATGCTTATGCGTACCGCTTAGGGATAGGAATTAGAGATTTATTATTGAATCGTTCAATAGCGCTTCATACAATTTTTGTTCTCGGTACAGCATTTTTTGCAGGAGTAGGTATTGTGGGTGCTTTGCTTCAACGTGATTTAGTAGCGCTTTATGCAGTGTTATTTATGTTTATTGCCTTACCAACAGTGTTGTCGTTCTTACGGAAAATAGGGTATTTAAACCGGATCATTAAACAAACAGAGGATATGGCAGAAGGTCGATTAACTTCAGAAATTAAAGTGAAAGGAAAATCACCTCTTGCCACTCACGCTAAAAACTTAAATCGTTTACGCGAAGGTGTTAAGAAGTCCATAACCGAACAAGCAAAAAGTGAGCGTCTTAAAACAGAACTAATTACCAATGTAAGTCATGATTTGCGTACGCCTCTGACTTCCATTATTACGTATACTGATTTATTGAAAAAACCAGACATAACGGAAGAGGAAAGAAACCAATATATTGATGTGATTGATAAAAAATCGGCTCGACTGAAAACGTTGATCGAGGATTTATTCGAAGTGTCAAAAATGGCAAGTGGAAACATTGAAATAACGAAACAACGTATTGATTTAACACAATTATTTCAACAAGCAATTGGAGAACATAATGAATCTTTCCAAGATGCAGGGTTAGAAATGAAAGTGACCAAACCAGAGCATCCTTTAAATGCTTACGTAGATGGTCAGAAAATATGGAGAGTATTGGATAACTTAGTCCTAAATGCACAGAAATATTCATTAAAAGGCACTAGAGTGTATGTTTCCTTAAGACAAAGTGGACATTTAGCAGAATTCACAGTAAAAAATATTGCGAATTACGAATTAGGTGAAAATGTAGAAGAATTAACAGAACGTTTTAAACGTGCAGATGCATCACGCCATACTGAAGGGTCTGGATTAGGTCTTGCCATCGCTCAATCAATCGTTGAATTGCATAATGGTCGTATGAAAATTGAGGTGGATGGGGATTTATTTAAAGTGATTGTTTCAATCCCTGTAGAATAGTAAATGTATTGGCATCAACTTTATTGTTGATGCCGCTTTTCATTTTTGTTAAGAATGATAAAATCAAAATGAATAATTGATATGTGCATGTTATACTTGAACAGGATATTTTTGAAAAGTGATGAATTCTTTTTCAACTACATATGGTAAATTACTAAGTAATCTTACATGATTACCTTTAAAAATTAATTTGTATAGGAGAAATTTATGGAATTATTTGATCTAATAAAAGCCGTCATTCTAGGTTTTGTTGAAGGGATGACAGAGTTTGCCCCTGTTTCTTCAACAGGGCATTTAATCATTGTTGATGATATGTGGCTAAAGACAATGGATTTTTTGGGTAGCGAATCAGCCAATACCTTTAAAATTGTAATCCAACTCGGTTCGATATTAGCTGTTGTTGTTGTTATGTGGAAACGAATGTTAAGTTTAGTTGGACTTTATAAAATTCCTGGACAAACGAGTTCAAGGAAGTTCAATCTAGGACATGTTATTGTTGGGATCATCCCTGCAGGTATTTTAGGAGTACTATTTGAAGACTTTATAGATGAAAATTTATTTACAACTGAGACTGTAATTGTCGGTCTAATTATCGGTGCAATTTGGATGATTATTGCTGATAAGTTCGGTCCTAAAAAACCAAAAATTACTTCATTGGATGATTTATCTTATGGAACAGCCTTTAAAGTAGGCATTATACAATGTTTATCATTATGGCCAGGATTTTCCCGCTCTGGTGCAACCATCTCTGGTGGGGTAGTCTTAGGTCTTGACCATAGAACAGCTTCTGACTTTACATTTATTATGGCTGTACCTATTATGGCTGGTGCTAGTGGTTTATCACTATTTAAAAACTGGGAAGCGATTAATTTCGATCATTTTTGGTTCTATGTGGTTGGGTTTATAAGTGCATTTATCTTTGCACTAGTAGCAATTAAGTTCTTCTTAAAATTAATTTCAAAAGTTAAATTAGTCCCATTCGCAATTTATCGTCTAATATTAGCTGCAATATTAATTGTTGTTCTTTACCTATAATTAAACTGATTCCCCTTCTCGGTTTAGAGAGGGGAATTTTTTATTCTATTAATCATTTCGTATACAAGTTTAGTTATTGAATGCTTGTTTAAAAGCATACATATACTTATTATCAATACAATCAAGATTTAACAGCAAAGTGTCTTTACTCCTTCTCTAATACTCAGTGTAACTATTCATAAAATAATCCCACCATCTTTCAGTATATTTCCTGAACTACTACCTTTCGTCCCAAAAAGTATAATGTTCTAAAGAATTTGGACCAGATACTTTTTCGATGAATAATAAATACAAAAATATTAAAATTAGAAAAAAAGGTATTTAAGTAGAAAATGTCGAATAATAGAACGATATAATGGTATTTTCGATAATAAAGGAGGGTACTATGGAACTGAAAAACTTTATTGGTGGAAAATGGATTGAATCAGAAACACTACAAAAAGTGCCTATTATTAATCCGGCGAATGGGGAAAGTTTAGGAGATGTCCCATTATCAACGAGTAATGAAGTTGATTTAGCGGTAAGGGCTGCAAAGGCAGCACAGAAAAAGTGGGCGCTAATACCTGCACCAAAACGAGCAGATTACTTATATGAAATTGGTTTTAAGTTAAAAGAAAAGAAAGAATATCTTGCTCAGGTTTTAACAAAAGAAATGGGAAAAGTAATTGAAGAAGCACGTGGTGAGGTGCAAGAAGGAATTGATATGGCATTTTATATGGCAGGCGAAGGAAGACGTTTGTTTGGGGAAACAACGCCTTCTGAATTAGCGGATAAGTTTGCCATGAGTGTGAGAAGTCCAATTGGGGTTGTTGGTCTAATTACACCTTGGAATTTCCCTATAGCCATTGCTACGTGGAAATCGTTCCCTGCTCTTGTTGCAGGAAATACATTTGTATGGAAGCCATCCATTGAAACACCGATGATGGCTTATGAACTTGGGAAAATTTTTGAAGAAGTTGGCTTACCTGATGGGGTTGCAAATATTGTTTTCGGCGCAGGTACTGAGGTTGGAACGGCGTTAATCGAACATCCAGATGTTAAAGTGATTTCCTTTACTGGATCAAATGCCACTGGTAGTAAGGTAGCAGAACTTGGAGGAAGACACTTGAAAAAGGTTTCCCTTGAAATGGGAGGCAAGAATGCTGTCATCGTTATGGATGATGCTAACTTAAAACTTGCCACGGAAGCAATCATTTGGAGCGCCTTTGGTACTGCGGGACAACGTTGTACGGCATGTAGTAGAGTCATCGTCCATAAAGATGTGAAAGACGAATTAGAAGAGATGTTAGTAGGCGCTGTGAGTGAATTAACGATTGGGGATGGCCTAGATTCTAATGTAAAGATAGGGCCAGTTATTAACCGTGCAGCATTAGAGAAAATAACTTCCTACGTACAAATAGGAAAGCAAGAAGGGGCAAAGTTGCTTGTTGGCGGTAGTGCTCTTTCAACGGCTCCATTTGACAAAGGGAACTACTTCGAACCCACAATCTTTACTGATGTAAAAAATGACATGACGATTGCGCAAGAGGAAATTTTTGGACCAGTTATTAGTATTATTGAGGTTAATAGTTTAGAAGAAGCGATAGACGTAAACAACAGTGTGAAGTTTGGTTTATCAAGTTCAATTTTCTCTCAAGATGTAAACAAAATATTTAAAGCTCAAAGGGATTTGGATACGGGGATAGTTTATATTAATGCAGGAACAACTGGTGCAGAAATCCACCTACCATTTGGTGGAACAAAAGGAACTGGAAATGGCCACAGAGATTCAGGTCAAGCCGCATTAGACGTCTATACAGAATGGAAAAGTATTTATGTTGATTACAGTGGTAAGCTGCAAAGAGCTCAAATAGATACAGAATAACATTTTAGTAAAGGGGATGTGTGTATGAAGGTTGTCGTGTTAGGCGCTGGTTTAATGGGGAAAGAAGTAGCGCGAGATTTAGTAGAGAATGAAAATGTAGAAAAAGTATTTTTAGCTGATATCAATTTAGATGTAGTAAATGCTTTTGCTGAACATTTAAAATCAGAAAAGCTTGAAGCGGTACAACTAAATGCTCAAAATGACGATGAATTACGTGCTTGTATGGCTAAAGGGGACGTATGTGTTAATGCATTATTCTATGAATTTAATGAGAAAGTTGCGAAGACTGCTATTGAAGTAGGAGTTCATTCGGTTGATCTAGGTGGTCATATCGGAGAGGTAACAGATCGTATTTTAGAACTAGATGAAAAAGCAAAAGAGAAAAAGGTTACAATCATTCCGGATTTAGGTGTTGCTCCGGGTATGATTAACATTCTTGCAGGTTATGGTGCTTCGAAACTAGATTCAGTGGAATCAATGAAGCTATATGTTGGAGGGATCCCAACAAAGCCTATAGCACCATTAAACTATACAAGAGTATTTTCCCTTGAAGGAGTCCTTGATCACTACACAGAACCTTCAAAGGTTATACTAGGCGGCAAATTAACCGAGGTAGACTCACTTTCAGGTGTTGAACCAGTGTATTTTGACCAATTTGGTGTAATGGAAGCATTCTATACTTCTGGCGGGACTTCTACTCTTATTAAAACATTCCCTAATGTGAAAACATTAGAATATAAAACAATACGCTATCAAGGGCACGCTGAAAAGTTCAAATTACTTGTTGACCTTGGCTTTATCGATAAAGAAAATAAAGTGCAACTAAATAACAATGAGGTAAAAGTTCGAGATGTAGTCCGCGAAGCATTAAAGAAAAAGTTAGATCAAGGTGACCAACAAGACGCATTACTTCTACGTGGCATCATTTCTGGTGAGAAAAAAGGGGAGCAAGTAACATACGAATATGAAACAATCATTATTCGTAAATCTGATGATTATATGACTGCTATGGCTCGTGCGACTGCATGTACAATTTCTGTCGTAGCTGTCATGGTAGGTTCTGGTGTCATAACTGACAGAGGCGTCTTCACACCTGAAACGATTGTTCCTGGTCAAGAATATATTGAGCAAATGGCTAAACGAGGAGTTATGATCAAAGAAACGAAACACCGTTCGGCAATCGTTAAATGGTAAGGTGATTACATGAACGTTTATTTTTCGGAAGAACAACTTTAACTATGAAAAACACTAAGACAATAAGTAGATAACGAGATGATGAATAAATCGTGAAGATTCTTTGGGATCTTCGCGATTTTTTCCTGTGTGGTAAAAGTCACTATGGAGTTGTACGTAATAGTTGGGAAACCGCACGTAAATATGCCAAACTCGCACGTAACCATTCAGACTTCTCCGTTAAATTCACTTTATTAGCATGTCAAAATGCTAAGACACATCACATATAAAACTAAGCAAAGTAAGTTAATTAAAATCTGAATATTTCAAAATCCACTTCTGATAATTGTAACTAATTCTTCAATTTATAGTCTAATTGATTAAATGAGAGCTATAAGGAGTGACAGAATGAAGAAAAGATTTTATATAAGCGGAATCATCTTAATCTTATCGGTGATTGCCGTTGGATTTGTACTAATGCTTGGAAAGAAAATCGAAGTAGAAGCAACTTCAAAGGTTATGGTGAACCACCCATATCAAGTGCATTTCTCACAAAGCTTAGACAAATCGAGTTTAGAGCATGGGTTCATTTATATTACTAATTCCGCTGGGGAAAAAGTAGATGTAAATATGAAGCTAATCAATAATAACCAAACTCTTGCGATAATAAATGAACAATTAGGTAATTATACAGTGCATGTTGAAAAAGATGCATTTGAAAGTATTTCAACGAAAACAGAGAAACAAGAGATTACGTTTGAAGTAGTAGCTGAAATTAAACACATTTCATCGAAAGAAGATTTGCAAAACTTTTTCTTAAATGCTGCAAATAGAGAGAGAAGGTATTATTCCGGAGCAGAATACGAAACAGTGGAAGAAAGCGCGGATATGTCAACGAGTGAAGCGAAAAGCAATAGTGCCGGTAGTGGTTCTGACCACTCCACAACCAACAATCAAGTGGAAGGTATTGAAGAAGGAGATATCGTTGCTACAGATGGTCAATTTATTTATTCTACGAAAGATAATAACATTATTATTACTGATGCCCGCAATCCCCAAAATATGAAACAAGTTAGTAAAATCACATTAGACCAATATAGCTACCCAATGCAATTAATGTTACATGGAAACATGCTCATTGTGATTAAAGATCAATATGTTGAAAAGAAACAGTCAAGTAAGCAGCATTTTATTGATGGGTATAGTTTAACAACAGCAGCATTTTATAATATCGAAGATCCAACAAATCCATCGCTAATACGCGAGGTGGGCCAAGATGGATACATGAGTGGAGTACGTAAGTATAATGATGTTCTTTATATAGTAACGAACAAAACACCAAACTATTGGATTTTATATGATACACCTGTTGAAGAGGTAGAGCTTAGACCATATGTTTATGATAGTGAAGTAGAAGAAAAAATTGCCCCTATGGACATTGAACAATTGACGATTTTACCAGGTGCTACCGAACCAAATTATACAATTATCTCAGCGATTGATTTAAATAATTTCCAAAATGAAAAAGTGGAAATTGAAACAAAAGGTTTCTTAGGTGGTAGTTCGAATCTTTACATGTCGTATGATGCGATTTATTTAACAGCGAATAACTATGAAATGCCAACAACTATAGAAATGGATATTGAAATGGAACCTACTGATGATGTTTCAACTTCAGTAACTAGAGATATGATGATTGCTCCGGTTTCTACAAATACAGATATTTTTAAATTCTCAATTGATAAAACAAAAATTGCTTTCACCGCTTCTACTTCAATTGAAGGTACTGTACTAAATCAATTCTCGATGGATGAATACAATCATCATTTCCGAATTGCAGTAACGGAAGGGCATTCATGGGGAAATGAACCAACTTCTAAAAATCATTTATATATCTTTAATGACCAGTTAGAAAAAGTTGGAGAAGTTACGGATTTAGCAAAAGGGGAGCGTATATATTCGGCGCGTTTTATGGGGGATAAAGCATATATTGTTACTTTTAAAGAAGTAGATCCGCTTTTTGTTATCGATTTAGCAAATCCTAGCTCTCCTAAAGTGTTAGGAGAATTGAAAATACCAGGGTTTAGTAATTACTTACATCCGCTTGATGAAAATCACTTGATTGGTATTGGATACGATACAAAAACAGTGACAGATAGTTATACGAAACAGCCAATCACATTAACTGGTGGAATTAAAATTTCACTATTTGATATAACAGACTTCTCAAATCCAAAAGAGCAAGATCATGTGATTATTGGAGGGCGTGGAAGTTATTCTGAAGTACAATACAATCATAAAGTGCTATTTAGAAATCCACAATATAGTTATTTTGGTTTCCCAGTAACTCTGTACAATGAAAAAGGGGAATATGAGCTTCAATATCAAGGTTCTGGAGCTGTAATTTATGAAATTACGGCTGAAAACGGAATTCAAATCAAAGGGAATTTGATTACACCTGCAAAAGAGGGAGAACAATATGAAAGTTGGGAAGCTTTGATTCAACGTATGATATATATTGAAGATACGCTATATACCGTATCACGAGATGCAATTCAAAGCTATGATTTAAAAACATTCAAACAGCTAGGTAATGTAAAGTTGAAATAGAAAAACGATTGGCGAACTTGAAGTTTGCCAATCGTTTTTAATAATTTGATTATTATTAAGGGTTGAATATCTAGATGTAAAAAACCTTGAAAAGTCGCAAATTTACGACTTTTCAAGTGTTATTTATACTGTGAAAGTTCGCTAACGGTAACAAATTCATAACCTTGTTCTTTTAAATACTTTAAAACACTTTCTAGTCCATCCGCGGTTGATTGGTGAATGTCATGCATTAAGATAATGGCATTATTATGCATACTTTCTTTAACAGAAGGTAATAGTTTAGATGCATCTCGGTATTTCCAATCCAATGTATCAATCGTCCACATAACAACAGGGAGATTGATTAGACTAATGACTTCTTGGTTTTTAGCACCATATGGTGGTCTAAATACGGTCGGGTATTGACCTGTAACATTCTTAATCGCAATATTCGTTTGTTTTAATTGATCTAGCACTTGTTTGGGAGATATGTTTGTTAATTTAGCGTGACTCCATGTATGGTTTCCGATTTCGTGACCACGCTCAACTGTATCAATCACGACATCAGCATATTCTTCAACACGGTTACCAACTAGGAAGAATGTCGCTTTTGCGTCATATTTATCGAGTAAATCTAAAATTTCCATAGTAATGGTTGGATGTGGTCCATCATCAAATGTTAAGGCAACCTTTTTATTTGTACTATCTGCCTTCGGAGGCGGATTAGTGATCACTGTACCATCTTTTATACCAGCTTGAAATTCTTTTATTAATAATGGGTAAATCGTAGATAAGGAAACCGTAGCAGTTGTTACACCTATACTACTATTAGCAATTTCTCCTTTATTAAAATAGAAAACTAGTGAATTGTTTTTGATAGAAAAACGTTCAAAATTGTTCCATTTTGACTCAGTCAACTTAGTTAAAGTATCAGAATAAACATGGTTTTGATATGTTTTATTTTTTAAGATTGAAGAGCGCACTTTTTCTGATATAGATATTAGACTTTTTCCATCTCCGTTTAAAATTTGCTCTAAATCTATAGTTTTACCCGTTTCTTTATTAAATAATAGAGTGTGGATTGTAGTGTCAGTATTATTACTTTGAAGCGTAATATTCTTCGTAAACACAACTGAAACATATTGTTTTTGGTGTGGATACAATTCTACTGTTATATTTAATTTGTTTACTAGATTTGATGTTATATCATGCTCTTCAACCGTATTTTTCAATCGTATGATATTTTCATATTGGGACTTTGAATCGGATATGTATTTTTTTATTTCGGCGTTAACTGTTTCGGAATTGGTTTTTATATATTGGATTGAGTATGATTTAATAGGATCTTTTAATGTTTCTTTTACAATTTGAACTCCATTTATGGAAGTAGTAACGATTTCTTGAGTTACAGACGATGAAATATCTGGGAACACTGAATTGACTGGATTAGTTTGTTTGCCAATTTCATTGTTTGCGGACACATTTTGATAATTAGATTCATTATTAGCTATAGTAAATATGATAGCAAGTACCGTAAGGGTAACAATAGTAGTAATCAGGACGATATCAATTAGTCGACCGCCAAATTTGCGATCTTTATTGTTCATAATATAACTCCTCTCGCGATTAAAATTAATGTAATTTTTGATAAATAGTGAAAAATTTGTATTGAGATTTCCTTTTTTGTTCGATACTATGAGCAAGAGAAAAAGGAGAATCATTTAAATGATAGAAAAAGAAATTAACTATGAAATGGCTATAAACTGTTTTTTACTTGCAGGACGCATTATGATTGAGAGTGGTGCCGAAACATATCGTGTAGAAGATACGATGCTCCGTATGGCTCGTTCTCTAGAAATTACAGATGCTCAAAGCTATGTGACGCCGACAGGAATTATGCTGTCATTAGGGAGAAAACAGAATACAAAAATTACCTCTATATCTAACCGTATTACCGATTTACACAAAATCACATTAGTAAACAATGTATCTCGTAAACTTACAACTAAAATGATATCACTTGAACAGGCTTACGATGAATTGTTAAAAATACAAAAGACTAATTACTTTTTACCAATTCCACTACAACTTCTCACTGCTGCTATTGCTAGTAGTTGTTTTACTATTTTATATGGTGGATTGTGGTCCGATATGCCTGCATCTTTTGTTGCGGGTGGAATAGGGTTTATCGTTGTGACATTGTTACATGAATTGACAAAAGTAAAATTTTTCTCTGAGTTTCTAGCTGCACTCTTTGTAGCATTAGTCGCATATTTAGCGATAAAGTTTCACCTAGGTACAGAAATCGACAAAATAATTATTGGTGGTGTAATGCCCCTTGTTCCAGGTGTATTAATTACGAATGCAGTTCGTGACTTAATGGCTGGCCATTTCACATCAGGCATTTCTAAAGGTGCAGAAGCCTTTTTAACGGCATTTGCAATTGGCTCTGGTGTCGCATTAGTAGTTGCTTTTTAAGGAGATTAGAAATGGATTATTTAATACAAATATTATTTAGTTTTATGGCGACAGCATGTTTTGGTGTTATTTTTAATGCTCCCATAAAGGCAATCCCTATTTGTGGGTTAGTCGGCTCGATTGGTTGGATTATTTATTATATGCTGATGCAAGGTGGAATGACGGAAGTGCATTCAACTTTTTCAGCTGCATTTGTTATTGCAATCGTTGCTCAAATCTTTGCAAGGCGGTTCAAAACACCAATGATTGTTTTTAACGTTGCGGGAATTTTACCGCTTGTCCCGGGTGGTATTGCTTATAATACTATGCGTAGCATTGTAGAATTAGACTATACAAGTGGTATTGAATTTGGTATGCGAGCATTTATGATTTCAGGTGCGATTGCTATGGGACTTGTCTTTGCTGAAGTAATGGTTCAATTAATTTATAAAGTGTTAAACAAAGGAAGAACGTCTATGCAATCTTTTGCAAGACTTAAACGTGAAAAGATAAAACCAAATCATAAATGAAAAAGGTTACTGATAAAAAGGAGGTTAATATCCTAGTTATCAGTAGCCTTTTAAATTAATTAATTAATTTTACAATCTCGTTTTCATTTACGGGTTTACTTATTAAATAACCTTGTATATAGTCACAACCGTAATTTTTTAGCAATTGCTTTTGCTCTTCTGTTTCTACGCCTTCAGCTAATACGGTAATATTCATTGATTTTCCAAATTGCACAATTCCGTTGATCAGTTTCTGTGTCTTTTCAGACATTGTTAATGAGTGAATAAATGTCTGATCAATCTTTAAAATTTCAATTGGTAATAGCTGCATATAACGGAATGAAGCATAGCCTGTTCCAAAATCATCAAGTATAAATACTATGCCTTCGTTTTCAAGAATTCTCATTTGATTAATGATATAAGCTTCTGCTTCAGCCTCAAGAGCAAATTTTTCTGTAATTTCTATTTGAATTAAATGAGCAGGACAACCTGTTTTTAATAATGTGTTCATGATCATTTTCGCCATATTTTTATCACGGAATTCATTTACGGAAAGGTTGATACTAACTTTTAACTCTAACCCTTGTTTATGCCATTCTACTGCTTGTTTGCATGCTTTTTCTATAACGAAAGAACCGATGTTGTTAATCAATCCCGTTTCTTCTGCAATTGGAATTAACTCATCTGGTGATACAACCCCGATTTCTTCGTCTTCCCAACGAACTAAAGCTTCCACACCAACGATTCGCTTACTCTTTAGATCAAATTGTGGTTGGTATAGTACCTCTAGATTATTTTGGTCAAGGGCAAGCAGTAGTCGTTTTTCGATAATTGACTTACGATTTAATGCTTTATGAGTAGCAGCAGATAATGATGCAACATTATTACCACCAGCCTCACGAACAGTTTGTATCGTTTTTAATGAGGCTTTCATTAATTCTGTAAAGTTTGATTGGTCTTTAGGAGAGTGAGTAATACCTCCACTTATTGAAATTGGAACGGCTACATTTCCAAGATAGATTGGATTTTGTTTTAAATAATCTAAAAACCCTTGTATAAACCACTCGCTTAAGGGTGTTAAGATTACAAACTCGTTAGAATTAATTCTCGCCATTGAACTATCTTGAAAGTAAATTTTCAAACGTTTAACAAATTCAGCTATGAAGCTATTTTCAATGATATTGTTATGCAACTCTTTTAA
>JAPSJC010000059.1 GCA_031178355.1 Ureibacillus sp.
TTAGTCATTGCTATGTTTAGAGCGGTCTCGCTAAACATGCCAATAAAACCGCAGATAAGAAGCGATGCCAAGATGGCACGCGTATTGTATTGTTTCTTCAAATCCTTTATTCTCCTTGTAATTCAATCTAATTAATAACAGTTTACATCATTTTTGCAAATCCAGGTTGTTTAAGATACATAAGCTTGAAGGATTCGAGTAGCTGCTTTTAATTTCGTGGGGTAATATATCATGGTGAAACATTGTAACAACTTAGCATATAGCCAAGCTAATTTCCCTTTATACGACAATAAATATCTATGTACATATAACCTTTAAAATGGAAGAAAAGGCCTTTCAACAGTTCAGTAAACTGATGAAAGACCTCTCATATAGTTAGCTATTCTTGCATGATTTGCCTTGCTTTATTAGTAAACAAAGACAAATCTGAGGACAAGAAAAGTATAAAATCGTTTTGTACGTTGATATATAAGGTTTTAAAACCTTTATTACATCATGCCGCCCATGCCACCCATGTCAGGCATTCCACCGCCAGCACCAGCTGGTTCTGGAATATCAGCAACTACTGCTTCAGTTGTTAAGAATAGAGAAGCTACAGATGCAGCGTTTTGAAGTGCTGAACGAGTAACTTTAGCTGGGTCCACGATACCTGCATCAATCATGTTTACCCATTCGCCAGTTGCAGCGTTGAAACCTACGCCAATCTCTTCGCGTTTTAAACGATCCACAATGATAGAGCCTTCAAGACCTGCGTTGTTAGCGATTTGACGTACCGGTTCTTCTAGAGCACGTAATACGATGCGTACACCAGTTGCAACGTCACCTTCAACTTCATTTAATACATTTTCTACCGCGCTATAGATGTTAAGAAGTGCAGTACCACCACCTGATACAATACCCTCTTCAACAGCAGCACGTGTTGAGTTTAATGCATCTTCAATACGAAGTTTACGTTCTTTTAATTCTGTTTCAGTTGCAGCACCAACTTTAATAACTGCTACACCGCCAGCTAATTTTGCTAAACGTTCTTGTAACTTTTCTTTATCAAATTCAGATGTAGTTTCAGCAATTTGAGAGCGGATTTGGTTAACACGGCTTTCAATTTCGTCAGTGCTTCCAGAACCTTCTACGATTGTAGTGTTGTCTTTGTTTACAACAACTTTTGCAGCTCTACCTAGTGAAGTAATATCTGCAGTTTTTAATTCTAAACCAAGATCTGCAGTAATTACTTGACCACCAGTTAAAATAGCTACGTCTTCAAGCATAGCTTTACGACGATCACCGAAACCAGGAGCTTTAACAGCGACAACTTGGAAAGTACCACGTAGTTTGTTCAATACTAATGTAGCTAAAGCTTCGCCTTCGATATCTTCAGCAACGATTAATAATGGACGACCTTGTTGTACAACTTGTTCAAGAAGAGGTAAGATTTCTTGAATGCTAGTGATTTTTTTGTCAGTAATTAAGATGTATGGGTTATCTAATACAGCTTCCATTTTGTCTGTATCAGTTACCATGTAGTGAGATACATATCCACGATCGAATTGCATACCTTCTACTACATCTAATTCTGTAGTAAATCCTTTAGATTCTTCAATTGTAATAACACCGTCAGTACCAACACGTTCCATAGCATCTGCGATGAACGTACCTACTTCATCATCAGCTGCAGAAATAGCTGCAACTTGTGCAATCGCTTCTTTGTTTTCTACTGGACGAGAAATAGCTTGTAATTCTCCTAATGCAGCAGCAACAGCTTTGTCAATCCCTTTACGAATACCAACTGGGTTTGCACCAGCTGTAACGTTTTTAAGACCCTCACGGATCATAGCTTGAGCTAATACTGTTGCAGTTGTTGTACCGTCACCAGCGATTTCATTTGTTTTAGAAGCTACTTCAGCTACTAATTTTGCACCCATGTTTTCATATGGATTTTCTAACTCAATTTCTTTCGCGATAGTTACGCCATCATTTGTAATTAAAGGAGAACCAAATTTTTTCTCTAGAACAACGTTACGACCTTTTGGCCCTAAAGTAACTTTTACAGTGTTTGCTAATTTATCTACACCTTGAAGCATTAAAGAACGTGCATCTTCTGAAAATTTAATTTCTTTTGCCATTTTGCTAACCTCCAAATTTTTCAATTAAACTTAAACATATAAGTAAGTAGCAAGTTTGTGAAGTTTTTCACGTATAATTGCTAACCCGAATTTTCAAATTAGCCAAGAATAGCTAAGATATCACTTTCACGTAAAATTAAATATTCGTTACCTTCATATTTCACTTCTGTGCCTGAATATTTAGAGAAGATGATTGTGTCTCCTTCTTTCACTTCAAGCTCGACACGTGTGCCGTTATCTAGTACACGACCAGTTCCTACTGCTACTACTTTACCTTGTGATGGTTTTTCTTTTGCTGAATCCGGAAGAACAAGTCCTGATGCAGTTTTTTCTTCCACCTCAACTAGTTCGATAATGATACGATCACCTAATGGTCTTAACAAGTGAAACAACCTCCTAAAAATATTAATTTTATTTTTTTGAATTCTTATTAGCACTCTCATTAAATGAGTGCTAACACAATTATTATAATAATGAATTCACTTTCTTTTTGCAAGCGTGAAGCATAAAAAATTTTGATTTATTTCCATATTCAACTACAATAGAAGAAGATTCTTTTGATTAATGCTCAACTGTTCTATTTTTGGTAAACTATTCAAATTTTAATCATTAATTTCTATAAATTATGAAAGAGGGAATTACAAGATTGAGTAAAACAAACATATTGAAAACACAAGCAACAGCCTTTTATATTTTACTCCTTTATATTGTGTGCCAACTTTCTGGCCTCCTATTATATATTCCTGCTGTGAGAGATTTATTCCAAAATTTTATAGATTTAAATAGTTTTGAAGGTGGAGTTATTCTAGCAGCATGGTGGGCGACGGTAACATTTGCTATCACATTGATAATAAGTATTATATTTATTATCCGAAATAAAAACTTTTGGGTTGTCTATAAAGGAGAGAAAGCCTCGATAGGAGAATCTATCGGTTGGGGAATACTTGGATTTTTCTTAGTCCTATTTGGGCAGACGATTGCCGCAAACATCGAACTTGCACTTGGAATTCAAGCAGGCTCTGAGAATACTGAAACCATTGTCATGATTACAGAAATTGCACCAATTATGATGTTATCAACGGTATTATTTGCCCCTATTTTAGAAGAACTTGTATTTCGTCGAGTGGTTTTCGGTTCTATTATTCAAACCCAAAATTTTTGGATAGCAGGGATAATTAGTGCCATTGTATTTGCAGCGATCCATATGGAATTCACACACATCCTTATTTATGCTGTTTCTGGTTTAATCTTTGCATTTCTTTACTATAAAACAAAACGTTTACTTACTTCGATTATCGCCCATATGCTACTGAATGGATTTGTTACCATCGTCCAAGTTTATATGGAAGATATCGAAAAGCTCATAAAAGAAATGCAGACAATTAAATTTTTCCTATTCCTTCCATAAAAAAATAAGTGTAGATAAAATCCTTTTGATTTTATCTACACTTTTCTATTTGAAATTTAGTTACTCAGTTTTTCAATTTGTCTTCTTTGCTCAGCTAATAATTCCTCTATTTGTTGTCTTTGATTTTCTTCTTGCTCTTCTTGTTGTCTTTGTTCTTCCGCCTTTAAAAATTTACTATACCCGATTTTCGCAATCATAATACTGATTTCATATAAAACGAATAACGGTATTGAAATGATAAGATAAGAAACAATATCTGGAGGCGCAAGTAAAACAGCTATTACAAACAAAACAAAGTAGGAGTATTTTCGAAACTTCGACATTAAAACAGGATTTAAAATTCCCAACCGAGCTAGGAATAACGTTACAACTGGAAGTTGGAAAATAAAACCAAATGGAACAACTAATTTAAATAAAAAGGCGAAGTATTCATTGATCCCGATGGTTTGTTCTATTTCTAGTCTATTCGACAAATTCATCATAAAATCTAGAACACTTGGAAATAAAACATAATACGCAAAAGCTAGTCCAGTAATACCGAGTAAAAATGCATAAGGAATGTACTTCAATGTTGCCTTACGTTCAGTTTCGTGTAAGCCAGGCGTAATAAAAGCCCATAATTGATATAAAATTACCGGTGATGTAATTAAGAGTGAAACAAGAAACGTCACTTGAAGATAGACGGCAAGTGGATCTGTAACATTAAATGCATTCAATGTTAGTTGTTCTGCCTCTTTACTATGTTGGATATATTTAATCACTGGTTCTGCTAAATAAAAACCAACGATTAAAGATAATACAAAAATAACCGCACAAACAACAAGACGATTTCTCAATTCCTCTATATGTTCAATAACAGTTAATTCTTTTGGATTCATATATTAGACATCCCTAACTACTTATCTTTTTCTTCTTTAATTATATCTTTTACTTCTGGTGCTGCTTGTTGAATTGTTGTGTCTCTATGTTCAATTTTATTTTTTTTTATGTCATCATCTTCGTCATCGATTAAACCTTTAGTACCCTTTTTAAACTCGCGAAGAGTTGTACCAACAGCTCTACCTAACTCTGGTAATTTTTTTGGTCCAAATATTAATAATGCAACGATTGCAATAATAATTACAGCAAACGGTGTTACGGCATTTAGATGCACTACCATGCTAATAACCTCCTCTATTATATGTATCATTTTATCGTAATTCACAGTGTAATGCTATTAGATTAAATGTGAAATCTTTTCGTCTTAACTATTGCGAATTAAATAGATTAAAGCCTCTAGTTCCACTGATAAGTCTATGTTCATGACCTTCATTGAATCTGGTACATTCAGACGAACAGGGGTAAAATTCATAATCCCTTGTGCATTAATTGCAGCTAATCTATCCGTTATTTCTTGTGCGGAACGTGATGATACTGTTAGTATAGCCATTTCAGCATTGTATTTATGGTACATTTCCTCTAATTTGTCAGGATGAAATACAGGGATACCATTAACTTCTTGACCATCCATTGGTGCCTTCGAATCGAATGCTACAACGATCCTTGTATTATGATTTTTTTGAAAATTGTATTTTAAAAAAGCATTTCCTAAGTTCCCTACCCCGATTAGAGCAACATTTGCACCCTCATCTTGATCAAGTGTTTGTCTAAAAAACTCTAGTAAGTATAAAACGTCATATCCGTAGCCTTTTTTCCCCAATGCCCCAAAATATGAAAAATCTCTTCTAATTGTAGCCGAGTCGATTTTCATCGCTTCACTTAGTTCTTGTGACGAAATTCGTCGTTTTCCTTCATTTGCCAGGTTTTGGAGGAAGCGGTAATAAAGAGGCAATCTTTTTGTTGTGGCTTGTGGTATTTTTAATTCTGGTTTCACTTACAATCCCCCATTAAATTCCGCCTCGGCGAAATTGCAACTGTCTAGTACGCTATCTATTCAGTGACTGGCAGTTATTACATAATAATTGAAATTTATTTATAAGGTTTAGGTTTTTCTTTAACTCAATTATTTACGTTCGCCGATTGCACTTATATATTGTAAAAAAAAATTAATCCCCATTTGATTATGATAGAAATCTTTACAATATTACTAAACATCAAGAAATAAGTAAAGCTTTCACATTGCAAGAATAACACGCAATCCAGTACACTATTGGTAACGAACTGAGGTGTAATAATGATTGTTTTACAAGTTAACCAATTATATAAATCATTTGGCACAGACGAAATATTAAGTGGCATTAAACTAGAAATTCAACATCGTGACCGTGTTGCATTAGTCGGACGTAATGGAGCTGGTAAATCCACTCTATTAAAGATTATTGCCGGACAATTGTCATATGATTCTGGTGAAATTATCATTCCTAAAGATATTAGGTTAGGGTATTTAGAACAACATACTGGACTAGACTCCTCTTTATCTATATGGGATGAAATGATGACAATCTTTTCAAGTCTGAAAAACCAAGAGAAAAAACTCCGCGAACTCGAGCAAAAAATGGCGGATCCTACGATTTATAATAATAATGAGTTATATCAACGTATAATGGCAGAATACGACCAACTTCAATATGACTTTAAGGATGCTGGTGGCTATCAATATGAAGCAGATACTCGTTCTGTTTTGCATGGAATGCAGTTTTATCCTGAAGATTTCAATAAACAAATTTCATCCTTATCAGGTGGTCAAAGAACACGTTTAGCATTAGCTAAATTGTTGTTAAGTAAACCCGATTTATTAATATTGGACGAACCAACAAACCATTTAGATATTGAAACATTAACGTGGTTAGAAAACTACTTAAAAGGGTACGAGGGAGCAATCTTAATTGTTTCTCATGACCGATATTTTTTAGATCAACTCGTAACAATTGTATATGAAGTTTCAAGAACTCATATTTCACGATTTGTCGGAAATTATAGTGCTTATTTAGAGGAAAAAGCAAAAAATTATGAACGCAACTTAAAAATGTTTGAACGTGAACAAAGTGAAAAGGCAAAACTAGAGGCGTTTATTCAAAAGAATATCGCCCGCGCTTCTACGACAAAAATGGCCCAAAGCAGGCGGAAAATGTTAGACCGCACAGAATGGATGGATGCACCTGATGGCGATGAACGTTCTGCCAATTTTGGGTTTAGCATAGATAAGCAAAGTGGAAATGACGTACTATCTATAGATGACTTAAGTATTGGTTATAAGGGAACTACAATCTCTAAAAATATCTCCATGCGACTTTACCGAGAAGATCGCATTGCATTAGTTGGTCCAAATGGTGTTGGAAAGTCTACTCTTTTGAAAACCATAGTAAACGACTTACCACCTATGAATGGTAATATTCGCTATGGTACAAATGTACAAATAAGTTACTATGATCAAGAGCAAGCAAAACTTACTGGTAATAAAACGGTTTTAAAAGAGTTATGGGATGAATGGCCACTTATGAATGAAAAAGAAATCCGAACAATTTTGGGTCGATTTTTATTCAGTGGGGATGATGTAACGAAGCCTGTTAATTCATTATCTGGTGGGGAGAAAGCTCGACTCGCTTTAGCTAAACTAATGATGCAAAAGGCGAATTTGTTAGTTCTGGATGAGCCGACAAACCACCTTGATTTAGATAGTAAAGAAGTATTAGAAAATGCTTTAATTGATTACCCGGGTACTTTACTGTTTGTATCGCATGATCGATATTTCATTAACAGAATCGCTACTAAAGTAATAGAACTATCTTCAATTGGTGCAGTTGAATACTTAGGAGATTATGATTATTATCTTGAGAAAAAACAAGAGCTTGAGGAACTTGCACAAATGAATGTAGCTCAAAATCAGCCTGTTGAAGCTACACTTGCTAAATCAACTACATCACAAATTGATAAAGAAGTAAAGAAGAGAGAACGTCAAATACGCCGATTGATAGAGCAATTAGAAAACGAGATGTCCATTTTAGATCAACAAATGAAACAAATTGAAGATGATCTATGTCTGCCCGATATTTTTCAGGCTCACGAAAAGGTATTACTGTTACAAACTAATCTAACTGAGTTCAAATCAGAGTACGAACAGCTTGAGTTACAATGGCTTGAATTGAATGAAGAACTTGAAGATATTATGACTTAACATTAACATCATGTGGTTTATCCACATGATGTTTTCTTTTAGTTCATAAAGGGTAAGTATAGATAACTTTAAATAATTCTAATATGTGAGTAGATTAATCGTTGTTACTTAATTATTCATCAGTATATTACATATATCTTGGTCAATAGACAAATTTCGCAAAAAATATTCCACATTCTTATTCACACCTCCAGCCTTGTAATATCAAGATATCAACAGAGTTTTCCACATTGTCCACATTCCTAAAATTACTTTTCCACAATCCAATGTGAAAAAAAAGACACAATATCTAGTTTTAACACAGGTTATGCACAAGTTATTCACAGTTTGTGCATAAGTACGAATGTTCGCATTGACATTTCCTATAATACATTGTAAAGCTGTGGATAATTTTTCAGAAAAGTTTAATAAAATTGAGATAATAAAATAAAGTAGAAATTTTCGACAAAATCGTTAAAATAATTGCAAAATAGTATACCGCAAAAAAAGAGTGTTATGAATTAGATTCATAACACTCTTCAACATTAGATTGACCAACTCTTTAAATCTAAACCAGGATTTCCATTCATGGACATGTTTCCTCTTATACCCGCTTGATACATATATGAACCTGCTGCACCAATCATTGCAGCATTATCTGTACATAAGTTTAATGGCGGTACATAGAATGGAATTCCTTCTTTTTGAAACGCTTGTTCTAAACTATTACGTAATCCCTTATTCGCAGAGACACCACCAGCTGCAATAACTTGTTTCACCTGGAATTCTCGAGCTGCGCGTACAGTTTTCGTTGTTAACACTTCAACAACACTATCTTGGAAACCTTTTGCTACCATCCCTGGTACAATGTCTTCCCCGCGTTGTTCCAAGTTATGTTTATAATTGATAACTGCTGACTTTAAACCACTAAAACTAAAATCATAGGAGTTATCAAGCCAAGCACGCGGAAACTCTACCCCTTCACTTGCAGAGTGCGCTAATCGATCTATATGTGGACCCCCAGGATACGGCAGATTTAAAACCCTAGCCACTTTATCATACGCTTCCCCTGCTGCATCATCACGGGTTTCACCAATCACTTCAAAGTGTCCATGCTCCTTCATTAAAACAAGTTCTGTATGTCCCCCAGACACAACTAATGCAAGTACGGGGAATTCCATATTTTGAACAAGAGCATTGGCATATATATGCCCTGCAATATGGTGAACACCAATTATTGGCAATCCATGTGCAAAGGCAAACGCTTTTGCTGCATTAATTCCAATTAGTAACGCACCTACTAAACCAGGGCCTTCAGTAACTGCAACTGCATCTAGATCTTGTGGCTCTAAATTAGCATCTTTCAATGCTTTTTCAATGACTAAAGATATTTTTTCTACATGATGGCGAGAAGCAACTTCCGGTACTACTCCGCCAAAACGTGTTTGACTTTCAATTTGAGATGAAACTACATTTGAAACGATTTCAGAACCGTTTCGAATAATAGACGCAGCAGTCTCATCACAACTTGTTTCAATAGCTAATATAATATTTTGATTTTCCATTATAAGTTCACCCACAATACAAGAGCATCTTCTTGATTATCTGTATAATATCCTTTTCGTATGCCACCATCTTGGAACCCTAATTTCCGATATAGATTTTGGGCTACAATATTTGAAACTCTTACTTCTAAACTCATTACTTGAACATTTTGTTCTTGTGCAATGCGTATCGCTTCTTTCATAAGTCCTTCTCCGATTCCATGCCCTCTGACAGATTGTATTACGGCAACATTCGTAATCTGAGCTGTATCAATAACAATCCACATACCACAGAATCCTACAATTTTTCCTTGCTCATCTTCTGCTACTATGTAATTTGCAAAGTTGTTTTCCGTCATTTCATAGTAAAATGAATCTAATGTCCATGGTGCTGGGAATGAAGCAACTTCAATAGCGTGCACTGCTTGTACATCATTAACTGTCATTTTACGATATTGAATCATGGTGCTACCCCTTTTTCTGTCCCTTCATCCACTCTGCTTCTGCTTGTGCAAGTCGATGATATTTTGGAACAAAGGAATGTACATCTTCGATTGACGGTAAAGATTCTCTCATCGCAAGTTCAATCAGTTTTGATGCTCTAGGTAACTGAATATTTTTAGAAGCAAATAATGCTTTTTCACCTAACTCATTACGAATTTCTTCTTCAAATTTTGAAACATCGAGCCCAACAAATAGTACAGGATCGTTGTATTCCTTTAATTGTTGCAATAATTCTTTTATTCCAGAATGATGCTCTTCTAAGACAGTTTCAAGTGTTTCGCCTTTGTATACTCCCGCGTATACATTCTGTCTTCTAGCATCAAATAGAGAACAAATTAAACCACTAAATAGGTTGGCATTAGCAGCTACTACTTTCAGACTAGATATCCCAATAAGTGGTTTTTTCAAAGTCCACGCAAGTGTTTTCGCTATAGTAACTCCTATACGTATACCAGTATAAGATCCCGGTCCTTCAGAAACAGCAATTGCATCAATTTCGTTAGGCTTCATTTTCACTTTCTCAAATAGTTCTTCTATTGTTGGCATTGCTGTTACTGAATGTGTTAATTTTGTATCTTGTACAATTTCCGCAATGATTAGTCCATCGTTAACAATGGCGACTGAAAGCGGCGTATTAGATGTATCAATTCCTAGCCAAATCATTTTAATAACTCCTTACACAATTGTTCATATCTTTTTCCTATTGGCTTTAGATTGAACCTTCTTTTGTTTTCATCAATTCGATTGATTTCAATAGCTAATCTTTCTGCTGGTAAATATTCTTCTATGAGATGTGCCCATTCAACTACTGATACACCTTCTCCATAGAATATTTCATCCCAGCCTAAGTCTTCATCGCCTTCAGAAAGTCGATAAACATCTAAGTGATTTAGCGGTAGTCGCCCTTCGTACTGTTTTATAATTGTAAATGTTGGACTATTAACGGTTTTCATTACCCCTAAACCTTTTGCTAGTGCTTGTGTAAAAGTAGTTTTCCCAGCACCCAAGTCGCCCTCCAGTGTAATTGTATCTTGGGCTTCTAATAAGTTGGCAAGTTTATATGCAAGGTCTTTTGTTTCATCTAAAGAAGCGATATTAATTTCATAGATCATGTTTTTATCCCCTCAAAATTTACATTAACTTTAGTTTACCTAATCATAGCAATATGTTCAAAAAGAATAACCTAATTAAATTAAAAGAGCAGAGACTAATATACTTATGTATCCTTGCCATCTAGAGTGAAACATAAAACTAAAATACATTTTTAGTTGATATTAAGAAATATATATAACAAATTATCAAAATAAATGCTTTCAATAAAAAAACCTTAAACAAAGTAATACTCTGTTTAAGGACTTAAAGTTTATGTATGGCGGTCCCGACCGGGATCGAACCGGCGATCTCCTGCGTGACAGGCAGGCATGTTAACCGCTACACCACGGGACCTCAATATTTTTCTAGATAACACAAATTATAACAATGATAGTTTCATATTTCAATATATTTTAAAACATAAAAAAAACCGTCCGAATTCGACGGTCTTTTAACACATTTTTTTACGCTTTTTAATCTACCGGAGTTTGGCCACCGGTGTTTCTCATTTCACTAATTGTTACTGCTTTAGTATGATCAGTTCTAACCCATGTTTTATTTTTCATTGTAAGTAAAGACCAGATAAATAAAGGGATGAACGTTAGGCTAAATATTGATAAGGAGATAAAACCCTTTACAAAGTTAATTTTCGTTTTGGCGTCAACTACAAATGTAATTCCTATATAGATTAACTGGTATATTAACACCGTTGCCCAAACTTGCCATGGTAAAATACCGCCAATTGCGTTAAAATCTGCAAAGAAGGATATATAGAAGATAATTCCTGTTAATGCATTCAATACTATTTTTCCAGGGTTCATTAAATATAAAGCGCCATCAAATGCTGCTATATCCCCCTTACGTAG
The DNA here is from genome assembly GCA_031178355.1 of Ureibacillus sp. Lineage (GTDB taxonomy): Bacteria > Bacillota > Bacilli > Bacillales_A > Planococcaceae > Ureibacillus. The sequence goes on from JAPSJC010000059.1 coordinate 11,628, forward strand.
GAAGCGTTTAAATAATTTAGGCGTATACTTTATACAAACTTCCCAATGTCCTCTTGCCCATCTCAGTCTTTGAACACAGGAAGCAATAAATCCTTCTGGTTTTTCATCAAACACCCTAGCATTATGACACCATGTTGCTTTAACACCCACTAAAATACATTGCATTGTAAATTCAAGATCTTCAGTAAGTGACCTTGCTGTCCATCCAACTTCTTTGAATAGATGTGTGTCAACACAGAATCCTGTTCCACCTATTGCATTCGGAAGACCTAATTTTGATTTTGCTAACTGCCAGGAACGATTCATGTAATAATAACTTGTGGCATACGACAATGTAACCCAATTATCATCTGGATTTTTAGAGTCTAGGTAACATTGAATTAATCTATCACCATTCATTAAATGATTATTCATTTCTTTAAGGTAGTTTAACGTAACAAGGTTATCCGCATCAAAGAAAGCAACCCCATCAAAATCAGTCGTTAATTTGTCTCCATACTGATCAATTGCATATTTAATTCCATAAGGTTTACCTCTTAATTCTCCAGGTGCAGATATATGTTCTATAACCTTTACACCTAAAGTATTACAAATCTCTACAGTATTATCTGTACAATTATCCGCTATAACACAAACCTCATATAAATGTTTTGGATAATCTAAGCTTTTAAGATTTTCTACTAGTTGGCCAATTACAGCTTCTTCATTATGCGCAGGTACTAATATTAGAAACCTTTTCTCAGGAGCATGTTCTTTTAGTCTTTTAGGTTTACTGAAACCAAAGAAGCTAATGAATAGCCAATAAACCCAATAGAAAAGTAAAAATAATTGTACAGCCATAATAATTATTTTAAATATGGCAATTAACAAACCTATTCCTCCTTTATTGATTTTCATATATAACCAGTAATTATTCAGTATCAGAATCCATATTTCCCAAACTTTTTCTGATTGTCATTTCAACTTGTTTTATTATTCCACCCAAGCTATCTAATATACATTTTTGCTATTTCTTTTCAATCTATAAAAAATTGTGAAAAAACAGTTTACTCATGATTTAAAGATTTCCTCAAACCATATTTTTATATAATTCCATTATTCCAAGGCAAAATAAAAAAGCCTTTAAACAGAGTAAGCACTCTATTTAAAGACTTAATATAGATATGTAGATATATTATTTTTAATGGTTTGGGCACATACTAAAAATAATATTTTGAAAAACTATCCTTTTAATACTTTACTTAAGAAACTTCTTGTACGATCATGCTCAGGATTTGTAAATACATCCTCAGGGGCGCCCTGTTCAACTATGTATCCGCCATCCATGAAGATAACTCGATCACATACGTCACGTGCAAATCCCATTTCATGCGTAACTATAACCATCGTCATACCCTCATTAGCCAGTTCCTTCATAACATTTAGAACATCTCCAACCATCTCTGGATCTAATGCAGATGTTGGTTCGTCAAACAACATGATTTTAGGCTCCATTGCAAGTGCCCGTGCAATTGCGACACGTTGCTGTTGTCCACCTGATAACTGACTAGGATAAGAGTTAGCTTTGTCTTTTAATCCAACTTTTTCTAATAAGTTCATTGCTAATGTTTCAGCTTCACTTTTTGACTTTCCTTTAAGTTTTATAGGAGCAAGTGAAACATTGTGTAGTACTGTCATATGAGGGAATAAATTAAATTGTTGAAAAACCATTCCAACATCTTGTCTGAATTTATTAATATCTGAATTTTTATCAGTCATTTCGTGTCCATTGACTAGGATTGTTCCTGATGTAATTTCTTCTAGACGGTTTAAACAGCGTAGAAAGGTACTTTTCCCTGAACCAGAAGGTCCGATTACACAAACAACTTCTTTCTCATTGATTTCAACTGAAATATCCTTCAAAACTTCTGTTTGACCATAATTTTTCTTTAAATTTTTCACTTGAACAATACTCATCGTAATTCAAATCTCCTTTCAAGGAAGTTACTAAGTAGAGTTAATAAGTAAATTACAACAAAGTAAATTATCCCTACAGTAGTCCATATTGCAAAGGATTGGAATGTAGCAGAAGCTTGTACCTCTCCTCTTTGTGTTAAATCTGCAATACCAATTATTGATAACAATGAAGTATCTTTTAACGTAATGATTGCTTGATTTGTAAATGTGGGTAGCATTCTTCTTAGTGCTTGCGGAAGAATAATAAAGCGCATTGTTTGTATACCAGAAAAGCCTAATGAACGTGAAGCTTCTGTTTGACCTTTATCAATGGATTGAATACCCGCTCGAATATTTTCAGATAAATAAGCACCAGCGTTAATAGCAATGGTAATAATACCAGCTGTCGTATTATCTAAACTAATAAACGTTAATGAATTCAAACCAAAATAGATAAAGAAGATTTGAACAAGTAACGGTGTTCCACGAATGATATCAACATAAAGTTTTGCAATCCATTGTAGAGGTTTAATAGGTGTTAATCTTAACAATGCAACAACAAGACCTATAATGAAACCTATAATGATAGCAATTATGAAAATATATAAAGTTGTCATTAATCCTTGAAATAGATAAGGTAATGCATTGATTGCTGCTTCCATGTCTGTCTACACTCCTTTATGTACAAAAGAAGCACGCAAATAGCGTGCTATTTTTATTATTCTGCTGCTAAGTATTTGTCTAGGATTTCTTGATATTTACCGTTTTCTTTTAAGTTCTTTAAACCTTGGTTAATTTTTTCTAAAATCTCTTGGTTTTTACCTTTTAATACACCAATACCATATTGATCATCATTTAAACGATCACCAACTACTTGTAAACCAAGATCCTGTTGAGCGATTGCATAAGAAATTACAGGGTAGTCCTCGAATAAAGCGGCAGCATTGCCATTTTGAACTTCTAAGAACATTGATGGACTATCATCAAATTGTACAATTTCAAATCCAATTTCATCTACGATAGATTGAGCATAATTTGCTCCAACTGTACCTTTTTTAACAGCCACTTTCTTTCCTTTTAGATCCTCTACAGATTGAATTTCTGTATTGTCTTTACCAATAACAAGAGAAACTCCTGCATCAAAATAAGCATCTGTAAAATCAACTACTTCTTTTCGTTCCTCTGTAATACTCATACCACCCATTGAGATGTCTAATTGACCAGCTTGAAGCGCAGGGATAATACCTTTGAAATCCATTGCTTTTAATTCCACTTCAAAACCTTGATCTTCTGCAATAGCGTTAATTAAATCAACATCAATTCCAACATACTTACCGTTTTCTTCGTATTCAAACGGTGGATAAGTTGTATCAATACCTACTGTGTAAACAGTTTTTTCTGAACCACCTGTACCAGCTTGCTCATCAGAACCACATGCAGCTAAAACTAACGCAAATGCTGCTACTATTAATAATAATAAAGATTTTTTCATATTAATTCCCCCCTAAACTAGTAAACATTTAACAATATCACACTTCAGTTGTAAAAATATTTTACAATTTTATGATAGTTTAAATAATTGATAAAATCAATATTATCTTTAGATGAATATGTTCAATATTTTACTATTTTTATAAAATTAATAGATAATTTAACCCATATTATAGAAATTTAGGTTATACCTTTAAAACTAGAGAATATTTTCAAATACTATATTTGAATAATTTATAAAAA
>JAPSJC010000145.1 GCA_031178355.1 Ureibacillus sp.
CGCCTTACTCCAAGAGTTCGTGCACGTGCAAAGTATGACCGTTCTTTAGAATTTTTACGTCGTGCTAAAGAAATGCAGCCAGATATTCCTACTAAATCATCATTAATGATTGGTCTAGGTGAAACTTGGGAAGAAATTTTAGAAGTAATGGATGACTTACGAGCAAACGATGTTGATATCATGACAATTGGACAATATTTACAACCAACTAAAAAACATTTAGCTGTAAAAAAATATTATTCACCAATTGAATTTGGGAAGTTACGTAAAATTGCTATGGAAAAAGGATTTAAGCATTGCCAAGCAGGCCCATTAGTACGTAGTAGTTATCATGCAGATGAACAAGTCAATGAAGCAACGAAGAATAGACAACTTCAATATGAAGGATAAAAATAGATATTAACTGATACGACACAGTAAAAAGTAAAATGCTAGGCTGAAGAAGGAGGAGTTTCGATGATCATCGCAGATGGATATGCATATGAAATGGTCGAAAATGTCCGAGATGGTTTTCAAGAAGAGGTATTTTTAGCACGCTACTCTGATGTATTAGCTAAATATGATTACATTGTTGGCGACTGGGGTTATGGTCAACTACGTATGAAGGGGTTCTTTGATGACCGTAACCAAAAATCTACGTTCGACACGAAAATCAGTTCATTTGAAGATTATTTGTATGAATATTGTAATTTTGGATGTGCGTATTTTATTTTAAAGAAAACTGGTAGAGCACCTCGCCAAACGGAAGTGCCAACAAAAGTGGAAAGTACAAATAGTACGCAGGATTTAGAAACACAAGAACAGCTCTAATTAAAGACATAAAAAGGACCAACTCTTATTATAGAGATTGGTCCTTTCATTTTTAGCCTAGTAATTCTGTCAGATACTCTCGTAAATCTTCTGCTTCTTCTTCGGTTTTATTGTATACATGTTCTAAATAACCAGGTTCTTCTATATCATCTGGTCCAATAATTGCGAATCTACTAGATTGCATATCTAATACAAGCACTTTCCCAAAGAAACGTCTCGATTGCACAATAGCTAAGTCATAGCGAATAAGTTTACCTGTAAAACTCACAAACCTCGTTTTAGTGTCTTCAGTATCATCATATAAGAAAAAACGTTCCATTCTCTTTTACTCCTCCCAATTCTATAGAATATGGTACTATAAAAAAGAAACGACTATCAACTTAATTGATTGAAATGGGGGACGTTGACATGTACTTTGTCGATCGAAACAAAATAATTATTACATTAAATCATTTAGATGAGATATTAAGCATCTATGAAAAATCTAACGACTGGTTGAATAATGAAGTGACAAAATTAGCGCTACAAAGAATTGGTCACAATACAATAGAATCATTAATGGATGTTGGAAACTTAATCATTGATGGCTTTATTATGAGAGATCCAGGAAGTTATGAGGATATTATTGATATCCTACTTGATGAAAAAGTAATTACAAGTGATATGGAAAAACCTTTAAAAGAAGTTGTTGGTCTTCGTAAATTAATTGTAAGAGAATTCGTTCAAGTAGATAATGAATTAGTTTTAAAAGTATTAAATGATAACCTTTCTACTCTGAGAAAATTTTCTAGCCACGTCTTAAATTATTTAGAGAATGAATTAGGCCCAGTTTCCGCATTCTTACCGGAGAATAAAAATGAAAACTTATAAGGCATATTGTTTTGATTTAGACGGCACAGTCTATAGAGGGAACGAAAGCATTGAATCGGCAGTTCGATTTATTCATCGCTTACAAGAAATGGGGATAGAGTATTACTTTATTACAAATAATGCTTCAAAAACTCCTGTCCAATTTCAAAAGGCGTTAGCTAAAATCGGTATTGAAACAGCAGTGTCTAGAATCTATTCCAGTGCAATCACAACAGCAAAATTTATTGCTCAAAATTATTTTGATGCAAAAGTCCATATGATTGGTTCAGAAGGCTTGGAAACGGCTTTAAGACAAGAAGGATTCAAAGTTACTGATGATTTAGAGGCAGATGTAGTGGTAGTCGGGATTGATCAAACAGTAGACTATATAAAGCTTGCTAAGGCGTGTGCAGCGGTGCAAAACGGTGCAAAACTAATTGGGACAAACGAAGATATCAAATTCCCTAGTGAATATGGTTTTTTACCGGGAAATGGTTCATTTGTGCAATTAATTGCGAATGTCGCAAATGTTGAACCGATGTATATTGGAAAACCATCCCCTGTTATGTTAGATGTTATTCAAGAAGAATACGGTTACCAAAAAGAAGAGATGGTTATGATTGGTGATAATTACGATACAGATATACTGTGTGGAGTTCACTTTGGATGCGATACGATACATGTAAATACTGGTGTAACAAGCACTGAAATCGTACTAACAAAAGAAAGAAAACCAACCTACTGCTTAGAGCATTTAGATCAAGTTGAATTATAAAAAAGGGCGTACAAATTTGTACGCCCTTTTAAATTAGAAAAGAGGGTTTTCCTCTATATATTGATAAATCTTTTTTGTAAGCTCTTCTGGTGTGTCCGCTTCTACACGATCACCATTTACAAGTGCATAGAGTGATCTATCGCATAATGTACAATGACTTAAACAGCCATATTCAAGTACATCTACATTTGGATCTTTTTCCAGTATTTCGTAAGCTTCTTGTGCACCACTTACTAGATTACTAATACAAAATTCAACTAATGGATTCAATGGAGTTCACCTCAAGAAAATGCTACTCTGTTTTTGCCAATCCGTCAATTTTTCAGACTTTTAAAAATCTATTAGAATAGATATATCTGTGCTTTGTCCGTATTTCCGTTCAAATGTGAAATTTTTCACAAAAGTACAAAATACCATTGTGAAAAGTATCACAATGAGCTATACTCGAATGTGTATTATTTGTGAACTTCACAAAAGATAAGGGAGAGTTATATGAAAAACTTAGTATTACTAGGTGGAGGTTATGGCAATATGCGTATGTTATTACGACTATTACCAAATAACTTCCCCGAAGACACCATGATTACATTAGTTGACAGAACACCTTTTCACAGTTTGAAAACGGAATTCTATGCGTTAGCAGCAGGAACTTCTACTGACAAAGAAGTTCGTGTAGATTTCCCTGATCATCCGAGATTAAAAAGGGTTTATGGTGAGATAACAAAAATTGACACTAAAGAAAAAATTGTTTATTTAAATGAAACTGACGAATTAGAATATGACGATTTAGTAATTGGACTAGGTTGTGAAGATATATATCATGGAGTACCAGGTGCAAAAGAGTATACTTATAGCATTCAAACTATTGCTAAATCACGCAATACCTTTGAAAAGCTTTGTGGCTTACCAGCAGGATCTACAGTAGGAATTATCGGAGCTGGACTAAGTGGTATTGAATTAGCAAGTGAATTACGTGAAAGCAGAGCGGATTTAAATATTAAATTATTCGACCGTTCACACCGTATATTACGCGATTTCCCAGAGAAACTAAGTAACTATATAAAAGTATGGTTCGAAAAAAATAATGTTGAAGTGATTGCTGAATCCAATATCACTAAGGTAGAGGAAAATGCATTATACAACCACGATCAGGTTATTCCGGTAGATGCTGCAGTATGGACCGCTGGAGTACAACCAGTTAAAGTAGTTAGAGAAATTGAAGGTATTGAAAAGGATTCTAAAGGCCGACCAATTGTAAATCAATATTTCCAATTAGTAAATGATGAACATGTATATGTAATTGGAGACTGTGCATCATCTGATCTACCACCAAGTGCACAACTAGCAGAAGAACAAGCAGAACACGCAGTGAAAGTTCTAAAGTGCCGTTTTAAAAATGAACCACTACCAACAAATATGCCTGAAATTAAATTAAAAGGCTCATTAGGTTCTCTAGGCAAGAAGCAAGGATTTGCATTTGTGATGGATATGGCAGT
>JAPSJC010000060.1 GCA_031178355.1 Ureibacillus sp.
CTTCTGTTGGTAAATCTAACTGGATTCCAACCGTAAACGTGATTTTATTGTCAATCACCACATTGGCTTGGTCTTTGGCAGTAGCTTCATCTTGGTCTTGGTTGTCAGGTGAAGCCATAGCAACACGTATACCCCCAATAAAGGTTCCTCCTTCTACATCAGGGACTTTTACCGATAGAGATACTCTTTCTACTTGTTTAGGAGGAATCGTTATTTCTTGCTTCGAGATGTATTTGGATAAGGCAAGGTCAGCATGTAGAAGGCGAGATTCTTCTTCCTTCATTTGTTCTTCATACCTGATGCCTCCTGTTGGACCCGTGTAAGCATCAACGGGATAGACCAAGACCATTTGTTCTTTGTCTGAAAAATTTTCAATATCTATGTAAATCGTCTGTTCTTCTCCCGGATTTACCTGTAAGTGATAATATCCTTTTACTTCTTTTAATTGGTTTTCAGGATAAATAGGATACACATTGATGGGAGACTCGTTCTCTTCCCCATTTGACTTAGATGGATACCAAAAAAAGAAGAGGAAGAAAAGTGTCATCAGCATAATTGTCATTTTTTTCATAAAATACATACACTCCTTTCTTTTAGCGTACCCTAAAACGGATATTTTATCGAAAAAAGAAAAAGCCACACCAAAAACGGTGTGACTTAATCTAAACCTATTTATTATCGAGTTGGACCAGATAATAAGTCCCAAGTTACAGTTGTTGTATAAGTTCCAGCATATGTTTCTTTTGGATTCATTGTTAATTTTAATGAATTTTCCCCGAAAGTGAATGTAAATTTACCCATTCCTTTGTCTGCTGTTGCATTTGCAATAATGAATCCACCGTTATCTAAAATACCTGCTGCTGCTGTTACACCTAGAAGGTCTCCACCTGCAACTGTTGAGATTGATGGAGCAGCCGTTAATTCAAGAGATCCAGGTGAAAGTTCCTTTAGTCCGTTTGCTAATGCTGAAGCCGATACTTTTAAATTCCAACCTAAACCGCTACCTCTTGCATCATTAACGACTAAATCAGTTAGTGTAGCTGTTTTCACAATTCTTTCACCTGTTAAACCGAATGATCCAAATGAAAACGCATTTGGAGCCGTAACTGTTAATGAACCCGCTGTTGTTGTTGTATCACCAGCTGTTGTTGCTGCAAATGTTGATTGAGCGCCTACAAATACTGTTCCCATAATAGCTAATGCAGAAACAGTCGTAAATAATTTATTGAATGATTTGTTCATTTTAATTCCTCCATTAGTTTGATTGTTTGATTGATTTATATAAACGAACTTGTTTTTCTTCATAAAAAAATATCCCTCCAACACAAATTTTGATTTGCTCGGAAGAATCTTGAATTACAACTAATAATCTGAGTTGTATTCTCCATTCTTGAGCGGTCCAGCCACCATAGTGTATCTTCACGACAGGTCTGAAACTTTGCGTCCCAGTTTTTCAACTGGTTTGCCTTTTTTGCAAGAATGAATATGATGTTGACACTCTCAATCTGTGTCTAATCCGTATCACTCTCTGAAACTAATATTACATCGTAAATCAAAAAAATGATAGATATTAAATTTTACCAATTTAACATTTTGTTTAAATTTATTTTACAATTTAAAGAACTATATTATATGTATATTGCTGTATATGAGGTATGTAGTTATAATTGACGATAGATAAATTTAACATTTCATTTCATATGGTATAGTTTAGTAAAGGATGCGATTTTATGGAAAATAAAAGAGTTGGTGCGAAAAAAGTTGAACCTATCCGTGATATAGAAAAAATAGAGAGAATGAAAGAATATTTAAAAAGCCAATCGCCACGTAATGGTTTTTTGTTCACATTAGGGATTAACAGTGGATTAAAAATAACGGATATTCTTCCCCTTACAATTGAAGAGGTAAAATATGCTTCTCATTTAACGATACAAGAAAAAACAGGGAATGTAAGAAGGATAAAAATGACGCCTTCTTTAAAAGAGGAGATTGAGGAATATACAAAAGGGAAAAACGATCATGAATACTTGTTCCCTTCAAGAGAAGGAAATAAGCCTATTTCGCGTGTTACAGCATGGAACATTTTAAAGGAGGCTGCAAGTGCAGCAGGAATCGAGGAATCGATTGGTACTACAACTTTACGGAAAACCTATGGTTATCATTACTATCAACAAACAAAGGATTTATCTACGTTACAGCAAATATTTGGACATTCCTCAGTTTCGGTTACGTTGAGCTTTATCGGAGTTGAAGAGAACATTTCTGATCAAACATTGGCGGATTTTTTATTATAAATTGATGTAAACGGAATGAATACAAAGATTAGTTATAAAAAGCCTAAGAGAAACTGTAAAATCAGTTACTCTTAGGCTTTTTAATTTTTTCCAAGACTTTTCCTAATACTTGATTTAAAGTAGTCTACTAGACGTACAAAAGATAGCTCATACTTGTTGTCGAACACAAAGAAAGGTACTCCTTGAATTCCGACCTGACCCGACATTTCAAAAAAGTCAAGATTGCCATAATTGAATAGGAATTAACCTCACTTTTTTATTTTTTATAGAGCAAATTCTTTGTTTAATACTTCTACCTTTTAACGTTCACCAAATCTCTTTGCAAATGGAGACATTAAATTTTGGGATTTGCGAGAAGCATGAGGATTTGTTGGATGGGGTTCTTTCATACCTGTATAGGCCATTAATAGGGTTTTTGCTTGTCTAAGTGAAATTAGTGTTTTTGGGTTTCTTTGCCCCTCATCTAAATCTCCTAAATGTGGCAAATTTTGAAAGTCTTCTTTTGATGGTGGAAGGTGAAATAAATAGTCTCCACAAGAAATGAGCACAGTAGAAGTTTGTCTAGATAGTTTTGGATTTTTCGAGAAATGTAATCCTAACTTTTTGGCTTTACCATTCGCCATCAATTTTTCTAATGCTTTTTTCTTTAAGTCATACAAAAATTTAGGTTCAGTCGCAGCTTTCGCATGTTTATTAATAACGAAGATTGCTTTTGATAGATTTTCCACAGAAAATTCGAGATGACTTTGTTTGTTATGTGTATTATGATTTGAGTTCATTTGATCATCTACTTTCGTTTAACAAATGCTTGTAAAGTATTTTGTGTAATTGCATTTATTATATAATGAATACGCACAAAAATTATAGTAATCGTACTTACTATCCTTTATTATCTATTTTTACTACCATAAATAATTCAGGAGTTAGGTAATTACCGATACATGAAGCTAATACATTAATTCCACGAAAAAAGCATTAATCCTTCTTGGATAAATGCCCTCATTCTATTTAAAGTTTATTATTTTGTATTTGTAAATCCACCATCAATGCGAATTGTTTCACCATTTATATACTCTGCTTTTGAAGTTAATAAGAACGTTACGAGCTCAGCAACTTCGTCAGGTGTACCTAGTCTTTTTTGAGGTATTCCATTTGTCGCATTAGCCTTCATTTCCGGATTTGCTTCATAGAAAGCTTTCACCATAGGCGTTTCAGTAGGGCCAGGGGCAATTGCGTTCACACGTAAACCGTTTTTTCCATATTCCGCAACCATACTTTTCGTAATTCCCACAATCCCGTGTTTTGTTGCAGAGTAAGTTACCACTGAATCTTGACCAATTACACCAGCGCTTGAAGCAGTATTTACAATAGAACCTCCGCCATTCTTCAACATTACTTCAGCAACATATCGAACACCGTATAAAGCACCTAATAAGTTAATTCCAACAATTTGATTAATCTCTTCAATTGACGAGTCTAGGAAGTATGATCCACTTCCTGATATACCAGCGTTATTAAAGAAATAATCAATCTTTCCGAAGCGTTCAACTGTTTGATCGACATAATTTTTTACTTCTTCATGTTTCGAAACATCCGCCTTAATGAAAATGGATTCTACCCCTAATGCTTTCACCATTTCTACGGTTTCATTGCCACCTTTTTCACTAACATCCACTACAACAATGTCCACACCTTCTTTTGCTAAGCGAACCGATGTTGCTTGACCTAAACCGCTACCGCCACCAGTAATAATCGCAACTTTATTCATAAATCTAACCCCTTTGTATTTTAGTTCCACTAAAGTATTTCTATATCACATCTAAATTATGCGATTTTGACGAATCCTGGGGGTTTTAGCAATCGGTCATTAGTTTGCTAATTTAGAAGCTGCTTAAAACTCCCATACCGTACATGAACACAACTAAGAAAATAAATGTAAAGGCTACGCCTAGTACCTTCTGATTATGTGCATTCTTTCCGTTCTTCAATTTCTCTAAAAAGATTGTGAAATTGTAAAACCACAAAGCACCAACCAATGGTACAAAAAATAGAACAAATATCAACAACAAATCGAACCTCCTATGTAATTACTTAATATTTACTAGAATTCGATTTCATTCAATGTACTACATTTCCTTTATTTTCTTAGGTAATTTATCCAAAAAGAGATCGTTTAAGTAAAATAAACGTAATAAATTGCAATCGATGGTCCAACAATGGAACTAATTGTTAGAACTAGCGAAAACTTTGAGTGAATCTCTGTCATTCAAAACTTAATAAATAATTGGGAGGCGATGGCGTTTGATTCGTTACTTCGCTGGAAAACTCTCCATTTCTAGCTCTTTAAGAAATGTCAGAATGGCTGTTTTCATCTGATCCACACCGGGTTGTTCTATAGGAAAATGGCCAGCACCTTCTAATATGACACATTGTTTCTTGCAATTTAATCTGTCATAGAAAGGTTCACTTAAACTAAATGGCGTCATTGGATCTATTTCTGGATGAATTAATAATATAGGGCATTGATCAAAAAGCTCAGGTTCTATCACTGGTTTCATATTTAAAAAGGTTCTTAGAAAACGGAAAGTAATTTTTGTTCCTGCAGCTAAAGGATCCTTTATTATTAATTGTGTCAGTTGAGGGTTATTGGTAATTAAATTCATACGTGACACCATTGTTACTGGTATCCGAATCGAGTTCAATAGATATGGAAAAGTATCTATTACAAATTTCCCTAAACGGCTAAATACCTTGTTCGGTGCAATATGATCACGAACTTTTGGATTACTCGTGTCAACAAAGGTCGTTACAATCAACCCTTTCACATGTTTACTAATATTTGTTGTATGGTAGGCTAGCATACCTCCGATACTTGCTCCTAATAAAACAATGGGTTTACCGTCGCGTTCGATTTCTCGTTGGATTAAATCTCTAATGATTTGAATCCAATGATTGTAATCGATTGATTTTAATGATTTCGCGTAACTGAGACCATATGGAGGGAGATCTGGTGAAACAACCTCATAACCATGTATTTGCAGCATTCGGGCATAAGGTGCAAAGAGTCTACCATTTCCACCTGCACCATGAATAAAAAGTACCTTCATTTTCGATTCAGAAACGGGCATTCGATCTAGATGTATCTGGCAATCATTCCAATCCCACCATTCCTCAACAGGAAGATTGTTTTCATTCATTCTCAGTTCTTTAGGAAAAAAACTCTGATAGTTTTGCCAGTATACTTCTGTTTCATTATATGTTGGATAGTCACAGTTAAAGTTCACAATTTATCCCCACAATTTCTTTATGTTACTTTACCTCTATTCTCCTAATGATACCTCAAACTCTTTAACATAAACCGCATTACCAGTTATCTCAATGTCATAATGATCTTCAGTTTTCGATACGTGGACTATAACCCGACCATTTTTATCAATTTCATGGCCCTGCTCTACAACGAGGTTTAGTGATTCTTCAAAATTCCCATTTATATAGTTTGCATAATAGGCACCCATTACGCCTGAAGCTGTACCCGTTACTGCATCTTCTATCGTACCTGAGTAGGGAGATGAGAAGTGCCGGGCATGCATATCAGCGTTAGAATCATAGGTTTCTAAACAAAACGGATGAATGGATGTTTTCGGCATTTCATTTAATATTGAAGGGAATAATTGATTATTTGGTTTCATTCTATTAAAAGCATCAAGTGTTTTGATTGGAATTATAAGTGTCCAAGTTCCAGTGCTACCATATAAAATAGGTAATCCCTCTTCAATATCCTCTTTTGTTAATCCGATTGAGTGAGCTAAGTCCTCCGTTGAACCTTTAAATTCTTTAAACTGTGGTGACGCTTGTTTCATCGTTATGTATATTTCATTATCAGCAGTTTGATCAATCTTTATCGGTAAAACACCAGCCTTTGTTTCAAGTGTCAAATTCGTTTTATCCCCTAATAAACCTCTTGTTTTTAAAGCATAAACCGTTGCCATTGTTGCATGACCGCAAAGGTCCATTTCGTGGCCGGGTGTAAAATAACGGATTCTTATATCAGCGATGTCAGATTTAACTGGAAAAGCTGTTTCATTAAAACCAACTTTTTGAGCAATGTCTTGCATCTCATCAGCTGTTAAGTCATCTCCATTTAAGACAACCCCTGCTGGATTCCCTTTATTAGGTTCTTTGCTAAAAGCATCATATTGATAAACCTTTACCGATTTCACGATTCAATTCCCTCCCGTAATTTACCAAATAATATATCCCTTCTATACTTTACCAATATTCTCAACTACTTATATATTCATTTTTATATACAGTTTTACCTCCCTATCACTTTAGTATTTGGTTAATCTTTAAGGATTTCTTATGTCCTGGAGAAAAGAGGAATGCTTGAATAAAGGTATTTCTAAAAGAGTGATATCCAATAGCATTAATAGGCATTTAGAATTTATGGTAATTATTACGTTACTGAAACTTTTTGTATTTTATTACATCTAATTGGTAGCACAATAGAAGTGGAGGTAATTTATTATGAAAAAATACTTGTTCCTAGTCACGATAGTAAGTCTATTATTACTTTCTGCCTGTACGAATGGGAAAACGCAATCATTAGAAGGTTTTTATAAGGATGCAAAACTCGAAAATATAGATAAAGTTATTATTCAAGATGGCTCAACTGGTGCTTCTAAAACGATAACTAATCTAGAACAAATCGGGGAATTTCTATCTATGATTAATAAAATAGAATATACTCCACAAGATAATCAGGCAGAACGTTCTGGGTGGCGATATGGCATAGCTCTTTTTGATGGCGAAAAAAGTTTTAAATTTACTCTTAATCAAATTGAGAATACTTATTACGATTCAAATCCAGATATCCACCCCATTGTAGATAACTATTACAAGCAGTTAGAAATTGTGGAAGAGTAAATACTTTAAAACTGACGTCCACTATTATTGGGTTCTTTTGCTTTGCCATCTTTAAAAATAAACATTTGCTTATAAATAAAAAAGCAGTGTGATCTAATAAAATCTCACACTGCTTTTACATTTCATTTCTATTATTAATAAGTCGCTTTTTGTAACTAATATTTATTTTCTGGATATTCTTAATAATGTCGGGGCAATAATCGCTGTTAGAAATGCGGCTAGGACTGCTTCAAAAAGTCCGTTTGTCACAAACACTGTTAAAACAGCAATAAAAATTGCACTGGTGCTATCAGCATTTATCGCTTGAGCATAGGCATCTTGAAACAACAAAGTAATAGAACCCATGACTAAAAATGTATGTATAAACGTTGAAAGCAGTGCTGTTAGAAACAGAGCCTGTTTTTGGTTAGATTTTTTCTCAGTTCTTTCTCTATAGAATACTTTATAAAGATAGTAAGGAATTAAACCAACGAGTACTCGTGGAACAATTGCAATAAATAGTGCCCAAAAGCTTCCCTGACTCGTTCCTAAAACTGGTATTGCTGGTGAAAACGCAAATGAAAGTAATGTTGGCGCAATTGTGTTTGTTGCGATACTTGTAATACCAAATACAAATCCGAGTGCAGCACCAATTTTTGGTCCTAAAATAATAGAAGCGATAATAATTGGGATATGAATAATAGTCGCTTTAATGACACCTAAATGTATAAAACCAAGTGGTGTTAAAGCACATAATAGAATAATCGATAAAAAAATAGTGGTTAAAGCAAAGTCTTTTATTTTCAATTTTAAACTCCTTAAACAGAAATAGTCCTCTAAATATGAAATATGCTTGCACATAAACGATATCAGAGTTACATTGTTAGTTTTTCCAATAGTTTAGTTTTCATTAGTAATTTAACATATTCTTTCATAAAAAAATACTTAAAGTATCTATTAATATCTCACTTTTTTCATTCTTTAGTTTCCATATCCAACTCATATATAGCTCTTGAAAGAGTAATGATATATCTCCCATTTTACACTGTTCACTATTCTGCTTTGGTAGGACGAAACTAAAGTTTCAGTTTTAACCCTTCATGAGTGGCTTCAAAGCCTAACCGTTCATAAAACCTTAACGCATCTTCTCTTTTTTTATCTGTCGTCAGTTGCACTAAATGACATCCACGTTCTTTAGCACGCTGAATTGCCCACCTAATAAGTAGCGTTCCTACACCCTTCCCTCTAACAGAAGTAGATGTTCTCACTCCCTCGATAGTTGCTCTCCATCCACCTTGGTGAGTTAGATAAGGTGTAAAAGTGATTTGTTGGACACCAATTACTTTATCGCCTTCACAAGCTACTACTAATTCATTATTAGGATCAGATTTAATTGCTTCAAATGCTTGAAGATAACTAGTCGGAAGTGGAAGCTGATAACGCTCACGTTTACTTCCCAAAATATCATCTGCAAGCATCGAAACGATACTTTCTAAATCTTCTTCCGTTGCCATTCTAAACATTATTTCATTCCCCAATGAAATCCACCCCTTTATTCTTCGCTAACGATCTAACGCTTTTTGTAATACCTTTTCAAAAGGCCAGCTTCACATAAAAATGAGTATATTTCTTTTTACAAACAGCGATTAGAACCATAGACGCTAAATCTTTTTTGGGTTAACGTCATTAAATATAGATAAAATTGAAATTCACATTGGTATCATTGTCTAATTCAACACTTGCCCTGTAAAAACTTGATACAAAGCTTTAGAATCTTCCATTGAAAGTTTCGTATATCTTGATTGCCCTTCTGCGACTAATTCTAGACTATCTTTTGTTGGACTAACCCATGTTCCATAAGTAATTGCTCCCATCTGAAAGCGATAGTCAGGTGGAGATTCCATTTGAACCTTTATATTCTCTTCCCACTCAGCATTCTCAACAATTTTAATAGCATTCTTTATTTCAGTAGTATCAACAACTTCTCTTAGGATTTTATAGTTTTCATTTTTTCTTTCATAGATCGTTAAAGAATTTACTTCGAGAGATTCGTTTTGTGCTGTGACTTCTTGCATGTCATTTGGTTCATTCATTGAAGCTTCTTGATTACACCCAACCAAACTCAACCCTATTACAAACAGTAAAATCAATAGTTTTTGCATACTTTGCACACTCCCCTATCTAGTTACGTTCTAATCAGTTAGTTAATAAATTCAATAAAAAAAGCGTAAATCCTTTAATTGAATTTACGCCCTCATTTGTTTATTAATTTTGACAGTGCGTTTCAATAATTCATCTATAATATCTTTCACAAGTTCGTATTTTTTCCGCTTACTAGCAAATATGCTTATCGAACACTTGTAATTATTCCTACAATTTTTCCGTATCTGCAACCAGACGATTAATACGAAATCACATTCTCTTAGGTATTACCCTAAAATCTATCTCCACCTTCTAGGCAAATATATCAATTATAAAGAAACAGAAACTAATTTCTAAAAATTATTAGAGGGTTAGTATAAACGCCTTACCCGCTAATCACAAGATTAATATAATGTAGTATCAAATATTGAGAGGGGGGAAAGCAAAATGGCACAATTAAATAAACTTAATCTATTTAACGATGGTCTAGAAAACAAATTAGATGATATCATTAAACTTTTGAAAAAAGTTCTAGGTGATGATAATCATCATAAATGTGGCTGCGATAAAAAACACGATCATGGTAAAAAACATCATGATAAATGTGAAGACTGTTGCATTGTAACTTTAGTTATTGACCAGGTAGGTGGACCAACTACCGATGTAGTAGTAACAGGTTTTAACGCTAGCTGTAACGTAAACTGCTTAATCGTGGAGGGTACGACTACAGCAGCAGATGCAATTGCTTGTTTATGTGAGCAAGGATTTAAAATTGTAGAAGCAGCTCAAGTAAACCCTAACCGTCCAGTTTTAATTTTACGTAGATGTAGATAATTGGACAGCAGAAATTGGGAGGCAATCTCCTGATTTCTTTAGACTGTAGACTAACTTGATTGAGTTCAAGTTGCCTACAGTCTTTTTTTAAAATAAAATTAGTATTTGAACTCGATTGCTTTATTCGCAAAAAAAGCGACTGTTCTTATTGAACAATCGCACCAGTTAATGGAAGATCTATTTAGTATTTATAAAGTAAATATTTTGTCTTTCTTAAACTGATAAATCGTATGATAAATAGTTAGGAAGTTGATTCTCTCTTTTATCGAGCATAATCTGTTCTGGTTTAATGCCATGCTCACCCAGTACCGCAATGTTCTGTACTAGGAACTCTTCGCTACCCACAACATAGAAGAGCCCATCTTTGTCAGCAGCATTTTTTTTCACTTCTTCATAGTAGTCGTTACGGTTATCGACGAACTGTGCAGTGAACTTTTTATCTTGTTCGGATTTAAAGATATTCGTAAATAAGAAATCCTTTGATGAATCAATGTTTAAAGAATGGATTTGATTAACATTGTCAGCACGTTCCAAATATTCAAGTACAAGTGGTCTGAACGTTGCTAGACCGACACCCGATGACAATAAGTAAACATTTTTGTTTTCTCTTTTGAGAGGAACATTCGAATGGATTTTAAAAATTGCCACTTTATCGCCGATTTCAAGGTTGTTCAAAATCGATTTAAACTCTGAGCTTCGCTCTTTAATGCGTGTTGTAATACCAATTACATTTTCCTGCGGTAACGTAGAAATAGACATATGACGAACCAGGCTTTTGTTTGGTTTCTCACCTGCATTGAAACCTTCAAGTCCTAAGTGGGTGTGGGCACCTTCTTCCCATGTAAAATCTTCTGGACGTTCGAGCAAATACGTTCTAATTTCAGGCGTTTCCTTAATAATCTGTTTTATTTTAGTCCAGTAAATTTGCATTGTAATTTCCCCTTTTTTCAACTATATGATATTTATAATCTAGCATACACCAATTGATAATTACTCTCAATTAAAGGGGCTTCAAATACAAATTATACAGTAATGACTACTTTACCTTGAGCGTGACCCTCCTGAAAATACTCGAACGCTTCAGTTACTTCACTTAACTTAAAACGTTTATCAATAATTGGTTTTATTTTACCTGTTTCAAGCAACTCCTTTACATAATTTAGGTCTTTTTGGTTTGCTCTTTGTAATAGATTATTTATTTTCTTTCTTTCAACCATTGAAATGAAAGGTCCAAGAAATAATGCTTGAAAAAGTTGGGATCCGGAACCTCCTACGTGAACAAAATTCCCATTAGGTTTTAATATACGTTTATAAGATGAAATGGAATTGGAACCATTCACCCCAAGAATCAAATCATAACGTTCCTCATTTTGAAAGAGATCCTCTTTTGTATAATCAATTATACGGTCTGCTCCTATGGATCGTAATATTTCTAGGTTTCTTGTGCTACAAACACCTGTCACTTCAGCACCAAAGGATTTGGCAATTTGTACTGCGAAAGTACCGACCCCACCAGATGCTCCATAAATTAATACCTTCTGTCCTGATTTAATCTTACCTTTGTCACGCAGACCCTGTAAGGCTGTTACACTTGCCATAGGTGTCGCAGCTGCTTCCTCAAAGGAGATATTACTTGGTTTTAATGCTAAAGCATTTTCAGGGACGGTTACATATTCGGCAAAACTACCCCAACCACAACCAGAGAGATCGCCAAATACTTCATCCCCAACCTGCAAAAGCTTGACATTTTCACCAATAGCTTCAACTGTACCAGCCATATCCCCTCCTGGAACAGAATATTTTGGTTTCGTTAGTCCAAAGGCAAGGCGGGCTAAGTAAGGTTTGCCTTGTAGAAGAACCACGTTACCATAGTTCAAGGATGCTGCATGAACTCTTACCAATACTTGATTCCCGGTCGGTAAAGGTTTTTTTATCTCTTGTAATTCAAGTACATCAGGTGAACCATATTTGCTACAAACGATAGCTTTCATAAAATACCCTCCAATTTTTAATAAATAAAATCCCATTTTTATAAAGAATCTTAGTTTAATTAATCGTAACAAAGGGATAACAACCATGCATTGACTTAAGTTAATTAGTTAAAGAAAAACATTCCCTAATCTGTTTTGAATAATAACTTTAACTTCATTTGGCATTTTTCTAACCTTGATATCATCACCAAGAAATAGCAGCCAACTGGCCATTTCCGACAATTCTTCCGGATGTTCCACATTAATAAACGTCTTTAGAATAGCTGTTGCTTGGAATGGATTTGTATAGGAAATTGTCATTTTTATGGGGTGGTATTTTTTAAACTGTGCAATTGCTTTTGGACCTAGTTCAAGGACAAGATTGATTCCATCCTCGTGGGTATTCATCTTTTCAAACATTTGTTTCATACTCAGTCTATTTTTCGTAGGGAAGGATTGCACATCGATGAGTTGATCGACTTGGAAAAGCTTTTTCTTTTCTTCATTCAAGTCAAAAGCTTCAATCAGCCATACACTTTTTTCACGAAAAAGATGCAAGAGATAAATTATATATGTTTCTTTTCCAACAACGTCTTCCATTGTAATCATTAAATATCGATCCAAAAGAATAGTTTGGATAAGCTTTTCTAACATGGGATGAGGAAGGTCGGACAGATCAAGCAGGTCAGGATTATACGGATTAGTACCCTCAAATAGCAAAATTTGATTTAATAGAACTAGATCATCTTGCTGGTTTTCGGAAAGTAGGCCAAGTAACTTTTCTGCAACTGACTGACGACTCTTTAGGTATGGGAGTTGCTGATTTCTTGTGGCCATGAATGCAATAAACAGTGCCTTGACTTCATTATCGGTAAATCGAACGTCGGCTAGGATGGAGTTATGCATAACAAAATACCCTCCGTCCCTTCCAACCTCAGCAACAAGTGGCATCCCCATTGACTCAATTTCTCGTATATCACGAATTGCAGTCGAACGAGAAATATTGAACTCCTGCATAATTTCTGAGATTGTAAAGTGGGAACGGTTGTTGATATAGCGCATAATAATGTTAATTCGTTCAACTTTTTTCATGAGAAACTCCTAAACAGTATCATTTTTTGACATGGTTTGAATTTATGATATAGCTATCAAGTGAAGTTAACAAGTCATTTGATGAATAAAACAAAAAGGATGGTTGTATATGAAAAATTATATTATTGAAGTAAAAGATCGTTTTAATGTTTTAGGATTTGGAACTGACTTAAAGAGCCATTATACTGATTTTGCAGGAATCATGAAGGAAAAATCAGACTTTTGGAATGCTGTTTCTGAAGATGGAAGGCTTGGTACTTTAAAATCTTTAGCGGCAAATGATTATGTTCTTATCGTAAACGAAGCAGTGAATAACAAGATGATGCATTATGCAGGTGTAATGACAGACAAAACATTACCCGAAGCAACACGAGTAATTGAATTTCCTAAAGGTGAATATATCGTTATCAAAGGTGAAGCACAATCGACTGAAGAATTGGCAAATACATTGACTGGAATGGCGTTTGGGTCAGTTTTACCTGAAGTAACAGAAGTTTCTTATGTAGGCGGGCCAAATGCTGCAGTTATTATGGGACATCGAGATGGCTTAGTCTTTGGTGAAATGTGGATCCCGGTTGTAAGGGGCTAAGGAGTTTGGAACGTTTATAAGACATGGTTTTATATGAAGATTGAAGATTTTCTCTAAAGCGATAGATACTCCACTACATCGAGAAAGAACAGATTAAAAACAAATATCCAAATCTTAGAGATATATAATAAATAAAATCAACAGATGTTAATAAATCTCTTATTATATATCATAGGCTTTTAGGATCTAAAAAGAACTTAGCCGTCGCTCCTGAAAGCGTCACAATAGCTCCTGTAGAAAAAGATATTGTAAAGGCTGGATATGATTATACGAAGTAAATCCTGAAAAAGCCCAGTTAATTATTAATTATTAATTATTTGAAAGAATGATTGAGTTTATTTTGTGAGACAAGGTAAACTGTTCGAATTTTTTGTTGGAAATAAATGATATAGAGTAGAAAACCCTCAGCAAATAAAATTGCCGAGGGTTTTTTATGCTAAAAATCACTCATAGATAGGACTTAGAAACGTTACATAAAGGTAAATGTAAAAATAGTTTTACAACTTAACTTAAGTCAATGAAATCATCTAGTCTCCAATCTACAATAACTCTAAAAAGGAGACGATTATATGAAAAAACTTAATCACTTCCCATTATTTGACCGAAACTATGCTTTAATTTCAGGGATAGGACTTATTGTAATGGCCCTCTGAGTATACCAATGTTTCTTGGGGAGATAAGCTTTGCTCTGTGGCTTTTATTCAAGGGAGGGAAGAATTCTAAAAATGAGCAAGTTCTTTAAACATTGTTTTTTTCAATTCGCTTTTTTATTCTACTTAATGATTCAGGAGTAATCCCAAGAAAACTCGCTAATTGATGTTGAGGTACACGATGAATCAATTGAGGTCGTTTCTTTAGTAC
>JAPSJC010000146.1 GCA_031178355.1 Ureibacillus sp.
ATCACTACAAAAATGAACGACAGTGACCACATCTTGTTATTAATTGAATTCATATTTATTCACTCCTCTTAAATATTTCGTTGTAATTCAAAGTTAAAATAGTTCCTTTTTGACTCATTTTTATCACATTTTCTAGAATTTTTTTACGAATGTTCGTAAGGTATAGTTCGTGAGGACTCTTCAAATATTCAAGAGTCGGTGGAATTTCTTATATAAGTTACTTCTATATACAGTTTGCCTCGCAATATATATCCCCTATGAACCCTAAAAGCATTGTTATTTATTGTTCCCCTTTAACTTGTACGGTTCCTTTTTAAGGTTACATTGAGATACCTCGCCAATAAATCTTCCATGATGTAGTAAGCCTATTGTCAAAGTTATTAATGTTTGAATAAATTAATTCTATTAAAGTACTATCTAAGAAATTCAAGAAAGAAGTCCTGCCTTCAATCCATTTAGTCCTTACGAATGTTCGTAAGGACTAAGTATATGTGCAGGTTTTAGAACTGTCAACTAATTATTGCAAATTGTAGTTTTTCTAAAAAAGCAGAAAAGCACTTTATTTCCGTTACCAACAAGGGGCTTTACCTGATAAAATTCCAGTCGTTGAGTGGAAAGGAAATGGTGAGGTATCTATTTTGGACCTTTTAGTTGAGTTACAGTTGTAAAGCACGAAAAGTGAAGCACGTCGTATGATTGATAACAGAGGTATGAAAATCTATGGAAACACTGTAGAAGAACAATATTACAGTTTACAATCAAGGATGATGCTATTGTTCAAGTAGGAAAACATAAATTTACAAAATTAAAGCTTAAATATTAAATGATACACGCGCTATAATAGCTCTTGTAAAATTTAATTATAAAGGGGAGATAAATATAGTGTCTGATCCACTCTTAAATTACAGATAATACTTGATGCAATAAACGAAGAGTTTATTACAGAGCGAATCTTGCTATTGAATCTGGTCACTTTGAAGCGAGAGATCAAGCGCATTTGAAAAAAAGAGATAAACTTAAGATTAAATAATGTGAAAATTAAGGAAAGAATATTAAATTTCTTTGCATTTAAATATAGATAAACCATGGGGTATCTCATGTAGGTAAATTTTATCGCTTTATTTTGGGGGCGTAATATTGACAGCAGTAAATAAGTTCATTTAAAATGTTTTTACGAACGTTCGTAAGGGGGGGCTTTGATGAAAGCACAGGAAATTAAAAGAAGTGCACTGGCACAGTTTGTTATTAAAGGGTATGAGGCAACGTCATTAGATGACATTGTTAAAGAAGTGGGAATAAAAAAGCAGTCCATTTATACTCATTTCAGACAAAAGGAAGATATATTTCTTCAGGTCATGCAAGATACAATTAACAATGAAATCTCATTTATTAAGAAATTTTTTGATGACAATGAGAAAGGCCAACTAAAAGATACTTTACACAAGTTATTAATAAAATATAAAGACAGGTATCTGAAGCAAGAAGACTTAGAAATAAAATTTTTGCTTCGAATGGCGTTTATACCTCCTTTTCATCTGCAGAGTACGGTGATGAGCCAGTTTCATGAATACAACCATGAACTAGAAAAAGTGTTAGTACGAACTTTTGAAAGAGATGAAAATATTAAGGTAACGCCTGAAGAAGGCATGATTTCATTTTCTAATTTTTTGGATGGAATCTGGGTTGAATTAATCTACTCAGGGTCGAGTATAGAAAAATTTGAAAGAAGATTGGCTATATCATGGGAAATATACTGGAAAGGGATATCTAATTAATTATAATAAGCCCATACAAATAATCAAAAAGATATGAATGGGCTTTCTTATTTTTATTTTGATAAGTGTTTAAGTAAATTTTTTAAGCTTTAACTTACGAACGTTCGTACAGATAGGCTAATTAATATATTCAAATAGAAATTCTAATTTGTTTGAATTTTGCTGGCCAAACATCTTATTCAAAACAAACCGAAATGAACTAAAGGAGGATTTATTTTAAATGGGAAAATTAGATGGTAAAGTAGCGATTATTACTGGTGCAGCACGAGGACAGGGAGAAGCACATGTACGTTTGTTTGTTGAAGAAGGTGCCAAGGTTGTATTCTCAGATATTCTTGTGAATGAAGGAGAAGCAATTGCAAAAGAATTAGGTGACAATGTGAGGTTCATTAAGCATGATATTTCAAATGCTGATGATTGGAATCAAGTAGTGGAATTGGCGGAGTCTGTATTTGGTCCGGTAAACATCCTAGTAAATAATGCTGGTGTCGATTTATTCCGTAAAATTGAAGATATTACAGAAGAAGAGTATAACAGAGTTATTAGAATTAATCAGGTTGGCCCTTTTCTAGGCATGAAAGCTGTTTTGCCTTCCATGAAAAAAGCTGGAAACGGATCTATTGTTAATATTTCCTCTATTAATGGACTTCGTGGTGAGTATGGATTTGTAGCCTATGATGCTTCTAAATTTGCTCTTACAGGCATGACAAAAACAGCTGCACAAGAATTTGCTGAATACAATATTCGAGTAAACTCTGTTCATCCAGGACCGATTAGAACACCAATGATTGAATCGCAAGATGAAATATCTGGCTTCATTGACGGTTTATCAGTTCCATTAAATAGAGTGGGTGAACCAAAAGAAGTATCTAAACTCGTTTTATTTATAGCTTCTGATGATGCTAGTTATTCAACTGGATCTGAATTTGTTATTGATGGCGGAATTACTGCTTCTAATTAACTTATAGTTTGAAGCCTATCATCTTTGCCAGTACTTTTTTGTTTTCAGAAATAATTGTATCCAGCTCTAATAACCAAATAATAGAAATGAGGTTTTTAAAAAATGAACTATGTTACTTTAAATAATGGTATAAAAATGCCACAGCTTGGTTTTGGAGTATTTCAAGTAGGAAATGAAGAAACAACTGAAGCTGTTTCAAATGCAATTAAAGTTGGTTATACAAGTATTGATACTGCAATGATTTATCAAAATGAAGAAGGCGTTAGCCAAGCCATTAAACTTGCTGAAAAAAAGAGAGAAGATTTATTTATAACAACAAAAGTGTGGAACACGGATCATGGGTTTGAAAACACACTAGCAGCTTTTGATAAGAGTATGGAACGCCTTGGACTTGATTATTTAGATTTATATTTAATTCATTGGCCAACTCCGAAATATGATGAATATATCGATTCATATAGAGCTTTAGAAAAGCTCTACAAAGATGGACGCGTTAGGGCAATCGGCGTTTGTAACTTTGAAATTGAACATCTAGAAAGATTGTTGAATGAAACTGAAATTAAGCCAGTGCTGAACCAAGTGGAGTGCCATCCCTATTTAGCGCAGAATGAATTGAAAGCTTTTTGCAAAAAACATGATATTTTTGTAGAGGCATGGAGTCCGTTAGAAAGAGGCGGGAATGTGCTTAAAGATGAAGTGATTTTAAAAATCGCAGAGAACTATAATAAAACTGCTGCACAAATTGTCCTCCGCTGGCATCTGCAGAATGAAACGATTGTTATTCCAAAAACTATAACACTTTCCCGAATGGAAGAGAACATAAATGTATTTGACTTCGAGCTTTCTAAAGAGGATATGGAGGCAATCGATAAGTTAGATTCCGGCCGTCGAACTGGCCCTAATCCAAATGAGATGAATATACGCTAATAAATTGTAAAGTTTGATTGTCG
>JAPSJC010000147.1 GCA_031178355.1 Ureibacillus sp.
AATGTCTTGTTCTGGATCAGTATGGTTGTGATATAGGCCAAGGATATTATTTTAGTAAGCCTTTAAGGAGCGACCAATTAGAAAAGGTATTTCTTCAGAATCATTCACTTAGTTAGGAAATAATATTGTTACTGTTAGATATCATCTGATCTAGTTATCTACAATATCTTGATCCTATGGTCGATACTACCATAGGACCAAAATATAAGAGCTGCTGCAATTTGATTGATTGCGGCAGCTTTCTATTTTTAATATATATTTAATATCGAAATGATCCATCTAATTTCGATTTATTCTACTTTCTGTCTTCTCATCCATTGAGTAGCGATCCACTTCTCTCCTTTTTCGACGGGAGTTCCTGCATGAAGCGTTAACTCATTTAACATTGGATCATTATAAAAATATTCAAAGTATACTGCCATACCCTTTTGCGGACAAACAGTTAAGTTCAGTTTGGGGAAAAAGGTTGTGCCGCCCTCTTCCACATCATTTAAGTATAATACAAGTGTGCTGATTCGATTGTTCTTTGCTGACTTGCTTGTAGGAGCAAAATAATCGTAATGTTCTTTGTATTCTTGACCAGGTTTGTAGTTCAGAATATGTAGTCCTTCCCCATGATCTGTAGGAATGCCCATAATGGCTGAAATCCTTTTTTCAACCCGCGCCAGAATATCACTATTGACGTCTGTTAAAAATGCGCCGCTACTTGTTCGTACATCACTGACTTCTTTTGTACTACCGATTTTGGATCGCTTAAGGCGTTCTTTTGACAACTCAATAAGTGCTTCACATTCCTCATCATCCAATACAGAGCCTAAAACGACGACTAGCGGTTCTTCAAATCTAGCAATGATATTAATGTCTCTGTCTTCTGTCTTAATCCTGTTACCATTATGGCTAAATATCGTTTGTTCCTTTACTTGTGCATCTTTAACGTCCATCTTCCATTCATCAACCCCTGTTTCTTAAAAATATTTCTTTTTAATTCTACAACAGGTTTCTAATTCCTTCAATTTTTCATTAAATTACTTTTGATTTTTTCTGGATTTTTTGGAGGATTTCACTTTTATCGTTTCTACATTTTTAGCAACTTTTCGGTGTGACTGTTAAATTTCTAAGTTTGGAAGTTAGTATCATATTTGATATTGAATAAATTAATACGAAGAGTACAAAATATCATGAGCATATAGCTTGAATAGAGAAATTAATAGGATTAATATACTTTTTGTAAGCGAAACTTACCAATACGGAGGAGTTATATATGACTAAAGAACCAATCACAGTCAACGCTATTATTAATGGCGAGAAAATACAAACAGAACAAAAAATTCCGCGTGAAAACCCAACATATCCTGAGCAGATTGTTGGTTACGCTCCAAATAATACAAGAGAAGAAACAGTCCAAGCGATTGATGCCGCTTATGAAGCCTTTAAAACTTGGGCTTGGAGTGATATAGATGATCGTATCGAAAGAATGCAACGCGCTATTCAGAAACTAAAAGATGCAACTCCTGAAATCGCAGAGTTATTATCACGCGAACATGGAAAAGCACTATATGATTCCCATGGGGAAATTGCTGTTTCTCTTATGTGGATGGAATTTGCTGTTGAAAACGTGAAAAAAGTGACAGCTCCAGAGGATCGTAAACATGAAACAGGCCGAACAATTATTACACATGACCCAGTAGGTGTCGTATCGGCCATCACTCCTTGGAACTATCCGATTGCACTATCTACTATAAAAGTTGCACCAGCCTTACTAACTGGTAATACAGTGGTACTTAAACCAAGTCCATTCGCACCTTTAGCGGTAAGTCGTGTAGCGGAGATTATTGCAGATGAATTTCCTGCAGGTGTGTTGAACTTAGTTAATGGCGATGCTGAAGTCGGCATTGAGCTTACATCCAATCCAAAAGTTGCAAAAATCGCCTTTACAGGTGGTACAAATACAGCTAAACATATTATGAAAGCTGCGTCGGAGACAATTAAAAAAATGACGTTGGAACTTGGTGGTAATGATGCAGCAATCGTTTTAGATGATTTTGATGTTAACGATGAACGTGCATTACGCAGAATGGTTATTTCCAACTTCTTAACATCGGGTCAAATTTGTATGATTGCAAAACGTGTTTATGTACACCGTTCCATTTATGATGCGTTTGTTGAAAAATATATTGAAGCAGCAAACAAATGGATTAAAGTAGGCGATCCGTTCAATCCGGAAGTTACAGTTGGTCCAGTGAATAACAAAAACCAAGTAAACTATGTGAAAAGCTTAGTGGAAGATGCAAAAAATAAAGGGGCAGAAATTATTCCATTAGGGACAATTCTAAACCCAGAATTAATGGATAACGGTTACTTCTTACAACCAACACTTGTGTTAGGTGCAGATGTTCACGACCGTGTAGTAGTAGAAGAACAGTTTGGCCCAACTGTACCAATCCTTCCATTCGATGATGAAGAACAAGTTATTCAATTGCATAACGAAAGCATCTATGGCTTAACAAGTTCAGTTTGGGGCGAAGAAGAACATGCAATTAAAGTAGCTCGTCGTATTGAAGCTGGTACTACGATGATCAACACAGCTGCAATTCAAGGACTTGACGTTCGATTCCCATTTGGCGGCGTAAAACAATCAGGTGTCGGTCGTGAATATGGACTAGACGGCATCAAATCTTACACAGAAACGCATGTCATCAATCTGCCAAATCACTTAGATTTACCTCATATTCCAGAATAAAAGAGAAATACTTTCAATAGTAAAGAGCATTAATCCTCATTGGGTAATGCTATTGTGTTCAATTGTTTCAACAAAAAAGGTGCCTCCAAATTTTCAGGGGGCACCTTTTTGATTACTTTATTATAATTTAGATTCTAAAACCGCATCTTTCTGGCGACATTTCGATACGGAAATCATAAGCTATTTTTTATTCTTTAATGAATTCCTTCGTGCTTCTTACTGTATCAATTGGACGAACTAGTTTTTCAATTTGTTCACGCTTTGGCTCTAAGAATGGAGGTAAAGATAATTTCTCACCAAGAGTTTCGTAAGGTTCATCTCCCATAAAGCCAGGGCCATCTGTTGCAAATTCAAATAAGATTCCTGGTGCAAGTCTTGAATATAAAGATTCAAAGAAATGGCGATTTACATAACCAGAAGTTTGGAAACCAAATTTTTCGATTCGCTCTGTCCACTCATCTAATACCGCACGATCCTCTACTCGGAATGCCGCATGGTGAACGGTACCAAAACCTTGTCGACCTTGAGGAAGAACCGCATTGTACTCCACAATGACTGACGCCCCGTTTCCACCTTCTCCTACTTCGAATAAGTGGAATGATCCCTCATGTGCAGTTTCTTTAAATAAAAGAACTTTCTCTAACATCTCTTTAAAGTAATCAAAATTCGCAATCCGAACGAAAATTGGTCCTAAACCAGTAATGGCATATTCTAATGGAATCGGACCCTTTTGCCAAGGTGTACCTGATTCAATACCTTGATTGAATTCATCTGAGATTAATTGATATTGTTGATCATCAAAATCAACGAAAGAAAGAGTTTTCTTACCAAATTGCTCTTTAATGCCTGTGTGTTGTACTTCTAATCGATCAAAACGTTGTACCCAATATTCTAACGCTGCATCTGTTGGCACTCGGAAAGAAGTTTTTGAGATTTC
>JAPSJC010000010.1 GCA_031178355.1 Ureibacillus sp.
TAAACTTTCTTTCTGGTACAGGTTCACTAAATAAGTATCCTTGTATTTCTGAACATTCTTGTTGTTTTAAAAATTCTAATTGTTCATGAGTTTCAACTCCTTCAGCTACTATATTCATATGAAGTCCTTTTGCCATAAATATAATTGATTTAATGATTACTTCAACATTTTCGTTGTGAGCAATTTGCTGAATAAACGACTTATCTAGTTTTATGGTATCTATTGAAAAATCTTTTATATGTGAAAGTGATGAATACCCAGTACCAAAATCATCTAGGGCAATACGAATGCCTAACTGCTTTAAATATTGAAATGCACTTTCTACTACCTTTCCATGTTGTAAAAGGGTTGTTTCAGTGATTTCAAATTCAATTAAAGAAGGATCAACTTTGTGATTTTTTAGTGAGTTCGTGAGTACTTCCTTCCAGTCACTTCTTACAAAACGATTTGATGTAATGTTTATTGAAATTGGTACAAGTTCTAATTTCTCATGTTTCCATTTCCCCATATACATACATACTTGTTCAGTGACCCAATCACTAATGTTATTTATAAAACCACTTTCTTCAGCAATCGGAATAAATTCACCAGGAGAAACTAACCCCCAAATCGGATGCTGCCATCTAATTAGCGCCTCAGCACCTATAATTCTACCGGTCTTCACTGCCACTCTTGGTTGAAAATACAATACCAATTCGTCATTATCAATTGATTTACGTAAATCTCTTTCGAGTTCGAACTGTTTAAGTGAATTGATGTTTGACTTAGAAGAGTATAAGTGATATTGATTACTTCCAAGGGATTTTGCTCGATGAAGTGCTGAACTAGCGTTATTTAATATAGCTTCATATGATGAACCATCAGATGGGTAAATACTAATTCCTATAGTAAGATTTAAGTATAGTTCATATTCTTTTATGAATAGAGGCGTATTAAAACAGTCAATAATAGTCTTTGCCATGACTTCAGGATTTTCAATGTCCATATAATCAGTAATAATAATGCCGAATTCATCTGAACTTAATCGAGCAAGCATACTCGAAAAAGGTAAAATCATTTGAATTCTTTCACTAAACTGAATTAATAACTGGTCCCCATTCGCACGACCAACTACATTATTAATATTCCTAAATTGGTCAATATCTAAATAAAATACTGTAAATCTTTCGTTAGTGTTTATGAGATCTTTCACTCGATTTGTAAAGAGAATTTCGTTCGGTAGCGATGTTAATGAGTCATAAAACGCAAGTTGGTGGATCCTTTCTTCATATACGTTCTTATACGAAATATCTTGCGTGTTTCCAATTAATTGAATGGGATTTTTGTCATTTGATTCTGGATGATTTTCAAATAATGTATGATTTACTATTTCATTTACTAAATTTTTATTTTTGGATACTGATAATTGATTTTTACCATTAATTATTAGCTTGGAAAGAAAGCCCATAAAATTACACTCCTTCATATAAGTTATTTAGCTAGTAAATACATCATCTTGTTATGTGTTTATTTTCTGTTCGTTTACTATCTATCTAATATTCTAAAGATTTGCAGAAAAAGTCATATCGCCAGTCGTTCCTATTTATGTAGGAACGCATTCCTATTTATTTTTTAAAACTAGGAACAGACAAGAAAATACAAAAAAGACTAGTAGGAATCATGCTGATCCCTTACTAGTCTGTGATTAATCAATTGTATACATATTTCCGCCTATTTCTTTTGAACGATACAAACATTGGTCCGCTTTTTTAAATAATTCCTCAGTTGAATAAGAATAACTAGAATAGATAGTAATCCCGATACTTGCGGTGAGTTGAATTTCATGGCCTTGCTTGTAGATAGGTTCACTCATTTTATTCAATAATTGTTCCGCTATACTTGTTACTTCTTCAACACTATTCATCTCAGGAAGGACAACTGTAAATTCATCTCCCCCAATTCTCGAAATCGTATCCTTATTTCGAAGTGATAATTTTAATCGATTTGCGAACTCTTTAATGACTTCATCCCCAATATTATGGCCATATGTATCATTAATACTTTTAAATTTGTCGCAATCAACAATCATAAGAGCTGAAATTTTACTTGTTTTATCGGTCGTTAACATTGCTTGGTCTAGCTGCTTATAGAAAAGACGACGGTTTGGTAAGTTCGTTAAATAATCATAAAAAGCCATTTTTGTTAACTTGGATTCTTTTTGCTTCAATTCCGTAATGTCCGTACTAATTAACATGATTTTTTCTACATCTTCGTTTTCATTCAATATAGGAGTAATATGAGTGTTTAACCAAACTGCAAAACCGTTCCTATGGATATAGCGGATTTCAACCTGAACCGTTTTCTTAGTAAAAATACATTGCTCTAACGAAGACTCGAATAATAAGATATCTTCAGTATGTATGTTACTTGTTATACATTTCCCAATTTCATTGCAAACTGGGATACCTAGTATTTCTTCTATAGATGGTGAGCAATAAGTAACTTTCCCATTAGGAGCTAATATCTTTATGAGACTATTCGTATTCTCGGCAATAATTCGGAATCGTTGTTCACTTTCTTTTAATGCTTTATCTGCCCTTCTCTTTTGTGTAACATCTCTTAACATCACTATTGCATATTGTTGGCCTTGTTCTTGGAATGAAGCGGTTGTAGTTTCTGCATAAATTGTTTCCCCATCAAGATTTATGAACCGTTGAATAACAGGTTCTGATGCATCTATTTGGGTTGCGAGTTTTACTTTATTCAGAACAAATTCTTTTTCACTTGGAAATACAAAATTAACAATCGGCAGACCTAGCACTAAAGAAGAATTTTTGGCTTTTGCTAAATTAAGAAGAGCTTTATTAGCATAGGTAATTATTTCACCATTATGGATTAACAATGG
The DNA here is from genome assembly GCA_031178355.1 of Ureibacillus sp. Classification (GTDB taxonomy): domain Bacteria; phylum Bacillota; class Bacilli; order Bacillales_A; family Planococcaceae; genus Ureibacillus. The sequence continues at coordinate 2,885 of JAPSJC010000010.1, forward strand.
ATCTGGTGATGAATCAAGAACTTTTCGATATTTCGATTCACTTTCTGCTAGTTCTTGTAATATTTGTTTCTCTTTTGTTATATCTTTATAAATACCAATTACAAATATGTTCCCATCGTCCACCTTACGATAGGTAGCAAGCACATCTATTATTGTCCCGTCCTTACGCATACGCTTTGTTTCAAATTGTAGAAATTTCTTTTCATCTTTTAATATACGAAGAACTTCTTGTAAGTGATTTTTATGTTGAGTTAAATAAAAATCTGTTGCTGAAAGAGTATCTTGTTCGTTGTCTAAAAACATTTTCTTATACGTAGAGTTTACTTTTATAATTTCACCGTTATGATTAATCATCATCATGGCATCGGTTGCATACTTCCAAGCTAATTTTAACTCTTGATTTTCCTGATTAATTTGTAAGTCTTTTTGCTTTGCATCCGTTATATCTCTAGCTACGCTTGCAATTCCAGTAATCTCACCTAAGTGATCATAAATTGGAGATAACGTTACACTTAAGTCTATAAGATTTCCATTGGCTTTCTGTCTAACGACGTGAACGTCTTTTATGCTACGACCATCAAAAGCTGATTGATATAATTCGTATGTTTCTGCTGCTAACCAGTCAGGTATAGTAGGATTTAATGTGTTAAGAATATCTTCTCTATCGTATCCAAACGTTTTGACAAAAGAATCATTTACATATATGATTCTCCCCTCTAAATTTGTCGTGTAAATGGCATCCGCATTATGATCTATCAAAGATCTAAGTTGACTCTCAGACTTGCTAACTTTCTCGTAGTCTTTCATTTCTGCTGAAATATCTTTCATTATTCCATACACACCGCTTACTTTTCCTTGAATTGTTAGTGGTATAAATTTGAGTTGAATATACACTTTGTATCCATTTTTATGGTATAAATGTGTTTTAAATTGAACTGGATTTTTCTCAAGTACAAATTGTAACTTATGACTTAAAAGCTCTTTTTCACTGTTTTGGAATAACTTTGTAATTTTTAGTCCGACAATTTCAAATTGTGTATAGCCTAATAGACGTTTGCAAGCCTTATTGGATTCTAAAATAAATCCTTCAGAGTCAATTGTCAAAACGACATCTTCATCATTATGAATTAGTGAATATAAACGTTCTTCATTATTTTCAATGGATTCTTTATTGTGATTTAATTCCATAATTTTTTTGTTATATTCTGTTACATCTCGTACAACCGAAACAACAAATAATTGTTCTTTATAAGTAAAAGGTGTTAAAACAGATTCGTTAATATATCGTTGATCGTCAATAATTACTTCATCATTAAATACAACGGTTTTCTTATGGTTAATACATTTACGATAATGTCGTGTTAAAAAATCCGCTTTCTCTTTTGGTAGTACATCATGAAATGTATTTCCAACCAGTTCTTTTCCGTAATCTAAATGCCCTCTACCAGCTTGATTTGCAAAGTAATAGTAAAATTCTTCGTTTCGTACCTCCATTATATAAAAAATATCCTGTACTGTATTAAACGCACTTTTTAATATATTTCCGAACTGAGAGATATCTTCAATTGTTTGAATATCTTTGTTCATATATAACTCCATTCTAATTAGAAAGGTACTAAATTAATAATTTTTTAATAAATTTACAAAAAATAAACATACTTTAAATATTTATTTTAATAGCATTATCTTTATATTTCCATAGAAAAAAAATAGAAATCTCATATTTGAGAGTTTTTATTTGCGACTAATTTATTCGAGTAAATTAGTTTATTAATAACTTAATAAAGTTTCAAACATAATGTGTATATGAAATATAATTGGAGTATTTAACTCGCCAAAGGATTTGTTATCGATAGACAATCCATTTAGCTGTTATCTTTGCAGGGGTGTTGCTGGTATAGGATTATTAACGATTAAATCAGTAAAGAAGTGCTCTAAGCGAGCACTTCTTCTTCATTTGCAAGAAATTCTGTCGTAACTTCGAACCCTCTCATAAAGTCAGGAGACCCTGGGAAACTTTGCATAAAACCGTGAATGTTACCATCAAACCGCACTAGTTTTACATTTGCACCAGCAGTTTTCATTTTATCCGCGTAGGATTCCCCTTCATCACTAAATGGGTCATATTCAGCTGAATAAATAAGTGTATTTGGCATTTTTGCTAAGATAGAGTTTTCAATTGATAATGGTGAATTGAGATTAGATTGTATAAGTCCATTGAGGTTTTTTAAATCTATACCGTACTTCCCGTTATACATTTTTCTTGAGAGGAAATCACTATCTTCAATTTTATTATTAAAGTCAGTTATTGGATAAAAAAGAATTTGTTTATTAATTTTGAAGTCATTTGTTTTGATGGATTCTACAGTTAATAATGTAGCGATGGTCCCACCTATACTTCCACCGCATATTGAAATGTTTATATCTGAACTATTCCACTTTTCAGCTTGTTGGACAATCGACTTAGTTGCTTTATAACACATATCAAATGTATTTAAAAAATTATTCAAATCAGGTTGATAATCAATAGCAATGATTTTATATCCAGAAAATGATGAAATCATACGACAAGGTACATCGGACGCCTCTAAATTTCCATTCATAAATCTTCCTTCATGGAAAAATACTAATAATGAATAATGTTCTTGTAAATTAGGTGTATAAATTCGAATGGGTAAGGAATATTCGTCAAATTTTAAAACTTGATCTTCTATTTTATGAATGGATGGTCGTCTTTCATTTGGAGGATTTTCTTGGCTGATTCCATCTGTTCTATCCTTTGGATGTTCTTCAAAATACTTCAAAATATATGAATGAATCGGCAATATAATTCTCCTTTCTTTTTTTGATTTAAAAAACTGCACCTCAAATTTATTAGAGGTGCAGTCGGAATATTGAAAACATTTTCTTTTAGGCTAAACGATTATTTTTAGTGATTTAAATTGTTTTTTATTTCTTCCTTATTGGTATCACTATAAATTGACGTACCTTTACCGCCCGTTTTTGCTAGAAGTTCATATACTTCATTAAAAGAAAGACCTGATTGGGCGTTTAGTTTTTTCACCTCATCAATGTTCGTTCCTGCAACTGTAAATTTATTCTCATGTTGTTCCACTTGAAGACCTCCAAATGAATTTGATATTATTTTGTCACAAACCGAGTGAATTATTAATGGTACATGTATTGAGGATTAACAATAAATACCAAAAATTTTAGTTGTTCACAATAATAAAAAACACCAATTAATAATAACTTGGTGTAATGGATACTTGATTGTTTTTCATTGAAGAGATGCTTTCAACATATTGCATCTCTGGTACAAATTGTGACATATGAACCTTAATTTCATCATAGATCGTTTGGTAATTATTTAGGACGTTATTGTCTAATTGATACATTGGGATAATATTGTAATTTCTCCAGTTTGTAAAATTTACGTATGTTGGAAGAAGTGTTGGATTTGAAATTTCAATACTAATTGTTTGTTTCCCTTGATGATCGTGAGTAATTGTTTTTGTCACACTTAATTGCATAATTGCTCCAATTTGACGATACAATTCATCCTGCGCGGAAATAAAGTTGCCAAGTGAGTGGATAACAAATGTTTTATTACCATTTACTCCTGTATACCATTTCGCGGGTTGTAATACATGTGGATGATGTCCAATAACAATACCAACCCCATTATCTGAAGCAAGTTGGGCAATATGTTCTTGGTATTCATTAAACATACGAGCATACTCATTTCCGTAATGAAGATTTAATATCACCACATCCGATATACTTTTTGCCTTGTTAATATCCTCGATTAGTTTTTCTTCATTAATATAATTAACTAAATACTCTTTTCCTTCTGGTGTTACTAAGCCATTCGTACCATAGGTATAACCTAAAAAAGAAAAAGTAATGTTGTTCACTGTCATTGTTTTAACGATTTCTGCCTCTTCTTGGCTTGTTGCAGCTCCAACATAGGTAATCCCTAGCTTATTCCAATAGTTGGTTGCATTGATAATCGCTTTTTCACCACGATCTAAAGTATGGTTATTGGCCATCGTAACGACATCTACTCCAACTTCTTTCAAGACATCCCCAACTTCATATGGACTATTAAATTGAGGGTAACTGGATAAACCTATATCTTGTCCACCAATGATACTTTCTGAATTAGCTATCGTTATGTCCGCACTCTGCAGAAATGGTTTCACTTTTTCAAACATTTTCGAAAAATTATATTGACCATTTCCAATTTGGGCATCTTCATAAACTGAATTATGAATTAATATATCGCCAATTGCAGCCACAGTAGCTGTAAATGTTTCAGGTTCCTTTGGAATAAGGATCTCTGATTCTTTAGTATACTTATTTTCATAACTATTAGATGTAGGTTCTGGAATAACTTCTTCTTGACTATCACTTGTGTTACATGATGTTAAAAATAAGAAAAATACAACTAAAATAACTTGCTTAGTAATATAAATACACTCCTTTAATTATAGAGCATTATAAGTCATGTCTATTATAACAAATTATGACACTATTTAACATAAAAAATACATATATTGTAAATTTAAGTAAAATACACTTTTTTTGTTTGTCTCTACTGATTCTGTATAGAAAAAAAGAGAATTTTTAGTATTCCTCTAGTTTGGAGGAGATCCCACCTCCTATAGGTATAATATGACTAGGTTTTTTAAAATATAGGCAGTCATATTATTGGTATTTACTAATTAGTAATTACATATTCTAAATTTCAGTTATCTCAAAATATATAAGTAAAAACTGCAATCTAAAACTTACATCTTTCGTTACAGACTTAATTTTTGTGCGCTCACCCATTAGTCTTTAACCTCATATTCTATTGCAAATGGACTGAGGAGGAGATTGAATTGATTGGGTTAAGCGCTCTTCATTGGATATACGTCGTCTTTATTGTTTTAATTATTGGTTTTATGGTGAGACGTCGGGATACTACACTAATCAGTATTCTTGGGATATTTCTAATTGCAATTGTTGCAACTGGGGATTTAACTGCTTCGGTTAGTGGTGTGTTTAAAAGCTTTGTGTTTGCCACGACAGAGTTATTGTCTACCATTCTCATCATTTGTATTATCGTTGCGATGAGTAAAGTTTTACAAAAAACTGGTATCAATGAAGTTATGGTTGCTCCCTTTACGAAAATTATTAAAACACCAACTTTAGCATACTGGACGATAGGTATTTTAATGATGGTCATTTCTTGGTTTTTCTGGCCATCGCCAGCAGTTGCATTATTAGGTGCTGTTATGTTACCAGTAGCAATCCGCGCGGGACTTCCAGCGCTAGGAGTTGCAATGGCAATGAACTTGTTTGGTCATGGTATTGCATTATCAGGAGATTTTATTATTCAAGGGGCACCAAAACTTACAGCAGATGCTGCAGGCATACCTGTAACAGATGTAGTAACTGCAAGTATCCCACTCGTTATTACAATGGGAATAGTTACAACTGTAGTTGCATTTTTCTTATTACGACGTGACATGAAACGTGGGAATTTAGAAATGGTTGGAACTTTTGATGGTGAAAAAGAAGTAGAAACAGTAGATAATGCCTTATTATCTACAGGTCAAAAACGCTTTTTTGCGATTTTCATCCCAATTGCATTTGTCTTAGATGTAGTAGCCATGTCTGTATTCAAGCTATCTGGTGGCGATGCAACAGCAATTGTTGGAGGTACAGCCATAATCATACTACTGTTACTATCAATGTTTGCCCATAAAAATGCAGGGTTGGAGAAAACGACCAGTTATTTAATTGAAGGTTTTCAATTCGGATTTAAAGTATTTGGTCCCGTTATTCCTATCGCTGCCTTCTTCTACCTAGGTGACTCAGGGTACTTAACAATTATTGGTGATTTACCTGCTGGGTCACAAGGGATTGTTAATGATCTAGGAATTGCATTAGCATCCGTTGTACCATTAACGAAAGAAATAGCTGTCATTACATTAACTGGAGTAGGTGCTATTACAGGTTTAGACGGTTCTGGTTTCTCGGGTATCACACTTGCAGGATCTATAGCGAATCTATTTGGAACAGCCATTGAGTCTGGAACAGCAACGTTAACTGCAATGGGCCAAATTGCTGCTATCTGGGTTGGTGGAGGGACACTAGTGCCTTGGGCTTTAATTCCTGCAGCTGCAATTTGTAATGTCAGCCCATTTGAATTAGCACGTAAAAACTTTGTTCCTGTAGTAGTTGGTCTAGTTGTAACAACAATTGTAGCGATGTTCTTAATATAAAATAATTTAATAAAAAATGCATGACGAATAACTCTTCGCCATGCATTTTATTTTGTTAATCATAAAGAATGATTTCATTCGTTGATTTGAAATCATAAAAACCACTTTTGGAACCATTTGCATCGGAATATGTCACTGTTGCGATAGAGCCAATTAATTCAACTGATAAAAATGGTTTAATCCATTCTGGACCACTTAAGTTATGTGCAATATTGGTAGCCTTCATGAAACCATCTTCGATTTTAACAATTGACCCTAATCCGTCATCTAAAATAATTTCATATCGCCCATCCTCGTCCAAATCAATTATTAGGTCCGCAATTGTATTGTTTGATTCGTAATATTGGTAGTTTTCTTTTGTTTTACTATAGTAAAAGAATAATCTCTTTTCATTTGTTGAGTTGTTTCTAGCTTCTACAAAACCAATATTTAATGGGTTACTTTCTGACTGTAAATTTAACTCAGATATAAAATATTGTGGATCTTCGCCAACATAATAGTCAAAATAAGGAATGTAATGATACTTCCCATCTTTTTCAATGATAAAATAGATTGTCTCATCACGCTGATATATCGTTGCTACACCACCATCTGAAAGTATAATTGGTTCGGAAATTGGTTTTAATTCTATACTTAGTGGCGTTAATTGTATTTCTGTTTCTCCAACATCACTGTAATTTAATCCAATTGTTTTCGGTAGCTCAAATGGTTCATATGGTTGCCATTTAGACTCAATGTAATCGCCGACATAGACAGTTTCGTCAAAATCATTTGTTAATTGAATTATATGCATATACGATTGTCCGTCAACAATATTTTTATGAGTTAAATAGACAACATACCCATGATGAGACATTGGGAAAACCTTTAATAACTGAATGGATTTAAAATCTACGTTTTTATATCTTTCAAAAATTACATCGTAATAATTACTTTGTTGACCGAAGACCATTGTTTTTACCTTTTCATAGTCTTTCAATTCATGGGCTCGTAAATAATTAATAAGGATTTCTGCCGCTTCTTCGTCTTCAATAAAGTTATAGAATTGTTTTGTATCAATTTGACCTACTGGCATTTCTTCACTATTTTCTTCTGCAATCTGTTTTTCGGGGTCTTTATTAAATTCAAAGAAAACTAAGAACATTGCAATACAAGCAATGACAGCTGTCGCTAGAATTGGAGGAAGATTGTTTTTCTTTTTCGGCTTTTTCGGTAACATCATTTTATGAACTAATTCATCTGTGAGCCATTTTTCCTCACCAATTGCTTCATCGATTCCTTTTTTAATTTGAGAATCTTTCATGGAGGTCACTCCCTTCAAGCATAAGCTTTAGTTTTTCTCTACCTCTTTTTAACCTAGTTTTTACAGTATTGATTGAAAGTTCTAGTAGTATCGCAATCTCTTCAATTTTCAATTCCTTATAATAATAAAGAACAATGACTTCCCGATATTTAATGGGAAGCTTAAGAACTGTTTCTCCTATTGCTTTTTCTGTACTTTTTTCAATTACAATGTTTTCTGTTCTAGATTCACTTTTCAACACTTCTTGCATTTTTTGAGTGTAAATAATTCGTTTATAAGTCCAACTCCGTAAATAATCATAACTACGGTTTATGGTCATTCGAAATAAATAGGTTTTATAGTTTGAATCGCCTCTGAATTCTTCCCTTTTTTCATAGGCTTTTATTAAAACGTCTTGCACGATGTCTTCAGAAGTTTGCTTATTTTTTACGTATGTGAAAGCTAATCGCAATAACTCTTCACCATGGGTTCGAATAAAATCTTCAAAGCTTGTTTGATCAATCAAAAACTCCTCCTCCTTTTGAATTTTTTATTTGACGGGGCTCTTTGGAAAAAAGTTTCATTTTTTTCCATTATGCATTTTAAATTCTTATCCATTATTTCAATTATGACAATAATTTCCAATAAAAAAAGGATATATTCGCTTCTTATCGAAACGAATATATCCTTAGGCCGATGTTAATTTACATTTTCTAATAAAATCGCAATACCTTGCCCGCCACCTATACATAGTGCAGCAATTCCAAACTTTTTGTTTTGTAATTGTAATTCTTTAGCTAATGAATAAGTGATTCGAGCACCGCTTGCACCAACAGGATGGCCTAATGCAATCGCCCCACCATTTACATTTACTTTTTCTTGATTTAATTGCAATTCTTTTATCACCGCAAGACTTTGAGCAGCAAAAGCTTCATTTAACTCAAATACATCAATATCTTGTATTGTAAGATTAGCTTTACTTAATACTTTCTGTATTGCTGGAACCGGACCTATACCCATAATGGTTGGATCTACCCCAGCTACAGCCCAGGCAATAATGCGACTTAGTGGTTTCAAGTTATTTTCTTGCACCGCTTTTTCAGAAGCAATGACAACTGCAGCTGCTCCATCATTGATTCCACTAGCATTTCCAGCTGTTACTGTTCCATCTTTAAGAAAAGCAGGTTTTAATGTACTCATTTTTTCTACGCTTATAGTACTACGAACATGCTCGTCTCTTTCAACTACCATTTCTTTCCCTTTTGCCCCTTTTACAGTAACTGGTACGATTTCTATTGCAAATCTTCCAGATTCAATTGCATGTGTTGCTTTCAAGTGGGATTGAACCGAAAATTCATCTTGCTCTTCTCTACTAATCTCATATTTTTTTGCAAGATTTTCAGCAGTTATCCCCATACCACACCCTATATATTCATCCGTTAATGTACCCCATAACATATCATCAATTACTGGTGCTTTATTTGGATTACTAAATCGAGTACCTCTTAATACATGTGGAGCACGTGACATATTTTCCGTACCACCTGTTACAACAAGTTGGGCATCATCTAAAAGAATTGTCTGTGCTCCATTAATAATTGCTTGTAAACCTGAACCACATAATCGGTTTACTGTTAGTGCAGCTGATGTGATAGATAGTCCACTCTTCAACCCTATGTGACGTGCTAAATAGGCAGAGTTTTTATTCGTGTGAATGATGTTCCCGAAGATAATTTCATCAATTTGTGATGCGTCAACACCACTACGTGATAATGCCTCTTTTGTAACAGCTACTCCTAAATCAACATCCTCAGTTTGTAAAAACGAGCCGCCAAATGATCCAAATGCAGTTCGACTTCCTTCAATAATATATACCATACTGATTCCCCTTTCGTTAATTATCCCCATACCAACATATTCAAAAAATAAGAATACATGTCTTGTGTAAGTTATTCTTTGTAATAAATTCATCCCCTTTTTATGCGACAAATTAAAACACAGGTTTCCCTTTGGAATACCTGTGTTAGGTTTAGTCTTACTAATTTAAATATTTCCCATATCTTGGCTTTGCGATTTCGTCAAAATTCTTAGCTAATTTTTCTAACTGTTGCTTCAATTCAGTATCTTTTACTGGCATACCATGTCCTGTGACCGCGACAGTTGGATTTAAAAATGCCAACTTATGGACTGATTCTCTTGCCAATTCCCAATCTGTTGTGAAGTACCTTGGTGGTCCTGTTACCTCTTTATCTTGAACGATTACTTTAAATAGGGAATCTTGCCTCACAGTTATAAAAGCATCACCAGCAATAAGTGCACGATCTTCTTCTCTGAAGAACGAAACGTGTCCAGGAGAATGCCCTGGTGTATGAATCCATTTCCATCCTTCTAATGTTGGAATAGTTCGATCACTTGGTAAAGCGTTTATATGCGATCCTAATTGGATAGGTTCATTTGGGAAATAGGGGGATATTCTTGCAACGAGACCACCTTCAACTAAAGGATCCGCTTCAGGATATTTTTTTTGACCTGTTAAGTAAGGTATCTCCATTTCGTGTGCATAGACAGGTACATTCCAATGGTTAATTAATTCAATGATTGCACCTACATGGTCAAAATGACCGTGTGTTAAAATAATAGCATTTGGTCTAGCATTTGGACCAAACCGATTCTCTGCCTCTTCAATAATTTTTTGTGCTGATTTTGGCATACCAGCATCAATTAATGACCAACCATCTTTATTTCCTACAAAACAAACGTTTACTACTTGAATAGTATAAGCATACAAATCATAGGTTACCTCGTGTCCGACTCCACTTAAAATGGATGTAAATGGAATATATTTGTAATCATCACCGTAATTTAATTCTTCATTCATCTAAAAAACCTCCTTATTAACGTATTTTTTCTAATATGAACGTCTTTATACAATAAAAAGAAAACTCGACCAAAAATGGTCGAGTTTGCGAAATCATTTATTTATCTGCAACGTGTGGATTTGTTTCATTTGCTGATGTTAGTAAATCTATTATTAACTGGCTTTTTCATCATGGTAAGAAAATTCACCATTAACTGTAGCTTTATTCCATAACACCGTAAAATCAATTCAGCGAAACGAATTTTTGGGATAATTCTTAATTATTTTGAAATGTCTAGAATAAGAGGGTTGGCACTATTTATCTAGAATATATATTTAATTAATCCAAAAAGGAGAATAATCCTAATGATTGATTTATCAGATATTCAATTTGCTTATTTTGTTATATTAATTAGCGGGTTAAGTTTAACTAAATTGATATTAAGTTTTTTTTTCAAACAGTACGAACATCACCTAGGGATTTTTTTTAATACTTCAATTACAATAATGTTTTTCGCCTTTTCTATCATTGATGTAGAGTATTTGTATAATAGCCCTGTAGCAATTACTACATTGATCATTGTTCTCTCACTATATATATTTAGTGTTTTAAAAGATTACAAGAAAATTAAATTGCAAAAGCCAAAAGAAAAATAGTCTTCATTCTCTAGAGATGTGCGGATTATATTCCCTAGAAGTAAACAGTTAGACGGCATCATGATTATTTTATTTCTTAGTAAGAAGGACGGGTAATCAAATAAAAAAACGAATGATCCATAGAATGGAGCATTCGTTTTCCTTTTATATATGATATTCGATTCGATCTTCTTGGCTTTCTTCCTCAGCATAGTGCCAATCATAAGGTGTTTCTTGGTAAACATAGTAGTTTAACCAGTTGTAAAATAATAGATGAGAGTGCGCTCTCCAAGTGTTTTTAGGTGTTTGTGATGTGTCATTATTTGGGAAGTAGTTTACTGGTATTTCAACAGGTTCACCTTTTTCAACGTCACGATTATATTCGTCTGCTAAAGTGGTAGCATCATATTCTAAGTGCCCTGTAACCATAATATGTTTCGTATTTTTAGATTGTATAATAAATGCACCTGCATCTTCAGAGTAGCTAAGTAAACGTAGTTCGGGATGATTACGAATTTCATCAAGTGGTACGTCTGTATGTCGAGAGTGTGGTGCCAGAAACTCGTCACTAAATCCACGCACTAAATCTACAGTTAAATCTGTAATGACATGCGAATAGATCCCAGAACATTTCTTAGGTAATTCATATTTTCCAATACCAAATAGGTGATATAACGCCGCTTGTGCACCCCAGCAAATGTACATACATGATGTAACATTCACTTTTGCCCACTCCATTATTTGAGTTATTTCATCCCAATAGTTTACTTCTTCGAATTCCATACGTTCAACAGGTGCACCTGTAATAATCATGCCATCAAAACGGCGGTTTTTGATTTCATCGAAGGTTTTATAGAACAGTTCTAGATGAGATTTTGATACGTTTTTTGAAGCATATGTAGCTGTGTTTAAAAATGTTACGTTCGTTTGTAATGGTGTGTTCCCTAAAAGTCTTAGTAGTTGTAATTCTGTTTTCTCTTTTTCAGGCATTAAATTAAACACTAAAATATTCAATGGACGTATTTCTTGTGTTCGTGCACGGTCCTCTTCCATGACGAAAATTTTCTCTTGTCGTAAAACCTCTCCAGCAGGTAGATTTTTCGGTATGTTGATAGGCAATTTATTTCCCCCATTTCTTAATAACGCATTTCATCCTAGTATAAAAAATACTACATAAAAAAACCCCTCATTCCTGTAGAGAATGAGAGGTTACGTATACATAATCGCGCTCTCTTATCTCTCAAGACAGAACTTGTCTTGCCGGAATTAGCACCTTTCTAACATTGTTAGAGGTTGCTGAAGCTTCACAGGGCCATTTCCCTCTGCTTCTCTTGATAAGATTTGATGAAATTAAGGTAATGTTAACATGAATGAAAAAATTTTGCAATACGTTTAGTACTACTATTTTTCCTCTAATAGAATTTCCTTCCAACTCGAACCTTCATATTGTGTAATTTGGCTCTCAATTTCTTTATCCCACTTATTTAATAAAGTATTCCATACTCTACATTGAAATACACTTACTTTTTCATTATAGATTATTATTTCAATACAGGGAATATCATTAATTTGTTCAAATTCGATTTGATCAATGTTAGAAATTTGCATTTCATCTTCATGATCGCTTTCTACATCTTCTTGTTCTTTTGTATCCATTAATCGAATCTCATTGATTATTACTTCATGAGATATACTAGGTTGCTCTTCATTTTTGTAGTAACGGTATATAGGTTCAGGAAAATCTTCATATTCCAATACTTCATCCAAGTCACCAGATAAAAAACTTTCATGTATAGAACTATACAGCATGTGTAACGTAGTCACTTCTTGATCTTCTTCATATACTCCGCTTTCTAACTGTTTCTTACCCTTTTCTGTTATTTGGTAAACTTCTTCATGACGTTCAATAAGTTGCATTCTCTCCATTTTAGATAATAAATCTTGAACAAAGAGTTGTTCTACGAGTAGAATTTCGCTTATTTGGAGTGGACTTTTAAATCGAGCCTTTTGTATAGAAATTAAAAGCATTTTCATCAAGATATCCATTTTCCTACGTAAAACGGGCTTATAAGAAACTTGAACAGTATGAACAGGTAAACACCAAAAACTTGACTGGACACACTTTTCGTTAGGATTTAATTGTGAATTGAGTGTTTCCAGTAATGATTGTAGTTTCATAATAACTCCTAATCGCTTTTTATTAGTTATTAATGTAATAACGGTATCCTTTTTGCTCTTTCACTGTTTCTAATAATTGTTGGTACATCTCTTTTGTTTCCACTTTTTTAGGTCGTTTCGTAAACATATCTGTACTCCCAATTAAAATTAATAGTTCTCTTGCACGTGATAATGCAACATTTAAGCGTCTATAATCCTTTGCAAAACCGATATCACCGTGTTTGTTATCATTGTTGCGAACCATACTTACTAAGATGACGTCCATTTCCATCCCCTGGAATTTATCTACAGATCCAGTTCTAATATGTAAATGTTCAAGATTTAATACATCTATTAAGCGATTTATCCGTTTCACTTGTTCAGCATAGAAACTAATTACACCAACAGACTTATGTGTATCTTGTTCAAAGTCTCCTTCTAGCTTTGCATGGGCGATAGACTCGTTTAAATCAATTAGCATTTTTCGAATGACATTAAGCTCCGTTTCATTAAATAAACTTGAGCCCTCTTTCATACGTTGTTCAAAATAAGGCGATTCGTTAGGGATATCAAACCATAATAAATGATCATTACGAGTAATAAATTTACTTTCTAATTTATGATCTCGTAATGCATCTGAATCAGGTAAACCACATTTTAAAGAATCATTTTCATTTTGATAGAAGGGAGCGATGGTTTGCATAATTTTCTCATGCATTCTATATTGTATAGCCAACATCTGCTTGTTTGATCGAGGTAAATTTTTATATAATCTTTCAAATAATGATTCCTCTAATAATTTTTCAAGTTCTCGTTTTTGTTCAAAAGTATTACTTTCCTTTATCACTTCTTCTAATGTTTCCTCAAAAGTTTCATCCCCAATTAACGGTGGAAGTTGATGATGGTCTCCCACCAGGACGATTTTCTTACCCTTCAGCATCGGAAGTAATAGTTCTGGAGGTGTTGCTTTTGAAACTTCATCGATAATCACAACATCAAATATAGGATAGTTGTCCATAAATTCTTTATTTGCAGAGGCAACACAAGTTGTACCAATTACATTTGCATGTCTAACATACAATTTTCGAATTTCCTCTAAGTCATGTTCTGTAGACTGGTCTAATAAAGATTTCCACTCTTTTTGTAAATCTTGTGTAATCGGAAGCATCTCTATTTTTGTCGTTAATAACTCGATTTCGACTTGTAAATCGTCCATTTTTTTTGTCGTTTTTTCTAATTCTGCTTCAGGATTTTGCTTTGTAATTTGTTCAACCTCAGTATATTTCTTTTCAAGTTGAATACCTGCAGAATTTAACTTTTTTAATTCTTCAATCATGTCTGTTAGTATTTTTTGACCATTTGACAGCTCAGCACTTACCTGTTCTTCTTCAGATTGTTTTGCAGTTAGCTTTGATTGTAGTTCTGTAAGTTTTTCTTTATCACTAATCAGTTTCTCTATCCCTATTTTCACATCAGCAAGTGTTGATTCAAGCTCTTCAACAGATAATTCACTTTCAGCTGTAACAGAGAGTTTTGATCTTTCACTCATTGTTTGTTGATAGAGGTTAGTAATTTGAAGTTCTTTATCTTTTAGAGATTGAATGATTGTTTTATTACTGCCTTCTTGATTCGAAAGTTGGTCAATAACTTCTTCTTTTATTTTTTTAAAAACAACCATTGATTCTTCGATAAGCGCATTATATTTTTCTGTAACTTGATTAATGTAGAGTTTTCTTAAGTATAGACCTTGTATAGAACGAGTCCCATTTTCTTTATTAATTTTCTTTTGTGCAAAAGCATAGCTTAACTTTGATAAAAACTCGTTTATTTCTTGTAATGAATAGTGATGATTTGGTGGAATATTATCAATTTGAACAATAATTCCTAATGTTTGTTTTGCATATTCTATGGCTTTGTTTAATCGGTTGGTAATATCTTTTAAAAATTGGAAACTTTGAATTTGAGTTTGAATCTTCTCAAGATCCGAGAATAATTGATTGATGACAAATCCTCTTCGGATATTACGGCTATCGATAAAAGTTTCAATATCGTACACCTTTTTAATTGCGTTGACTTCATCGATAGTGTTATTTAAATTCGAAGTAGTGGAGTTATACTTTCCTAACTGATCATGTATTTCAGATAATTGTAATTCATATTGACGAAGCTGCTTCGTTAATTTTGAATATTGGATTGTTTGTAGTAATAACTCAACTTGGTCATGTTTTCTTTGTATATTCGTCAGAATTTCATCAATAGAACCTATTTCATTAATTACTTGTTCCAATTCCTCGATTCTTGATGAAATCTTTTTTTTCGATTCTGTTAGTTTTTCTAGCGTTTGTTCTGTTTTTTCCCGTTCTTTTTTTAGTGGAATTATTTTCTTTTTCAATTCAGAAATATCTTCTGTTATGGTTATAAGTTCTTTTTTCGCCTGTTGTTTCTTTAATACAGCTTCTTGAAGTATTAATTCTTTCTCTTTTAGATTGTCAATTTGTTCATAGCAACTCGTTATTTCATCTTGTAATTGTTGTTCTTTACTTTGATGTTGATTAATTTCGCTTGTAACAGCTTCTAATGTTTGTGATTTCCAATAGTCCGCTACATTCTCTTCAATAAATTTCTTACCTTCTTCTTCAATACTTTCTGTACGACCATATCGAAGAATCCGAATATCTTTGTTTGATAATAATCGACCTAACGCATTGTCAACAGCTAAGTTTGATTGAGATGCGATTAAAGTCTTTAATCCTGCTTTTGAATTTTGATAGCAGATTTCAGAAATAACAGTTGTTTTACCTGTACCAGGAGGACCTTGAATGACATAAAGATCTTCCGCCTTTAGGGCTCCATGAACTGCTTCACGTTGATATTCATTTAAGTTATTGTGAAATTCTATTTCAATGTCTTTTTTACTCTCAATAATTTTCGGCTTGTCTTCAAAGAGGATATTTTCTAAGTTCGCATTCGCCGATAAACCGTCTTTTAATCTTTCAAATCCTTTTAACAAACGGTTTAATTGTGATTTTGTTGAGGCATTGCTAAATGTGATATATTCAGAAGTAAAGTCAACTTCGTTCTTTTTTGCTAGTTTCGAAACAAAAGGACTTAACTGAATATCAATCTGTCGATTACCACGATTTACTTTTGTAACTTCCCCAATCTCTTTTCTAAACCCTTTAATATATGCACTTAAACCTTTTATTTGCTTCCATTGTTTGTCGTCAATACCCTGACATCGTAGAGTAACAGCTGAATAATCGGACTGAAATTGTACAGAATCAAATGTTGCATCAATATCTTCTATATCAGCATTTTTATTTAAAACTTTTAAATAACCTTCCCAGCTTGTGATTCGTTTATTGACGTAGTCAAATCGTTCCTGAGCTACTGGTAAATCAGCTAGTAATTGAATAAATTCTTTCGGATATGTATGTCCACTTATACGAGATGCAACAAAGTGAATACGAATAGGTTTTCTGCGATTTGTTTCAACGGGTGTATTTCCACCTCTTGTTCGAAAACTTTTTGCAACAAGTCCATTTTTAAGGTCAAATGCGCAATCCATAATGACTACTCGACCACCAAATTTTTTTGAAAGTATATTGTTACGTTTATTATCAAAATATATAGATAGTGATATTGATGTTTGGTCAATTGATTGTTTCTCTATATAAACTAGGTATGATTGTTGTAATTTGAAAAAGGCATGTTCATCTTGAAAATGTTCGTTAATAGCAGTACGTGCGGTATTTGTTAAGACAATAAAACATTTTACTGTATCTATTTCTGTTAGTTTTTGTACCATGAACATACCTCCTTTCGTTAGTTTACACAAACGTCATTATAACAAGTTTCGACAGATGTTTGTAGTGAAGAAAATAAATTAAAATAAAAAGGACTAGCACTTGCGCTAGTCAAAGTTCTACTTTTTATGAGTAATTTCAGCGTATTTCGCATCCCATTCTGGATCTACTTTACTCAATGGATAGGGTCTAAAATTGTCTTTCTTAACTAAAGTATGTAATGAAGTAGCGGTCGCTGCAATTGAACCATCTTCATGAAGAATTTCATAACCATATGTAGTCTTCAATTTTGAATGGGTTTCAACCCATGTACGCACAGTAGCAACTTGCCCATATCGCATTGCCTTTTTATATTGGATAGAAAGATCGATTACAGGAGAAATGTATCCTTGATCTTCAAGTCTCGCATAGTTAAATCCGATATCTGATATAAGCTGTGTTCGGCCAATTTCCATCCAAACTAAATAGTTAGCATGGTACACAACACCCATTTGATCAGTTTCTGCATATCGAATTTCTACCTTTTTTTCACTTACAAACATCCTATTCACCTCTTATTTCATTATACATGAATAAAAATTAGCTGCAAAATGATTGATTTCTTTTAAAAGTTAAATAATAAGAGATAGTAATTACTTCATATTAGTTACCACATCATATATAATGATGAATGGCCTGAATTGGCAGACAGTCCAAATAAAAGCATAACAGGATGTGACTTTAATGATAAAGATTGAATTACCAAAACCAGATGTCATTATTTATCAAAGAAAACAAGAACTTAAAGAAGGTGAGGCACCAATTACACCTATTAATGGATTTATTGATTTTCATAAAATTACTCGAGATAAAGGCGGATTCTTCTTATTTTACAATAGAGAAAATGAAGTTTTATTTGTTGGGAAAGCACGTAAACTACGTCAAAGAATAAAAAAACATTTTGAAGATAACGTTTCACCAATTAAAAATCATCGAGATGAAGTTTATAAAATTGAAGTGTATGAAGTAGAAGATCAAATGGAACGTGAAATTTACGAGACATATGCTATTAATTTCCTTCGTGCAAAATATAATGTAGAGAAAGTTTTTTACCAAGACTAATTTAAAAGGCCGTTCCTCTTTTGAGGGAACCGGCCTTTTATAATTTACTGATTTAGTCCAATTAGAGTAGTAATTTGTTTAAAATCTTCCATGACATAGCCTTTATTATTCATAATATCGTTAAACCATGGTTCCACCTGCTTAGTAGCATGCTCTTCCGGTTGTTCGTCATGATGTAAAACAAAAACAATATAATCGATTAATTTTGTTCTTTCTTTATAAAATTCTGTTCTCTTTTTGAAATCCTTATTTACCTCAATATTAAAAATCTCACCTAATCGAATAATGCCTTCATTTACATGTTGTTCTGCATATAATGAGGACCCAACTATTGCTAGTTTCTGGTTAAATGTTAAGGGTAATTGTTTGAAGTAAGTGGACATCAATTCTTCTGTTTTTTGAACAATGATTTGTAATTGTATTTTTTGTGCCGTTGTTAATGAATGAGTTTCTTCAAAAATCGGCAAAATTGTATAAGCTTGATCCATTAAGGATTTTATTTGTTCGAAACGTTCAGAATTATAAGGCTCGTTTACTCGACGGTAGATTGTTTCTGCTACATATAATCGTTGTAGATATCCTGTTAATAAAATCATGCCATTATATTGTTCAGTAACTTTGTTTGTCATTTGAAATGACCTCCTTCTATATTTTTATGGCCATTCCTTCAAATATTAGTCTATTAGACACTACCATAAAAAAATGAAAAAAGGTATAAATTTGCACTATACTCTAAATTGATACTTAATTGATTAGTTCTACTTGGAGTTTTTTTGAAACTTTTCACTCATAATAACCGTATATAAATTGAAACATGATCATTCTATGAAAATTAGTACCATTTCCCTTTTTATCGAAGATCATTTGTTATAATAAGTATTAGTACATAAACATTTGTGCTAATAAAGGATGGAGGATTTAAAATGAAAAAAATATCTATACTTCTATCAGCTACATTACTTGCCTTTACTTTAGCATTTTCAAGTGTAGGCTCTGTATTTCTTTTTGGTGATGATGTGGAAACTGCTGAGGCGAAATCTTACAAATCTGGAAAAAAGGGATTTTCGAGCACACCAGGGAGTAATAATACAAACATTCAAAACAAAGATGCTGATACAACAAACACATCTACTGTAAACAAATCTACAAATAATACAAATACAACCAACAAAGGCGGCGGCTTTACTGCTGGAGGCTTGATGAAAGGTTTATTCGTAGGTGGATTAGCAGGTTTATTATTCGGTAGTCTATTCTCAGATATGGGAATGATCGGTAACATCTTAGGATTTGCCATTAACGCGATTGCTATTGTGGTAATTATCGCGCTTTGCGTTAAAATCTTCCAAATGATTACACGTAGAAAAGATAAAGAGGTTACGGAAAATTGGAGAAAATAACATTAAGTGAACAAGAAGTAGTAAATGCTTTATGTTTATTTCATGCAAAGTTTAGAAAAGTTGACCCCAGTGAGGTAGAAGTTGAGTTAATGTATGATGATATTGGTGGTTTTACTGCTGAGGCTTCTGTTAATGGTCAACTGGATGTATACAATACTGTGAATTTTATAACTGCAATCAGAGTTTACATTGATGAACAGTTACAACGCGATTCAATGTCTGCAAGAATTGTACTCGATCTTCACGATGATGAAGGAATAATCGCAAATATTGAATGGTAAAAATCAACGTGCAATCATTGTAATATGATTGCACGTTTTTATTGGTCCAATTCTTTTTTATCAAATACTACAGTGTTTTTAGTATTAGCAATGCGATCCATAATGTGATAATAAACTACATTGCCATTAATTAGTTCTAAGAAAAATTCTATCTCTGTTTCTTGATCGATTGGCCAATTTGCGATTGCTAATAAACCTTGTGCTGGCGGAACTTTTTCAAGACATTCTAAAATTTCATGTTTATTAAAATTTAATAAATAAAACCGCCCATCACGAAATTTAGCAAAAATACAATATCTTTTCTCCATATTTACCGAACCTCTTTCAAAAAGTCAGAGATTAAAATTGTTAGTTTTTTCCCTATTATATTCTATTTTACAAATAATAATAACTGTTTTCAAGGTAAAATAAGTATATTCGATAAACTTTACAATTAAAAACTTACTTAGTGTACTGTAATAAAAGAAAAGTCTATTAATAGAAAAACAGTATAGAGAGTTTTATCCACTCTCTATACTGTTCATTTGTAAAGTTAGATTAATCGTTTATTTTACAGAAATGTCTACAATTCTTCCTTCTGTTTCAGTTGGAAGTGCATCTAATGATAGTAAATGTTCTTGTAGATTTTCCCAGTCTGATAAGCCTAAATCAGTCACGCGACCTTCTACGTAAGCTTTAGAGAACATATCGTACCCATCTCCGCCTTTAGCAGTGAAAGCATTTGTTGCTATAGTATAAGTTTTTGAGTTTTCTAAAGCTACATAACTTCCAGAAGCATCTTTATACGTAATGCTAACTACTCTTTCCCCTGCTGGTTTAGTAGAGTCAAATTCTACTTTTGCGCCAGCAACGTGCAGGAATCCGCCATTTTCAGCTGGGTATTGACCTAAACTATGTTCAAATGCAGCTTTTAATTCTGCTCCAGTTACATCCATAAGTGCTAAAGTGTTACCAAATGGTAAAACAGTAATTACTTCAGAAACGGTGATCGCTCCAGCAGGAATGTTTGAACGAATTCCCCCACCATTTTGGACAGCTAATACTACTTCTTTTTCTGTAAAGTTTTTAGCTTTAGCTAGCATACCATCCGTAATTAAGTTACCAAGAATCGTTTCGTTTTTACGTACACTTGGTTTAGTAGGGTCGTCACCTGTTCTAGGGTTTTCTAGTTCAGCTACAGCTGTTACACCAATTTCAGTTTCTCCAAATGCATTAACTTCATCTTGATATGGTTTTAACAATTTTAAAGCTGTTGGATCAGCTGTATAATCTCCAAGTTTAACTAGTTCTCCTTTATAGTCGACGATAACCCCTTTATCATCAAACACAACGTCTAATGTACCTAAGAAATCACTATACTGATAAGCTTGGACAATTAAAGTAGCATCTTTTGCTAACCCTTTTGCATCTTCAGTAACTGCAACAGGTCCATCTAGATTCGTATGACTGTGCCCTCCAACAATAATGTCAATACCATTAACAGCTTTAGCTAATTCAAGGTCATTATCAATTTCCGGGTTATCATCATATCCAAGGTGAGAAAGTACAACGATTTTATCTACACCTAGATCTTCGAATGCCTTTACAGCTTTTTCAGCTTCTTCAATATAGTTTTCAAAAGTAATTGCTCCTGGTGAAGAAATTGCTTCAGTTTCTTGTGTTGTTAAACCAAATATACCTACTTTTTCACCATTAACTTCTTTAACGATACCGTTATAAATTTTACCATTTTCTGGTTCACTAGAAACTAAATCGGAGAATAAACCAGTGAATTTTTCGTCTTTAGAAAAGTCAATGTTTGCTGATACAAATGGGAAATCTGCACCTTTAATATAATCAACTAATGGTTGGTGACCTTCTTGAGTAGATCCAGCATCAAACTCATGGTTACCAAATGTTACTGCATCATATTGCATATAGTTAAAGAATTCTAAATCAGCTTGTCCTTTAAACAAGTTATAATATAGTGTTCCGGTTGTCATATCCCCAGCATCTAATAATAATGCATCTGGTTTTTTTGCACGTATATCTTTCACAGCTGCCGCACGTTTAGGTGCATTTTCTACCCTTGAGTGTGTATCGTTGCTATGCATAATTGTTAGTTCAGTTGTAGTAGATTCAACATTTAGTGCTTTGTAAATAAATAAAGCCGCTTGTTCTCTAGTTACAGCTTCTTTTGGAGCAAAAGTTGTAGCTGAAGTTCCTACTGTTACTTCGTTATCTAGTAATCTCTTAATATCATCTTTAGCAAAGTTATTAGATTCAACATCATTAAATGGTAATTCGCCAAAGTTTGCTTTATTTAAGTTAAATGCCTTAGCAATAATTACTGCCAATTCAGCACGTGTAATGTTTTCATCTGGTTTAAATTTGTTATTTCCATGGCCTTTTACAATTCCTGCTGCTTTTAAAGCTGCAATTTCATTATAAAAAATGTGATCATTTGAAACATCTGTGAAACCTGGGTTTACAATAGTTTCCGTTTTTAAATTTAAAGCATTAGCAATGATTTTAGCTATTTCTCCACGTGTAATATCATTTTGTGGTTTATATGTACCATTCGGATAACCATGAATTGCACCTAATTTTGCAAGTCCGCTAATCCCATTGTAATAAATACTATCTTTTTTAACATCTTTAAATGAAATTGATTCTGCTTGAACTGGAGCAACTAATAATCCAGATCCAACAATAACTGATGTAGCTAATGTTGCATTGAAAACTTTAGACACTGTTTTTTTCTTCAAATTTAAAAACCTCCGAATTAGAATTTACAAATACAAACTTACTATAATAAAAGATTATTTAAGTATTACTCTATAAATGTAAAAAAATTGTAAATATTCTATCTAATTATTTTACAATAAAATTTTATAACTATTTTTATAGAATAACAATAGAAAATATAAAAAAACGGTAAATATCTCTAATTGAGATATTTACCGTTTTATATTACAAGAATTAGTTCTCTAATGCTTTGTTACGAAGTACCATTTGTAAGATACCACCATGACGGTAGTAATCAACTTCTACTTCAGAGTCGAAACGAGCTAGAGCTTGGAATGTTTTTACTGTGCCATCTTCAGCTTTAGCAGTTACTGTTAGGATGTCACGTGGTTTAACATCGTCTGTTAAGTTAACAGAGATTTCTTCTTTACCAGTTAGTCCTAAAGATTCTGCACTTTCACCTGGTAAGAATTGAAGTGGTAAAACACCCATCATTACTAGGTTAGAACGGTGAATACGTTCGTAGCTTTGTGCGATTACAGTTTTAATTCCAAGTAGGAATGTACCTTTTGCAGCCCAGTCACGAGAAGATCCCATACCGTAGTCATTACCAGCAAGTACTACTAAACCAGTACCTTGTTCTTGGTATTTCATAGCTGCGTCATAAATGTACTCAACTTCTCCTGTTGGCCAGTAAGTAGTGAATCCACCCTCTGTACCAGGAGCAACTTGGTTACGAATACGGATGTTTGCAAATGTACCACGCATCATAACTTCGTGGTTACCACGACGAGAACCATAAGAGTTGAAGTCACGGATTGCAACACCGTTTTCTTGTAGATATTTACCTGCAGGTGTATCTTTACCGATTGCACCAGCTGGAGAAATATGGTCAGTTGTAATTGAGTCACCAAATTTAGCGATTACACGTAATCCATCAAGACCTTTGATTGCTTCAGGCTCTTTAGAAAGACCAGTGAAGAATGGTGGGTTTTGGATGTAAGTTGATTTTTCATCAAATGTGTATAGAGACTCAGTTGATGTTTCAATTGCATTCCATTTTTCATTTGCAGTAAATACAGTTTCATATTCTTTTTGGAATAATTCACGAGTAACTACTCTGTTTAATACTTCATTTACTTCTTCAGTTGAAGGCCAGATGTCAGCGAAGAATACATCGTTACCATCTTTGTCTTTACCTAAAGAGTCTTTTTGTAGGTCGATATCTACTGTACCAGCTAATGCGTAAGCAACAACAAGTGGTGGTGATGCTAAGTAGTTTGCTTTTACAAGTGGGTGTACACGACCTTCGAAGTTACGGTTACCAGAAAGAACTGAAGTTACAAATAAATCGTTCCCTTTGATTGCTTCCTCGATTTCAGGAAGTAATGGACCTGAGTTTCCGATACATGTTGTACAACCGTAACCTACAGTGTTGAAACCGATTTGGTCAAGGTAAGATTGTAAACCTGATTCTTCTAAGTAACCAGTTACTACTTTAGAACCTGGTGCTAAAGAAGTTTTAACCCATGCAGGTGGTTGAATACCTTTTTCAACTGCTTTTTTTGCAACTAAACCAGCAGCTAAAAGA
Source organism: Ureibacillus sp. (assembly GCA_031178355.1). GTDB lineage: Bacteria > Bacillota > Bacilli > Bacillales_A > Planococcaceae > Ureibacillus. Next base: position 26,995 of record JAPSJC010000010.1, read on the forward strand.
ACGTATGGGTTAGATGTGTTTGTACAAGAAGTGATTGCAGCGATCGCTACAGCACCTGTTGGCATTTCCACATCGCCATCTGCAAATTTAACTGTAGCAGTTTTAGCGAATTCATCTTCTGTTAAACCAAAGCCTTGAACACCCATTGGAGCAGTTACTGCTTCATGGTAGCGAGCTTTCATATCAGAAAGAGGAATTAAATCTTGTGGACGTTTTGGACCAGATAGGTTTGGTTGAATGTCCTCTAATTTAATTTCTAAAACGTCAGTGTAAACAGGCTCTAAAGTTGGATCGAAGAACATGTTGTTAGCTTTTAAATAAGCTTCAACTACAGCGATATGCTCTTCTTCACGTCCTGTTAAACGCATGTAATTTAATGATTCTTCGTCAATAGCGAAGTAACCACATGTTGCACCATATTCAGGAGCCATGTTTGAAATTGTTGCACGGTCAGCTAATGGTAATTTAGATACGCCAGGACCGAAGAACTCAACGAATTTACCTACTACGCCGCGTTGACGTAATACTTGAGTTACTTTTAATGCTAAGTCCATTGCAGTTGCACCGTTTGGAAGATCACCAGTTAATTTAACACCGATAACTTCTGGAATTGGGAAATATGAAGCTTGTCCAAGCATACCTGCTTCAGCTTCGATACCACCTACACCCCATCCAAGTACGCCGATACCATTAATCATTGTAGTATGTGAGTCAGTACCTACTACTGAATCTGGGAAAGTTTCGAATGAACCATCTTCGTTTTCTTTAACGTGAACAACTGGAGCTAAATACTCTAAGTTAACTTGGTGCACGATACCTGTTGCTGGTGGTACAGCACGGAAGTTATCATAAGCTGTTTGAGCCCATTTTAAGAAATTGTAACGTTCTGCGTTACGTTCAAATTCTAAATCCATGTTCGCTTGTAATGCAGAAGAATTACCATATTTGTCAACTTGTACTGAGTGGTCAATTACAAGGTCAACTGGAATAGCTGGATTGATTTTTGCAGGATCTCCACCTAATTCTTTCATTGCTGAACGTAAAGAAGCTAAGTCAACTACTACTGGTACTCCAGTGAAGTCTTGTAATACTACACGAGAAGGTTTGAATGGTACTTCACCTTCTGGATCCGCTCCATTACCGAATTTTGCTAAATTGTTTACATGTTCGTCTTTGATTACGTAGTTATCATATTGACGTAATACAGATTCTAATAATACTTTGATTGAGTATGGAAGGCGTGATACGTTTGCGATACCAGCTTCTTCGATTGCACGTAAACGATAATAGTTATACGTTTTACCATTTACTTCAAATGAAGCACGGCTGTTGTGTAAATTGCTTGCCATTTGTACTCCCCCTATTAATCTTTTTGAAAAGGCCAGTTTTTACTAAGCTTCTTTTCTCCAATGTTCATAATACATGATTTGTATTCATAAGTAAATTACATTAAAATTATGCTTTGTAATAAGTTATATTTATGACCGTCAAATTGAACAAAAATGAGTAAATTCATGACAATTTTGAGTAATCACTATCTCAAAATTTATATTGAAGGTTAAATTACAAGTTCATTTAGAACCTCATCGTTAGTATTAAGGACTTTAATAGTATATGTTTCTTTATTATCGAGTTGAGATAAATCTATAAACCAAATGAAATAACCCTCTACATTATATAAATTTACAATATCATTTGCTAGATGATTTAGGTGTAGAATTTCTGTTTCTACTCCGTTGACTGTAACTTTTATATCACCCATTGGTTTAATCAGACCATATAATATTTTACTATCAGAATATGCTTGAGAGATATTATTCTCAACTAATGTATTAGGCAATTTAGAATATACCCCATCTTCAGAGCTCCACCCGGTTAAATTTTTCGTCACAGTACCTGTCCCAAAATAATTTCCATTTGATAGGAAGAAATAGCGATGTTCCTTATCTGTTTTTGGACCTTCAATCCATACATATTGTTGATCTGTTGGTAAAGCCTCTTCAGGTGTATTCTTTCTATCGCCTTCTATATGAGTAAAATAAAAATGAAATAGATATGCTAATGCAATTACTACTATTATAAATAAAAAAATTCTAGTTACACGTTTTCGCAAATTTTCACCTCATTTACTTACTGCTTCGCCCATTTTCCTATAAAAATTGAGACAATCCCCATTAGTTCTGGCATTTGACGCGTGAATTTTAAAAGAAAATAGAATTGTTTCATAAAATGAAGTGTATTTGTTCGAGCCGCAAAATATTGTGGTGTATAACCATGAGATAACAAATAATATTGTAGTTTATCAAATATCTGTTCAACCCACTCGATTAAAATTTCTTCAGGAATATTTTTCGAGATTAATCGTTCAATGATTTTACAAAGGTTTTCTTCCTCATCATGAATATATACAGAACCTTTCCAAAAACTCTCTTTTATTCCTTCTAATATTTTTGCAGAAAAATGGAGTTCGAAAGCTGGATGGCTAACTATGGCATTAGTAAGTTCTGCACCGTTTACAATTGCAAGGGCCCAACCTTTTTCACCTAGGAATCCACGAACGTCATTTTCACGGCTTAAATAAGGAGTTGTTTCCCTAAGGATGTTGGCAGCTTCCTCCAAAGTTAGGAAATGAATTTGAGAATCAACATGTAGAAGTCCTGTTAGCCATAGTGCGGAGAACGAACGAATAAAAACGTTATCGCCTTCCCTTTCTCCTATTGAATGAAACAAAAAATCTTTACCAGATAATTTAATGACGAGATCTGTCATTTGTTCTTTTGTAAGCATATTTGCTGATAACAGTTCAATAAACAATCGATAATTTAATTTATCACGTAATTCATCTTCAGGGTATCCAATATACATAGTCATCTCGTCTAATAATTGAGTTCCATGAGAATTCATATATTGTTCTCGTTCTATTTGTTCCATTTGAATTAATAGTTCTAGTTTCTCTTTCATGTTGTCCCCCTATAGTGATTGAAGCATTCGGGTACAATTTTAACCTTCATAATTTAGAAATGCTATTAATAAATAATTTTGACTAATTGACTTAAACTTTTTTAAACTTACAAAAAGCTTCAATATTTCCTCTAATTACTTCCATAACTTTGCTAAAACTTACAAACGCGAGCGTTCTTTCGAGCTTACTCAATTGCATAAGTTCAAGTATGTAAAATTAATTCCCAACTGATTTGTTAAAAATGAATATTAATTAAAAATAGTTGTTAAGAAAACGATTAAATACCGTTTATTTTAGTAAAAATAGAAATATCAACCAGATTTACTGTGAAGGAGGGTTTCTATGGCCATCTTGAAACTGTTTTCTACGTTCTTTTCAAATGTGAAAACAATGAGGCGTGCCATTCAGAGGTCTAAAAAAGGTGATCAAATTAAACTATCACCTAAAGTGTATAGAGAATCGATTCAATTTGATAAAGATGTTTTAATTTCTGCAAGTGGAGACGAGGAAACGGTAATGGAAGGAATTTTTATCATTCCGAATTCCGTCCAAGTGACACTTCAAAATGTTACAATTTCCCCTACTTCACAAATTTATGTTGAAGGAAATTTGAAATTAGAAAACTGTCGGTTAATAGGCAGTAAAACTGATACGCTTTTATCTGTAAATAAAGGCACTATTAATCTTGAAAAATGTGAGTTAACGAATGCAAAAGAAGTTGCAGTTGCATTATTAAATAACTCAAAAGCATATTTTAAAAACTGTATCTTCCATAGTAATGGAAAAATGCAAGTTCTTTTACAAGACTCTGAGGCAATAGTCGAACAATGTGAATTTACAAATACGAAACATGGCTTTTGGCTCAAGAATCAATCAAAACTTTATTCTGATAAAAACCATTTTCATCAACATTATGGTACACAAATCATTGTAGACCATTCATCTTTTGAGGATTTTGGAAGTATTTTTGAACGTGGAGATGGAAATGGCATTTACGGGTTAAATCAGTCAGTAATTGCACTACAAAATAGCACAGTTCGCTATCACAAATTACCTCAAATATGGATTGAAGAAAGTACTTTTAAAGGCCAACATTGTATGATTCAACACGGCAAAGAATCAGGAATTTATTTTAAAGATCTTACTGAAGCAAGCCTTTCCTATTGTGAAGTATCACATCACCAAAAAGAAAACCTATTAATTTCAAATAAATCGAGGGTAAATATCGAACAGTGTCATATCCATTCTGGAAACGAAATAGGCATTAAGATTAAGGAACAGTCTATTGTCAATTTTAATGAAACCATTATAAAATATCATAATTTATCTCAAGTTTATATTACAGATCACTCAATTTGTTCAATGTCTCAATGTATTATTAAGGATGGTTCTTATATTGGTCTGTTTATAGATAAAAAAGGAAGTGCATCCTTAGTTAAAAGCGAAATATCAAAACATGAAAGTTCCGCTTTTACCTTAATTGATGCAGAACTAAATATTTTCGAATGTGAGATTATGGAGAATAAAGGGAACGGAATATTAGCAATTGAAAAATCAATTGTTGATATTGAACTATCAAAATTCTTTGATAACTATATGCCTCATATTGCATGCAAAACGAATGTCATCATTACCTTGTCACAAAGTGAATTATTCAATGGGAAAAGTATTATTGCAGTAAATAAAAGTGAACTTTTTATTTTTGAAACTAAATTTTATAATTGTGATCAAGTACAGATTGAAGTAAGTGATCATTCGACCGCTATATTTGAGCATTGTCAAATTTTTAATGGTGGCTCCTATGGAATTAAAATAACTCGAAATTCAATTTCTAATTTCATAAATAGTCATATTAGTCATCATGCGCTAGCGCAAATAGTAGTGAATGATAGTTCACTAATTATTAATAACAGTGAATTAGTTGACGGAAAACGAAATGGTTTATTAATTCAAAATCATAGTGAAGTATTTATTCGCGATAGTTATATTGCAAAGCATTTAAAACCTCAAATTTGGCTCGATTATGAGTCAACAGTTGATTTAGATGGAGTGCAAATGACGGATGGACATCAATCAGATTTACACGCACAAAATCGTTCTGCCATATATGTCTCAGATAGTATTATTCGAAATGATAAATACCGTTACAATGTGCAAGCAATGAATTTTTCAAAGATCAAATTGAAGAAAACGGTTATTGAAAATAAGTTAGGAGAAGTGTTTTACAGTGAAAATAATAGTCTAATTACAACGACAATGGATGAAGTGGATTCATAATCTTATGATCCATTTCTTTTTATACATTCAGTTTACATAATAATATTATGTGTTATGAATACCTATCATTTTAGTATATTTTTTGACAAATTTGAATAAATTGCTCTAGTTAGGTCATTATTTAGTTTTCGAAACTAGAAATCTATGAGAGAATGTTTCTTTGAAAGGAAGATCGAAAACTATGAATACGTTAGAAAAATTAACACCTCAATTTGACCCTTGGGAAGCCTATATGGATATAGAACAACACGGAAAATTAACGCTTTCCAATGTTGAATTTACGACAACAACATTATGTAATATGAGATGTGCTCATTGCGCAGTTGGATATACGCTACAATCTAAAGACCCACAAGCGTTACCTTTAGATGTTTTGATTAAAAGGCTCGATGAAATACCAAATCTAAGATCTATTAGTATTACTGGTGGAGAGCCGATGTTAAATAAAAAATCTGTTCAAAACTACGTTAAACCTTTATTAAAATATGCACATGAACGTGGCGTTCGAACTCAAATGAATTCAAACTTAACAGTAGATGGAGAACGTTACTTAGAGATAGCGCCTTATTTAGATGTATTACATATATCGCATAACTGGGGTACAGTTGAAGAATTTGTAGAAACAGGTTTTGCGATGATGGAGAGAAAACCAACATTTGATCAACGTGCTAGCCTTTTTCAACGTATGATTGAAAACTCTAGAATGTTGGCTGAACAAGGAGTAATGGTTTCTGCTGAAACGATGCTTAATAAAAATACAGTTCCTTATATTGAGCACATCCACCATCAAATTGTTCATGAAATGAAGTGCGCCCGTCATGAAATCCATCCAATGTACCCATCTGACTTTGCGTCTCAACTTTCTGCTCTTTCACTAGAGGAAACACGTACAGCGATTCATCGACTTCTTGATATTCGTGACGAAAATACATGGATGTTATTTGGTACACTCCCCTTCTATCCATGTAGTATAAAGGAAGAAGATCAAGTATTATTAAAACGATTACGTGAGTCGAAAAACGTAACTCTTAGAAATGATCCAGATGGAAGATCGCGTTTAAACGTTAATATATTTACTGGGGAAGTTATTGTTACTGACTTTGGTGATACTCCAGCACTAGGGAATGTTCAAACAGACTCACTCCCTGAAATATTTGAAAAATGGCTTGAAGGTGATTTAGCTAAATCATTAAATTGTCATTGTCCGGCCGTTAAATGCTTAGGACCAAATGTCTTAGTTAAAAATATGTACTATAAAGATACAAATTTTGTAAGTGGTAGTGCTAAATAATGAGTTTATTGAATCCCTGCTGCCATTAAATAGTATTAAACTAATAAATATCTAGATTCTCTAAGTTGTACTAGTATATATTTTTAACGTATGCAGACAATATGTTCAACAAACTATATTTTTTAGAAGGATGTGCATGTATATGATAGATAAAACTAATTTCACAAAAAAAATACTAGTACCTCTATCTTGCACTGCCATTCTTTTTGGCTGTAGTTCTAAAGAATTTACGATGAATACTGAGCAGAAAAAAGTTTATAGTAAACAGGTATCAACGGAAGCCGAAAAAAATAGCAATAAATTGACAGTACACACTGTTGAATTTTCAAGTACGACGAACGTTAAGAATGTAACTATTGCTCTAATAGATTTTGAAACAAAAGAAAAAATAGCAATTGCAGAAGTTAATGATGATGGTAAAGCAGTTTTTGACATGGTTGAACCAGATGAACCATACGAAGTCATTGTATATAAAAATGAATTAACTGGTGAATTATCGGAACAAACGAGAGAATTTGTCGTATTTGATCCGGAAAAACCGTACATTACAATCGAAACTTTTAATGCGTTTTCGACAGAAAGTTTAGCGGTACCGATTGTGAAACAAAATCCAGAACTTCCAAATGGATGTGAGATCACTTCATTGACCGCTATTTTAAACTATTATGGAATTGATGTTGATAAAATGACTTTAGTAGAAGATTATTTACCTACTTCTCCAGTGATATCTAAGGGCAACCAACTTTTTGGCCCCAACCCATATGAAGCATATGCAGGTGATCCATCAAAAAGAGAAGGTGGATATTATGTATTTGCTGATCCGATAGTGGAAGTTGCAAATCAAGTACTTTTTGAAAATAATAGTAATTATAAAGCCTTAAATTTAAGTGATGTTTCAAGGGAAGAAATTCTATCCTATGTAAATTCAGGTGTACCGGTATTAACTTGGACAACCATCGATTGGAAAGCACCAAGAACAATGGGTCATTGGATTATTGAAGGTACCAATGAAAAACATCCAATTTTTATGAATTTACATGCAGTTGTACTAACGGGGTATGCTGATGGTAAAGTAACAATAATGAACCCTATGTCAGGTTATCAAACAATCGATGAAAGAGTCTTCTTTAGCACGTTTAAAGCATTAGGTTCTCAAGCAATGGTTATATTATAAAAAAGGATGCTCAATGATTGAGCATCCTTTTGTTTATTCATCACTTTAATGCTTAGTTGCATGATAGAGTCGTTAACTTTTTTAATTAATAAGCAATTCGTTTCGCTTCATATTCAGAAATTTTATCATCATATTTAAATGTTAATGCAATTTCATCCCAACCATTTAATAACATTTCTTTGTAGTAAGGATCGATTGTAAAGTTGTATACTTTACCGTCTTCTCCACTAACTGTTTGCATTTCTAAGCTAACTTCTACTGAATATGGGTTTTCTTTTCCTTTAGCAAGAATTTCATCGCATTCAGCTTCTGTTAATTTAATAGGTAAAATACCGTTTTTGAAACAGTTGTTATGGAAAATGTCCGCAAAGCTTGGTGCAATAACCACTCGGAATCCGTAATCTAAAATTGCCCATGGTGCATGTTCACGAGAAGAACCACAACCAAAATTATCTTGTGCAACTAGTATTTGAGATCCCTTAAATTCTGGTTTATTTAATACGAAGTCAGTAATTTCATTTCCTTGTTCATCAAAACGCCAGTGATAGAATAGGAAACGTCCAAAACCTGTACGTTCAATACGTTTTAAAAACTCTTTTGAAATAATTTGGTCTGTATCTACATTTTTACGATCTAATGGTGTGATGACACTCGTTACTTGATTAATAGGTTCCATGATATTACCCTACCTTTCTAAACTTCTTGTGCTTGTTTAACGTATTTGCGTACGTCCACAAAGTGACCTTCGATTGCTGCAGCAGCTGCCATTGCCGGACTTACTAGATGTGTACGTGCTCCAGCACCTTGTCGTCCTTCAAAGTTACGGTTAGATGTAGAAGCACAACGTTCTCCAGATGGTATTGTATCTTCATTCATCCCTAGACAAGCAGAGCATCCTGATTCACGCCATTCAAAACCTGATTCTAGGAAAATTTGATGCAAACCTTCCTCTTCAGCTGCTTTTTTCGTAGACCAAGAACCCGGTACAACAATACCACGAACACCCGGATGGATTTTTTTACCTTTTACAATACTTGCAGCACTTCTTAAATCAGAAAGACGTGAGTTTGTACATGAACCAATAAATACATGTTGAATCTCAATTGATTCAATTGGTTGACCTTCTTCTAATCCCATATAAGCTAGTGCTTTCTTCAATGCTTGTTTATCAGATTCTGATTCATAGTCTTCTGAAGTAGGTACTGTATTAGATATACCAGTACCCATTGATGGATTTGTTCCCCACGTTACAATTGGTTCGATTTCATCTGCATCGATTTCAAGAACAACATTGTATGATGCGTCTGAATCAGAAGCTAAACTTAACCAGTACTTAGCTGCTTCTTCGAATTTATCATCTTTCGGCGCGTGACGGCGACCACGTAAAAATTCTACAGTTTTTTCATCTGGAGATATTAATCCGGCTTTTGCACCAGCTTCAATTGACATATTACAGATTGTCATTCTTTCTTCCATAGTCAAAGAACGAATTGCTTCACCTGTAAATTCAACGATGTGTCCAGTACCGATACCAATTCCCCATTTGGCTATAATAGCTAAAATAATGTCTTTCGCTGTAACACCAACACCAAGTTGGCCATTTACTCGAATTTCCATTGTTTTAGGCTTATTTTGCCATAATGTTTGAGTGGATAATACATGTTCTACCTCAGATGTACCGATACCAAATGCTAATGCACCAAATGCACCATGTGTTGAAGTATGTGAATCACCACAAACAATCGTTTTACCAGGTTGCGTTAACCCTAATTCTGGTCCAATTACATGGACGATACCTTGATCTGGATGACCAATATCAGCTAATTGGACACCAAATTCTTTTGCATTTTCTGCAAGAGTTGTGATTTGTTTCTTCGCAATTGGATCATTAATCGTTGGTAAGTTTTTTGTTGGTACATTATGATCCATTGTTGCAAAACATAAATCAGGACGGCGTACTTTACGACCAGCTAAACGTAATCCTTCAAAAGCTTGTGGTGATGTTACTTCATGAATTAAATGAAGATCGATATAAAGTAAATCCGGTTTGCCCTCTTCTTGATGAACAACGTGTGTGTCCCAAATTTTTTCTATAATATTTTTTGCCATCACTCTTCACCAATCCTTTAAATATAAGATTCTACTATACTATCAGCTACAAAATTTGTATTTATTTCAGCAATTACACGTTCAGTCCATTCGTCAGTAGTTAATGGACGGGAATCATGCATTGCTAAATCGGCAGTAAAGTAACCATCTTCAAATACAGTACTAACTGCTCTTTCAATTTCTGTAGCTTCTTCTTTTAAGCCAAATGAATAACGTAACATCATTGCTACAGATAGAATTGTTGCTGCTGGGTTTGCTTTTCCTTGACCAGCAATGTCAGGAGCTGAACCATGGATCGGTTCATATAGTCCGAAATTATCATTACGAATAGATGCAGAGGGTAATACTCCCAGTGAACCTGTAATAACAGAAGCTTCATCACTCAAAATATCACCAAACATGTTGTCAGTAACTACTACATCATAGTGACCAGGGTTCGTAATAAGCTTCATAGCTACTGAGTCAACTAGATTGTGCTCCACTTCTATATCCGGATATTGTGCTTTCTTTTCTTCAACAACTTCACGCCATAATCGAGAGGTTTCTAAAACGTTTGCCTTATCAACTGAACAAAGTTTCCCTCTACGTAAACGAGCCATTTCAAAAGCGTTATCAACAATACGTTCAATTTCTTGTCGTGTATAAATATTTAAATCGCTCGCTTGATCAAAATCGCGATGTTTTTCTCCAAAGTAAATACCACCTGTTAATTCTCGAACAATCATTAAGTCTACGTTTTCCGCAACTTCGCGTTTCAATGGAGAAGCACCTAGTAAACTAGGAAATGCTTTTACAGGGCGAAGGTTTGCAAATAAATCAAAAGTTTTACGAATTTTGAGCAATCCTATTTCAGGTCGTAATTCAGGTGGATTGTTATCCCATTTTGGCCCGCCTACTGCACCTAATAAAATTGCATCGCTTTCTTGACATAAAGCAATCGTTTCGTCTGGTAGTGGATTATTATATTGGTCGATTGCGGCTCCACCAATTGCTGCATAAGTTAAGTGAAATTCATGTTGATATCGTATCCCGATTGCTTGTAATACTCGAACAGCAGAATTAATTACTTCAGGACCAATTCCATCGCCAGGTAAAATTGTAATTTTCTTTTCCATTGTTATACACCTTTCTATTTATCAAATTGACTATGACGTAATTGCTGTTCAGAATTTCTTGAAATCTAAAAGATCTGATGAAAATCTGATACAGCCGCCAGAGGCTTTTTTTACTTCATTCTTCACAACGTCTGTATTTTCCTTGATCTTTAAACGAAACCTTCTGTTTCGTAGTAATAGTTGATGAATGAAGTAAAAAATCGAAGTGCGAAATCGCATTACCATATAATCTTTTGGAAGTAATCACAAGTTTCCAATTAAAGTTTATTCGTGTACTAATTAGCTTTTATAGAAACGCCATCAAACGTAATCATTTGATGGCGTTTAATTTTACACTTCAGCAGTTTGTTTCTGTCTAATGTTTTCGTGAATAATGTTACGATTGATTGCGTCAATAAATGCATTAGCAGTAGCTTCAAGTACGTCTTGTGAAGAATCACGTCCTGTTGTGACAAAACCATTAATTCTTACATTTACTACTGCATCAGCTAATGCATCCCGACCTTTGCTAACTGATTTCACTTGGAAATCAAGTACATTCACTTTAGAATTTACTAACTGTTCTAGCGTATTGAATATCGCTTCCACTGAACCAGCACCAGTAGCTGCAATTGTTTTCACTTCTCCATCTGGAGTTAAAACAGAAGCTGTTGCTGTAGGGATGTTGTCAGTACCATAAGAAACCTGAACACTATTTAATTCATATAATGGTATATCTTCTATTAATACTTGTTGTTCAGTTAATAAAGTGATTAGATCGTCTTCAGTAATTTCTTTTTTACGGTCAGCTAACTTTTTAAATTCTTGGAACGCGTTGTTTAATTTTTCATCTGATAATTCATAACCCATTTTAATGGCACGGTCTTTAAATGCCGCACGACCAGAGTGCTTACCTAATACTAAAGGTACTTCACCCTCACCTACTAATTCAGGAGAAATAATTTCATAAGTTTCTTTATGTTTTAATACCCCATCTTGGTGAATACCTGATTCATGAGCAAAGGCATTTTTCCCTACCACGGCTTTATTAGGTTGAATTAAAGAACCAGTTAAACGACTCACGAGTTGAGAAGTACGTTTAATTTCTTTTAAATTAATTCCTGTTTCAACTGGATAAAAATCATTACGAATATGAAGTGCTACTGCAATTTCCTCTAGTGCGGCATTTCCAGCACGTTCACCAAGACCATTGATTGTACATTCAATTTGGTCAGCGCCATTTTCCATTGCTGCTATTGAGTTAGCTACAGCTAACCCTAAGTCATCGTGACAGTGAGCTGAAAATTTTACATTTTCAGAACCACGAACGTTTTCACGTAAATATCTAAATAGATCACCGTATTCTTGTGGTGAAGCATATCCAACTGTATCAGGTACATTAATCGTTGTAGCCCCAGCTTCAATAACTTTTTCGATGATACGAACTAAAAATTCGCGATCAGATCTGAAACCATCTTCAGCAGACCATTCTACCAATGGGAAGAATTTTCTTGCATATTTAACAGCATCAATTGCTTGTTCTAGTACTTGATCAGGTGTTTTTTTCAATTTATATTGCATGTGAATTGGGCTTGTAGCTAGGAATACGTGCACATGTGGCTGTTCAGCAATTTTTAATGCTTCCCAAGCACGGTCGATATCGCCTTGAACACAACGAGCAAGACCTGTAACGATTGAGTTTTTAACTGTGCCTGCAATTCGGTTAACAGCCTCAAAGTCACCAGGGCTTGAAGCAGGGAAGCCTGCTTCAATTACTGTAACTCCTAGTCGTTCTAGTTGCTTTGCGATCTCGATTTTTTCTTGGGTGTTCAAATTAATTCCAGGTGATTGTTCTCCATCACGCAACGTTGTATCAAAAATATCTATTTTACGCACTATTTAATCACTACCTTCTTTTTACCTTCGCTAATGAAAGGCATCATTTCACGTAATTTAGCGCCAACTTCTTCGATTTGGTGTTCAGCACCAGCTTTTTTGTACTCTGTGTAACGAGGACGGTTAGTTTCATTTTCGTTAATCCAATCTTTTGCGAAAGTACCATTTTGGATATCAGTTAAAACATCTTTCATGCGAGCTTTTACTGACTCATCGATGATACGTGGACCAGTTACATAATCTCCCCACTCTGCAGTATCAGAGATTGAATAGCGCATTGTAGCCATTCCACCTTCGTACATTAAGTCAACGATTAATTTTAATTCGTGTAATGTTTCGAAGTAAGCAAGTTCTGGTTGATAACCAGCTTCTACTAAAGTTTCAAAACCATATTTTACTAATTGTGTTGTACCACCGCATAGAACTGCTTGCTCACCGAATAAGTCCGTTTCAGTTTCTTCTTTGAATGTTGTTTCAAGCATACCTGCGCGAGCAGATCCGATACCTTTACCATAAGCTAATGCTAAATCACGAGCTTCACCTGTAGCATCTTGGTAAATTGCGAATAATGCAGGTACACCAGCACCTTGAACATAAGTACGACGAACTAAGTGTCCAGGGCCTTTTGGAGCTACTAAGAATACGTCAACATCAGCTGGTGGTACGATTTGACCAAAGTGAATGTTGAAACCGTGAGCGAACATAAGTGCGTTACCTGGTTGTAAATTTGGTGCAATTTCAGCATCATAAACAGCTTTTTGTCTTTCATCCGGAAGTAAAATTTGGATAATATCGGCCTCGCGAGAAGCTTCAGCAACAGTTTTAACTGCTAAACCATCTTCTTTAGCTTGATCGAAAGATGTACCTGGGCGAACACCTACTACTACATCAAAACCAGATTCTTTCAAGTTTTGTGCATGTGCGTGACCTTGAGATCCGTAACCGATTACTGCAATTTTTTTACCTTTTAATACTTCTTCATTGATTTCGTTTTGATAATACATTTTTGTCATTTGGATTTCCCCCTAATTTTTGTTTAAAATTTATTTTAATTAGTACGATAACTTGAATTATCGTAACTATATATACTAACTACCTTTGTAAGAGTACTTACTTCAGAATAGAAAGTTGTGGTGTGTCTACTGGTTGTGTTTCACGGACAGAAGCCGTAACGCCAGTTCTAGTTAACTCTTTAATTCCGTAAGGACGGACTAGCTCGATAAATGCATCAATTTTGTCTGGATGACCAGTTACTTGGTAAGTAACGACATTCTTTGATGTATCAATAATTTGTGGCCTAAATGGCTCAACAATTGCATTTATTTCTAACCTTAGATTAGCTGGAGAAACTACTTTTACTAAAGCTAATTCTCGAAGAACAATTGATTTATCAGTAATATCATTTACTTTTAATACATCAATTTGTTTAGATAGTTGTTTAATTAGTTGTTCTAATTTCACTTCATCACTAATGTTTACAACGAATGTCATTTTAGATATATTAGATAATTCTGTATGACCAACTGTTATAGATTCAATATTAAATTGGCGTTTCATCAGTAAACCTGTAACTCGATTAAGTACGCCACTTTGATTGATTACCGAAACTGTTATTACTCGTTTCACGGTTTTTTCACCCCTACCATTTCATGTAGTGCCTTACCAGATGCTACCATTGGATATACATTTTCTAATTGTTTAACCCGTGCATCAATAACTGCTGGTTCATCCGAGTTAAGTGCTTCTTCTAAAATAGCTCCTGCCTCATCTAAAGATGTAATGCGATAACCTTTAATGCCAAACGCATCTGCTAATTTAACAAAGTCTGGTTGAACAGGCATTAGACTTTGGGAGTAGCGGCCTTCATAAAATAGCTCTTGCCATTGGCGAACCATACCTAAAGCCGCATTATTAATGATCACAACTTTAACTGGTAGGTTAAATTCCTTTAATACAGCAAGCTCTTGATTTGTCATCTGGAATCCAGCGTCACCAACAATTGCAACTACTTTTTTATCTGGTTTAGCAAATTGTGCTCCAATCGCTGCTGGGAAACCAAATCCCATCGTTCCAAGCCCACCAGATGTAATCCAACCATGGTCATTGTTTAACTTGTAATATTGAGCTGCCCACATTTGATGTTGACCTACGTCTGTAGATACGATTGCATCTCCGTTCGTAATTGCATGAACCATTTGAATGATTTGTTGTGGAAGGATCTCTTGTTCGTCTTCCTCATACCAATATGGAAAGTCATTTTGTTTTTGATATAAGTAATCTAGCCATACCGTAGTATCCGGTGCTGGAATTTCTTTACTAAGGATAGCTTGTAATGCTTCTTTTGCATCAGCGACAATTGGTATATCAGTTGGAATAATTTTACCAATTTCAGCTGGATCGATATCAATATGGATAATCGTTGCATTAGGAGCAAAACGCTTTGTATCTCCTGTTAATCGGTCATCAAAACGAGCACCAATATTGATAAGTAAGTCAGCGTTTTGAATCGCGTCATTTGCCACAACTGCACCATGCATTCCTGCCATACCAAAGAATAATTCATGATTACCGTGAATACTTCCTAAACCTAAAAGTGTATTAATAACTGGTAATTTGTACTTTTCGACAAATTCAGTTAATTCTTTGCGTGCATCAGCGAATAATACACCAGCTCCAGCTAATACAAGAGGTTTCTTTGATTCCGAGATGGCTTGAATAGCTTTCTGAATTTGCAAATAATTCGGTTTGGTATTTGGTTGATAACCAGGTAAATAGATTGGAGCATCGTTTAATTCCGTTTCATCAAAAATTTCTGCTGATATATTTTTAGGAAAGTCTATTAAAACAGGTCCTTTACGTCCAGTGTTTGCAATATGGAATGCCTCTTTAACAATTCGAGGAATATCACGAACGTCGTGAACTTGATAATTATGCTTTGTTATAGGAGTCGTAATACCAATAATATCCGCTTCTTGGAATGCATCGGAACCAATTACACTCGTTGCTACTTGACCTGTGAAAATAACTAAAGGGATTGAATCGATCATCGCATCAGTAATACCTGTAACGAGGTTGGTTGCTCCTGGTCCGGATGTAGCAATCACCACACCTGGTTTATTTAGTACTCGAGCATATCCTTCCGCTGCATGAATTGCACCTTGCTCATGTCGTGTTAAAATATGTCGAATTGGATTTTTGTACATCGCATCATAAACGTTTAAAACAGCTCCACCAGGATATCCGAAAACAGTATCAACATTTTGATCTTTTAATGCCTTAATAAGTAAGTCCGAACCATTTTTAGGTTTGAAATTTTCGTCTTCAGTTGAAGGTAAGGCATCTATCTTCACATTCGTTGATGTATTAGCAGTCATTTTTATTAATCCTCCTATTTAAAAATAAAATAAAAAAGCCTTTTTCTCCCACGCAAAAGAAAACCTTTGCGAAGGGATGAAAAAGACTTTCATGGTACCACCCTTGTTCGTAGCTAAAAGCTACCTCGTGAATAGTGATATTATTCATCTTCATCGAATGTTTCAAATAGTTTGAAAATTCAATGTAGAATAGATGAATACACTATTCATTAATAACGAGCATTTCGAATTATGCCCGGAGCTATCTAATTGCAGAATGCGTTTAACAGCTCACTCCGAGGGGAAGTCGAATATAGTTGTATCGCCGGGTTCCAGCAATCCCGGCTCTCTGGTAGATACAATTCTCTATACTCTTTAACCTCATCATCGATTATAAATTATTAAATTTTTATATTTTCATAATGCCGCCCATAGAGGCATTTGTTACAAGTTTAGAATATCTAGCTAACCAACCGGTTTTAATCTTCGGTTCGAATGGTTGTAAGTTTTGACGACGGTTATCTAAAATTTCTTGGGATACTTGAAGATTAATGGTACGGTTCGGTAAATCTATTTCAATTATATCGCCATTTTCAATTAATGCAATAGGTCCACCTTCTGCTGCTTCTGGAGAGATGTGACCAATAGATATACCTCGTGACGCCCCACTAAATCTACCGTCTGTAATCAAAGCAACTTTTGTACCTAATCCACGCCCCATAATTGCAGACGTAGGTGCTAGCATTTCCGGCATACCCGGTCCACCTTTTGGACCTTCGTAGCGAATAACGACTACATGGCCTTCCCTTACACTTCCGTTATCAATTGCTTCTTGAGCTTCATCTTGAGAATCAAAAACAATTGCTTCACCGATAAATGTTTTGATAGAAGGATCCACAGCGCCCACTTTAATGACAGAACCTTCAGGTGCAATGTTACCAAATAATACTGATAAACCACCTACAGGACTATATGGATTATCTTTTGTACGTATTACTTTTTCATTTGTAATTTCGTGACCTTTTACTAAGTCACCCATTGTTTTACCTGTAACGGTAATTCGATCAGGATGAATCGCACCAGGGATTTTTGTTAACTCGTTGATGATTGCTTCTACGCCACCAGCTTTATTGATATCATCCATTGAATAATCAGATGCTGGCATAATTTTCGCTAAATAAGGAACCTTTTCAGCGATTTTGTTTATATCTTCTAAGTTATACTCGATTCCAGCTTCATTTGCAATAGCTAATGTATGAAGGACAGTATTCGTTGAACCACCCATTGCCATATCTAATGCAAAAGCATCATCTATAGCTTCTTTCGTAATAATATCACGAGGTTTAATGTCCTCTTCAATCATACGAACTAAATGTTTTGCAGCTTCACGTATTAATTCTTTGCGTCTTTCACTTGTTGCTACAATTGTTCCGTTACCTGGTAAAGCAACACCTAACATTTCCATTAAGCAGTTCATAGAGTTTGCAGTAAACATACCTGAACAAGAACCACAAGTAGGACATGCGTTGTTTTCAATATCTAATAACTCTTCTGCTGACATGTTACCAGATTTATGTGCACCAACACCCTCAAAAACTGAAGTTAATGATAGTTGTTTTCCAGAAGATGAAACCCCTGCTTCCATAGGTCCACCAGAAACAAATACTGAAGGTACGTTTGTACGAGCAGCTGCCATTAACATACCCGGTGTAATTTTGTCACAGTTTGGAATATAAAATACTCCATCAAACCAGTGTGCATTTATAACTGTTTCAGCTGAATCTGCAATTAACTCTCTACTTGGTAATGAATAACGCATACCAATGTGACCCATAGCAATTCCATCATCAACACCAATAGTATTAAACTCGAATGGAATACCGCCCGCTTCAATAATTGCTGCTTTTACTTCTTTAGCAAACTCTTGTAAGTGTACATGACCTGGAATTATATCGATATAAGAATTACATACACCGATAAAAGGTTTCCCTAAATCTTTAGCTTTTACTTTTCCCGTAGCATATAAAAGACTACGGTGAGGAGCACGATCAACTCCTAATTTAATCATATCACTTCTCATTATTGATACGCCCCACAATTTCTATTAAGTAATTAAGTAATTTTCACAAAAAATTATTAAACTTATCAATACATTATGCGAATTAACTTGGTTAAAAACTAACGCTAGTATGTTCGAAAGAGAATAATAATTTTTAAATTGTTGTCATCATAGTACAAAATAGCAGGTTAAGTCAACAGTATTTTTCAAACAATTTGTATAATTTAGAATTATATTTCCCTTTGAAATCGTTTACAACCTATTAAAATGCGGAATTTTCTGCTTGAGTGAAATTATAAAAAAATCTGACAACTTTTTCTCGACGTTCATTTAAGGAAGGCTATTTGACCAATCACTGTTTTTACATACAAAGGACAATTTTAAAAGTATATGCAATTTTTAAAATTAAATTAATCTATGTAAATATTACATTTTAATGTTAGATAGAACTTATCTGAAACCTTTTAGCTAATTAAAATTACGCTCGTACAATTAATATACCGAAATTTTATTAGAGATGTTTTGAAAGTTGGACTTTCAAAACATCTCCAAAAGAATTATTAATAAAGATATAGTAAATCCAATGATAAGTTAAGTAAAATCACGGTGTGAAGTACTGCAAATACGAATGCTTGGCGATTTAATTTAATATGATTGTTCTTCTCCATTGTAAGCATCCATCCCATCATTAATTTTTGTCTAACTTGTGAACATTATATAATATTTATGTAAATATTGCAAATTTTCTGAATAAATTACGCTTAATTAATTTGTGATAAATTTTCAAAAAATATAAACATCCAATGTATACTTTTCTGTTTTTGATAAAAAATGTATAGTACAAACACTTAATCATTTGTTTTATTGTGTTAGAAATGAAGAACTTACTTTCAGAAGGGGTTGGACAACTATGATGAGCTTCATTTGGTTTTTAATTATTGGTGGTGTTTTAGGATGGCTTGCAGGAGTTATTCTTGGGAGAGATGTACCTGGAGGTGTTTTTGGGAACATCGTTGCCGGGATAATTGGTTCATGGATTGGAAGTGCTCTACTTGGAAATTGGGGTTGGGAAGTTTCTGATTTTCACATCTTCCCCGCTTTAATAGGCGCTCTTATTTTGATCTTTATTGTTACATTTATTATGCGAGCATTTAGAAAAGCAACTTAAAACATTTAAATAATCGGGTGTTGTCGTTCGACAACACCCGATTTTTATTACTCGTTTTCACTATTCATTATCTGACCAAATTAAGTTTTCTAGTTCACGACTGACACTTTCATATTGATGGTAAAAGTTAAGTACTTCTTCCACGTACTCTTCACTATGATTGTAATGATAAATTGCTGTTTCCAGATCACCATTAGAAGCACCAGAGGCAGATAAATAGTTTGCTGCGCTATATATCGCATCTTCTAGTTGAAAAGGGTCAGCTTTCCCATCTCGATTTGCATCAACACCATAACCACCATAAGTATAAATTATTTCGGGATTTGTTTTTTCTGATTCAGGAATATCACCTTCCCCTAATCCGCTACAAGTTGGATGACTCCACCCTACGAAAGTACAAGGCATAAATTGCATATGGCCCTCTGCACCGACTGGAGAAATTAGAGTATTCATCGTTGAAAAACGAGTTTCCACACGATGATGAGCTGCAAGTAACGTCCACGGAACATTATACTCTTTACCTGCTGCAATATAGATTGGTATATATTCATCTGGTATTTTCAAGTCAAAGTTAGCTTGTAATTTTTCTGTTTCAGTTAATGACAAGCCAGCCAACAACGGGATCTTACTTATTTGTTGCCAAACTATGTACGATGAATAATAGATTATAAAACATATCGGTATTAAAATGATGATTAAAAATAGTTTAAAACCGGCACTAAACCATGGTTTCTTTTTATAGTTCTTTTTCTTTTTCTTTCCCATAGTTTTCCACCTTATACCTTTTTATTTGAAATAATTCATAAACCTTGAGATATTTTAAAAATAAAAAAAATTAGTTGGAACATTACAATTTTATACTAATTTACTTGTAAAAACCAAGGAGGTATATTTATGTGGAAAGAATTTAAAGCGTTTGCCATGAAAGGAAATATTATCGATTTAGCTGTAGCTGTAGTTATTGGTGCTGCATTCGGTAAAATCGTTACATCATTGGTGGATAATATTATCATGCCACTAGTAGGTATTATACTTGGTGGTATAGATTTAAAGCAGAGATTTGTAATAGCCTTGGGAGAAGCACAAATTTCATTAGGTATATTCTTACAATCTATTATCGATTTCTTACTCATTGCATTCTCAATTTTTATGGCATTGCGTTTAATCAATAAATTAAACCGTAAAAAGATAGAAAAAGAAGAAGCAAAACCAGCACCTGTAGTCGATACAAAAGAACAATTATTAAAAGAAATACGAGATCTATTAAAAGAAAAGGATAGTATTTAATGATACTTCCCTGTTAAATTAGAGCAAAACTTTTATATTTACCCGAAAACTTCCGAAATTGTTTCTTAAAGCAGGTTGTTTTGCATAATTTATCATGATAAATTGTATAAATAAAAAGAATTATTCATATTTTCTAAATGTGAATGATTGAAAGAAATGAGTGAAACAACCAATGGCAAATAAAGCAATCGAAACAAAGTTAGTTCAATTAGGTAATCAAAGTGATGCAAAAACTGGTGCAGTAAATCCACCGATCTATATGTCAACAGCGTATAAACATGCAGGAATTGGTCAATCAACTGGTTATGATTATACACGTACTAAAAACCCTACACGTGAAATACTTGAAAAAGGAATCGCGGATTTAGAATCAGGAGATGCAGGGTTCGCCTGTAGTTCAGGAATGGCAGCTGTACAATTAGTATTATCATTATTTAGACCAGGAGATGAAGTTATTGTACCCGATGATATCTACGGTGGAACTTATCGATTATTAAAAACATTTAGTGAATCGTATAATATTACGACAAAATACTTTAAACCTGAAGAAGATGTAGAAGGTTTAATTACAGAAAATACAAAAGCTATCTTCCTTGAAACACCAACAAACCCGCTAATGTTAGAGTTTGATTTAGATCAGTTTGCTTCTATCTGTAAAAAACATAATATTTTATTTATAGTCGATAATACTTTCTATACACCTTATTTCCAGCGTCCAATTGAGCATGGAGCGGATATTGTTCTACATAGTGCAACAAAATATATCGCTGGTCACAATGATGTACTAGCAGGTTTAGTTGTTGCAAAAGGACAAGAACTATCTGAAAAGCTTGCATTTGCGCATAATGGAATGGGACTTGTATTATCCCCTATGGATAGCTGGTTAGTTATTCGAGGTTTAAAAACGATGCATTTACGATTAAAACAACATGATGCAAACGCAAAAAAAGTGGCAACATATCTAGAAAGTGAGCCATTAGTTACAGATGTATTATATACAGGAAAAGGTGGAATGCTTTCATTCCGCGTTAAGCATTCAGAAATGGTGAATCCTTTCCTACAAAAAATTCAATTAATTACCTTTGCGGAAAGTTTAGGTGGTGTTGAAAGTTTTATTACCTACCCAGCAACACAAACTCATGCTGATATTCCTTATGAGGAAAGAGTTGCCCGAGGTGTGGATGATCGTCTACTACGTTTTTCAGTAGGTATTGAAGAGGCAGACGATATCATCGCTGATTTAAAACAAGTATTTGAACAATTGAAAAAAGAATTTAATTAAAAGAAACGCTTGGTGCTAGTGCGCCAAGCGTTGTTTATTTTAGTGGCTATAATGATCTGGTTCTGAGATTTCGCTTAAAGCTTCCCCTGCTTCATTGACAAATATATTCTCTCTAGCTAAATCCCCTATTGCACAAATACCCATTAATTCACCTTTGTCGTTTACTACAGGTATTCGGCGAATTTGATTTTTCGCCATTAATTGAGCACATTCATGAACATCCATTTCCGGAGAACATGTAATCACATCGTGCGTCATGACGTCATGACAATGCACTTGATTTGCATCATTCCCGTCAGCTATACATTTAATGACAATATCTCGGTCAGTAATCATCCCAATTACTCTTTTAGCATCACATACTGGAACAGATCCACAATCAACATCACGCATTATTTTTGCAGCAGTTATTAGTGATTCATGAGGTGTACAAAACTGAACATCTTTTGTCATAATTTCTGATACTGTTTTCATATAAATTTCCTCCTAATGTTTAATCGATTTTATTATTTGTTAAAACCATTAATTTATAATTGAAAATGTAAATGAATTCATGTAGCTGATGAGAAAATTTTTCCATGACTATAAATTTACGAAAAAAAAATACTAACA
Source organism: Ureibacillus sp. (assembly GCA_031178355.1). Lineage (GTDB taxonomy): Bacteria > Bacillota > Bacilli > Bacillales_A > Planococcaceae > Ureibacillus. Next base: position 49,559 of record JAPSJC010000010.1, read on the forward strand.
AGGAATCAACCCTGTTAGTATTTGTTATTTTTCTAATCTTTCTCCAATTAGAGTTTTCAAATCAATGGCAATAGTTTCGAATTGTACTCCACCTTCTGTTTCAGAATAACCATCATAAGTTTTCACTGAATTACCTTTTTCATCAACTATATAATAATAGATTTGATGAATTACTTGGTCACCTTCTTCTGGTTTTTTAACAAAAGATTTAAAAGAGTTCAGTGCAAACTGTTCAATGAATTTCTGATCGTAGCCAGTTAAAAGGTGCCATTTTGATTCATCTGGTACGGGATAGTTACTTAAGTATTCTGTTAAAACTTCTGGTGTGTCTGTTTCAGGATCTACTGAAAAGGCAACAATTTTATAATCCTCCACACCAAGATCAACTAATTCTTCTTGAAGAACGGTCATATTATATGTCAACGGTGGACAAACCGTAACACATTTTGTAAATATGAACATAGCAATCCATGGTTCGCCTTTCAAATCTTCTAAAGTAACAGTCTCTCCACGTTGGTCAGTCATTTTAAAATCCTCAACTGGGTAACTATGATCTTCTTTAAATTTGTAATTGCTACATGCACCAAGTATTGTACTAATCATCACGATTCCGATTAGACCTAGTATTTTAGTTTTCAATATCTATCAACTCCCTACTAATACCTCCATCTTAACGAAAAAC
>JAPSJC010000148.1 GCA_031178355.1 Ureibacillus sp.
AACTGAGGAACAAGTAAAAAATACTGCAAATGAAATATTCGAGAAAACAGGTCGAAAAACATTACCTTTAGTTTGTGATGTGACGGATGCAGAATCAGTGAATATGGCGGTATTCAAGGCATATGAGCACTTTGGACATCTTGATATTTTAGTGAATAATGCCGGAACAAGTGTTAGACAAACAACACTAGAATTATCGGAAGAGAACTGGGATAAAGTGATGGATGTTAATTTCAAATCCGTGTTTTTGATGTCTAAAGCAGTGGGTAAATATATGGTAGAACAAAAATCAGGTAGAATCATTAATGTGGCTTCTGTGGCTTCTGCATTGTCATTGGCCTCAGGTACTCCATATGGTCCGAGTAAAGCAGGCGTTGTACAGTTAACTCGTCAAATGGCAAATGAGTGGGCAACAAAAGGGATTACCGTAAATGCGATTAGTCCATGGTTCTTTAAAACTGCATTAAATGCTGATGCATTAGAAAATGAGGAGTTCCGTACTCTCTTAGAAAATCGGACACCTATGAAACGATTAGGGCAATTAGAAGAACTGATTGCTCCAGTGATCATGTTTAGTTCGGATAGTTCTAGTTATATTACAGGTCAGAACTTATTTATAGATGGAGGAGTAACAAATTACGCGTTTTAAATAGCGAAGGATGAAGGAGAATTTAACCACACCTCTCTTTAAGGAGGTAGGCTTTTATTAGACTGTTTGTACCATTTATGTACTGAAATTAATTAAAATGTAACTCTCAGACGAGAATGTGCAATGAAATAAATAAGGGTTTGTAAAATATTATGGTACGCAGACTTAAAAAGCTAGATTCCATATTCCAGTTGTTTGGTACACTCGAAATACCATCCATGAACAGCATTGTATAAGAATAGATACTCACAAATGTTAGTAATACATCAACATTTGTGAGTTTATTATTTTTAGTAGTATATTAGGTTAAAAACCTTCTAGGACGATTTTTCCTATTGTTTTCCCTTCCTCTAACATAGCATGTGCTTTTCGTAAATTTTTCGCATTTATTGGAGAAAGAATTTCATTTACTGTCGTTTCAAGTACATTGGAGTCAATCATTTCTGAAATCTTATTTAAAATTTCATGTTGTTTAATCATATCGGGAGTACCAAACATGGCACGAGTAAACATTAGTTCCCATACAAACGTAACACTTTTATTAAATAGAGGATATAAGTTTAATTTCTCGTCGGTTTCATAAATGGAACAAATTTTCCCTTGAGGTTTAATCGATTGGGCCATATTATCCCAATGCAAGTCGGTACGGTTCAGACATAAAATATAGTCTACATATTCCAATCCTATTTGTTTTAGTTGAGTTACAAACTCCTTGTAGTGGTTAATGACATAATCGGCACCACGGTCTTTTATCCACTTGGTTGACTCTGGGCGGGAAGCTGTCCCTATAACCGTTAGACCAACCCTTTTTGCCAATTGAATGGCTATTGAACCAACTCCGCCAGCAGCTCCAATAATTAATAGAGTTGTTTTATCATTTCCAGTCTCTGGTATACCTAATCGATCAAATAAGGCTTCCCAAGCAGTAAGAGAAGTAAGTGGTAAAGCAGCTGCTTCTGGATATGATAAAGATTTAGGCTTACGTCCCACTATTCGTTCATCTACAAGATGATATTCACTGTTAGCTCCTTGTCGAGTAACGCTTCCTGCATAAAAAACTGGATCACCTTTCTTAAACAATGTAGTCTCGGGTCCAGTCTCTTCAACAATACCAGCAACATCCCAGCCAAGTATTTTAGGTTCATTTTCAACACGATCCTTAGGACGCCTTATTTTTGTGTCTACAGGATTCACGGAAATAGATAGAACACGAACCAAAAGATCATGGTCCTGTGGCGTTGGCCTCGGTATTTCAACATCTATTAAGCTCTCAGGGTCTGAAATTGGAAGATAACGATATAATCCCACTGCTCTCATCTTTGTCATAGGCTTTTACTCCTTCAGTATAAAAATTTATTTTTTCTATATACCAATGGTTAGTATGCGCTTTAGTTGGAAGTATATGTATGATTCTCCTAACTTCTACGCACATAATTATAACCGCCCAAACCTCTGACTTATCAAGGGCACGTTAGATATCTAATGCACTATACTTTTACAATAGGTAAAAGGGCAAGTTCACAAAGGATAACTTGCCCGAAATTTAAAAGTTTGTAAATAATATTGTGTTAGTAATATATAAATTCAAGTAAATTTTTGAACTAGAATTCTTTTACTTTGCTAGTTAATCCACTGTACAACATCTTCCATAGCTCTTCGCGTTTTCGGACGCGTCGGATCCTCGGCACGATAGCCAAAAGCAACCATGGCAGATACGGCAAGCTTGCCATCTTCTAGAAGTCCTTCCGACTCCAAAATTTTATTCACTTTGTCCTTGTTAAAGCCTTCAATCGGACAAGAGTCTATGCCGATTTGAGCCGCAGCTGTCATCATATTGCCAAGCGCAATATATGTTTGCTTGCTCGCCCAGTCAAACAATGCGCGGTTGCTTTCAAACAGACGCTGATCTTCCTCTTGAAAAATTTTGTATCTAGGCTTCAGTGTCTCAAGCAAATCCTCTGGCATGTTCTTTACACGCTTTTGCAACTGCTGTACATACTCAGAATCATATCTTGCATCTGTACGTGCAAGAATAACTACAAAATGACTAGCTGTCTGCAGTTGTCCTTGGGCACCCCATGAAACTTCTCTAAGCTTTTCGCGAAACTCCTTATTTTGCACAACAAGGAATTTCCAAGGCTCGTATCCAACAGAACTAGGGGACAACCGGCCTGTTTCTAAAATGAATGTAAAATCCACATTGGAGATTTTTTTTGTTGGATTAAATATCTTTGTTGCATGACGAAAGTTGAATGCAGATAGAATTTCTTGTTTTTTTGTGTCTTGATTGGTCATGATGAATTATCCTCTTTCTTATTCTAATTTAACGAAACTACAATAGTATCTTTTCTCTAAAGATAATGTATACAATTTAGCTTACTTTTAACAAAAAATTAGCTCATGCTTTCATTCTACATTTTCTGAAAGTTATAATTTCCTTGCTATAAATACAACTTCATTTATGCCTTACCTACCACTCTTAAATTCTAGATAGTTAAGGAGAAGTTTAATACCGGCATTATCAAATCTGTTTATTTAACCCTATTGAGCCTTTAAATGACAGTGTACAATCAATATATAATTTATGTTCATTGTAGGTCACTTGGTTGCGTTTGACTCTTAAAATGATTACTTGTTACTATAGATAGTAATCCAATTAATGAGGGCTGGCTGAAGTGTTGTGAGAAATAAATTTAGTCTAGAAAAGGTGGGGAGAAATGGAATCAAATCAAAATAAACAAATGATTACCAATTGGATATCTTTAACCCATATTCAAATGAAAATTACGAACGAATTAGAAATCATACTTCAAGATAATCATCAGTTATCATTAAATGAATTTTACGTGCTTTTATTTTTATCTGAAGCCCCGGAAAAAAAGTTAAAGTTACAACAATTACAAAGTATGGTGGGTCTTAGTCAAAGTGCCGTGTCAAGACTAGTAAGCCGATTCGAAGCAAAAGGCTGCGGAA
>JAPSJC010000149.1 GCA_031178355.1 Ureibacillus sp.
CCACTCTTTTGTATGAATCCAACAGCGAACTTGGTTACCATCTTCCATCGTAGCAAGTTCTGGCAACTTCGCGTGGCAGATTTCTTTTGCATGTGGACATCGTGTTACAAAACGGCAACCTGCTGGCAAATCAAATGGACTTGGCACAGACCCTTTAATGACTGGGAGATCCCCTTGATAATCTTTATCATGCCTTGGAACTGAATTTAACAATCCAATTGTATAAGGGTGCTTTGGATTCGTAAGGATCGTCTTTACATCCGCATATTCAACAATTTTCCCACAATACATCACAGCTACTGTTTCACACATTTCAGCTACTACCCCTAAATCATGCGTTATGATCATAAGAGATGTTCCTAATTCCTTCTGAAGATTTCGAATCAAATCCAAAATTTGAGCTTGGATCGTTACATCCAATGCTGTTGTTGGTTCATCAGCAATTAGTAATTCTGGATTACATGCCAATGCAATCGCAATCATGACACGTTGCCTCATTCCACCAGAAAGCTCAAAAGGGTACTGCTTTACACGTTTTTCGGGGGATGGAATACCAACAAGCTTTAGCATCTCAATGGCTTTTAGCTTTGCTTCTTTTCTGCTTAACTTTTGGTGAATTCGAAGTGATTCGGCAATTTGTTCACCACAAGTCATTGTTGGATTAAGAGACGTCATTGGTTCTTGGAAAATCATCGAAATATTATTACCTCGAATCGCTCTCATTTCCTTTTTTGATTTCTTTAGTAGATTTTCACCTTTGAAAAGTATTTCACCGTTTACAATTTTCCCTGCTGGCTCCTGAATCAGTCGAAGAATCGAAAGTGAGGTAATACTTTTTCCTGATCCAGACTCCCCTACAATTCCAACCGTTTTTCCTTTTTCTATAAAGAAATCTACGCCATCAACTGCTTTTACTTCTCCTTCATCTGTGAAGAAGGACGTGCATAGATTGTTCACTTCTAAAATAATTTTTTCATTTTTTTTAGACATCCTTTTCACCGCCTCTAATTTAAGTCAATCCGTTTATTGATTAATCGATACGTAATATCTACCAGGAAGTTTACAAAGACGAACATCACCGCACAGACTAAGATGGCTCCTTGTACCATAGGGAAATCTCTCATTCGAATTGCATCAACGACTAAACGACCGATTCCATTTACGGCAAATACCGTTTCTGTAATGACCGCTCCGCCTAGCAATGTACCAAATTGAAGACCTACTACAGTTACTACTGGGATTAATGCATTTCGTAATGCATGTTTGTAAACGACTACTCTTTCACTAACTCCTTTTGCATGGGCCGTACGGATATAATCATTGTCTAATACTTCAAGCATACTTGAACGTGTCATACGTGCAATGATTGCTGCACCACTAGTTCCAATTGTAACGACCGGAAGTACCATATGTTTCCAAGACTCCCACCCCACAATTGGGAACCAGCCTAAGTGAACCGAGAAGAAGTAAATTAACATAATTCCTAGCCAGAAGTTTGGCATAGACATTCCAAATAACGCAACAATCATAAGTGATACATCTGCAAATGAATATTTTCTCGTTGCCGAAATAATACCAGCAATTAGGCCAAGGATAACTGCTAACACGGTTCCCCAAAATGCCAGTTCCATAGTAATCCATAAACGGCTATCAAAGATTTCGTTTACAACTGGGCGATTGGTACGAATTGAAGTTCCTAAATCCCCTTGTATTGCATTAGCAACATATCGAAAATATTGTTCATATAGAGGATCATTCAAACCAAGATTCTCTCTCATTTGTTCAACTTGCGCTTCATCTGCTCTTTCCCCTGCCATGATTTGGGCGGGGTCCCCAGGAATCAAGTGCATCATTAAAAATACGGCTAACGTTACACCAATCATTACTGGGATCATTTGAAGAAATCTTCTAATTATGAATGTAAGCATTTATGTCACCTTCCTTCATTACTTTTTAGATTTCGGATCTAATGCATCACGCAAACCATCACCGAATAAATTAAAACCAACAACAACTAGCAAAATAACTAGTCCTGGGAATAGTGTTAAATGGGGAGCTTGTGCTATATATGAACGTCCATTTGCCAACATCGTCCCCCACTCAGGATCTGGTGGTTGTGTTCCTAAACCAAGGAATGATAAAGCACTTGCAGTTATAATTGCGGATGCAATATAAAGAGTCGCTTGTACAATAATGGGTGAGGTTATATTCGGTAATATGTGTCTAAAAATAATACGCATATCATGAGAACCCATTGCCCTTATCGCATCAACATATTCCAGCTTCTTCACACTTAAAGTGGAACCACGAACAATCCTTGCAAATGTTGGTATCGCAAAAAATGCTACCGCAATAATTGTGTTTGTTGTACTTGGACCTAATATACTAACAATAGCTAGTGCCAAAAGTATTCCTGGGAATGCTAAAAGTACGTCACAAATTCTCATAATGAGAGAATCAATCCATTTTCCATAGTAGCCCGCAATAATTCCCATCACGACACCAATAATTGCTCCTAACAACGTTGATAAAATTCCGACAGTTAATGAAATACGTGAACCATATAACAGTCGGCTTAAAATATCTCGTCCTTTATCATCTGTACCAAGCCAGTGTTCAGAAGATGGTGGTTGTAATTTTTTACTCATTTCAATATGAGTTGGGTCATATGGTGCTATTAGTGGCGCAAAAATTGCCAAAATAAAGAACACTAAAACCACTATTGCTCCAGCTATAGCAGCTTTGTTTTTTGCCAGTTTTTTCATGAAAGAAAGCCAACGCGAGTTTTTTACAGGCTTTTCTTTTAGAGAAATATTTACATTTGGCTGTAATTGAGGCTGTCCCATTTTCATCATCCTTTCTATTAATCTAGTATACTTTCATATTCCAGTCTTTTCTGAAAAGATAGACTACTCAAAATATTACGATACTTTGACGTCTTTTAAAACTATAATGCTGTCAATTTTAAGAAAATTTAGTTAATAGTTGTATTTTCATAATTTTTTAACTATTATGGTAATACACGTATATTTTCGTGCAACCATATCACTACAAATCTAGGGGGAATTCTATTGAAGACAACTAAAAGTTTGTTTATGCTGCTTCTTTTTTCACTTATTCTAGTGTTAGCAGCATGTAGTACGAACCAGAGTACTACTGAAAAAGAAGAAGATCCAAAAGATGACGGTACTACAACAGAACAACCAAGTGGTGAAACAACTGAAGGCGATGGCAACGAATTAGTATATGTTACTGGTGCAGATGCACCAACTCTTGACCCACACGGTGTAAATGACACTGCTTCAAACACTGCAACTACTCAAATTTTTGAGAGATTAGTAGATTATGCTCCAGATGGTTCCGTTGTCCCATTATTAGCAACTGAATTTAGTGCTCTTGATGAAACAACTTGGGAATTCAAATTAAGAGAAGGCGTTAAGTTCCATGATGGTACGGAGTTCAATGCAGAAGCTGTAAAGCTAAACATTGAAAGGATTACAGACCCTGAATTCGCTTCTCCAAAAGCATTCATTCTTAACGTTATTGAAGAAGTCGTTATTGTAGATCCATATACAGTACATTTAAAAACTTCTTCACCTTTCGCTCC
>JAPSJC010000061.1 GCA_031178355.1 Ureibacillus sp.
GGCTACCTAGAAGAACATTATACAGGTAAGGCAAATCGTGCTCGTTATATTTGGACTGTGTATGTATTCCTTGTATGGTATAAACGTTTCTTTATTGATGAAGTTGTAGCTTAAAACATATAGTAATTAGCTTTGTAGATGTAAGTAATTTGCAATGACTAATTAAAGGTTAAAATTTTTGTGGGTACTTTATTATAGCTAATTGCTGTTAAGCAGTTCGGCAAAGAACGGACATCAGTTCGACCTAATTTAAGGTCGAACTGTATCTTTTTAAATGAAGAATATTTAACAATTCTTTATAATGGTAAACAGAAGAATTTAGTCTTTTTAATACATAAAAATCACAAGAAATTAAGTTAGTCTGTTTGAAATCGACATTTCACAGCCTACTATAGATAGGATGGATTACATGTCCTCTTTGATGAAGGGTACTGCGATATTAACAATAGGTATGTTCTTATCAAAAGTACTTGGGTTAATTTACATTTTTCCTTTTTATGCAATTATCGGCGAAGACAATATTGCATTGTATCAGTATGCCTACATACCGTATTCCATAATGTTAAGTATAGCGATATCGGGTCTACCCATAGCGGTATCAAAATTTGTTTCTAAATATAATACATTAGGAGATTATGAGTCAGGTTATAAGTTGATGAAGTCTGGAATGCTCGTCATGACGATCACTGGATTTGTAGCATTCTTTGTATTAAATTTATTAGCTACACCTATTGCTGAAGTTGTTATTAAGAGTGAAGAGCAAGCATTTACAGTTGAACAAGTTGCTTCAGTCATAAGTTGGGTAAGTTATGCATTAATTGTTGTTCCCATCATGAGCTTAATACGTGGATTTTTCCAAGGTTACAATAAAATGCAACCTACTGCAATTTCTCAATTAATCGAACAAATTGTTCGTATTATTTTTTTATTGCTAGGATCATTTATAATTGTTGTTCTTTTAAAAGGTAATCCAGAAACTGCAATCTCACTTTCTGTATTTGCTGCTTTCATTGGTGCAATTGGCGGATTATTTGTACTAGGGTACTATTGGAAAAAGTATAGACCTGAATTTCAATTACTTCGTGACCAAAGTACAGTAACCACTTCTAAACTAGAGCTTTCAACAATCTATAAAGAAGTATTAACTTTCTCCATTCCAATTATTTTTGTTGGACTTGCAAACCCATTGTTCCAACTAGTCGATATGTTAACTTTTAATAATGCGATGGCATCTATTGGAATGTCCGCTGTCTCAGATAAATATTTAATGATGATTAACTTTACAACCCATAAAGTAGTAATTATTCCAGTGATGTTAGCAACAAGTTTGTCATTAGCTCTTATTCCAACAATTACGAAGTATTTCACACAAGGTGAGTTTAAACTTTTACGTAATGCTATGGATAAGTCATACCAAATTCTTTTTTTCATTACATTACCAGCTACATTAGGAATATCGGTTTTAGCAAATGAGATTTACTTTATGTTGTATTCAGAAAGCGAAGTGGGAGCAAGTGTTTTAGCTCACTATGCACCGATTGCCATCCTTTTTGCATTATTCCAAGTGACTGCAGCCTTATTACAGGGTATTGATTATCAAAAATGGATCATCTTTAGTTTATTAACTGGAATTTTAGTTAAATTAATGATTAACACACCGTTAATAAAAGGAATGCAAGCAGATGGTGCAATACTTGCGACAGCAATAGGATATGGTATTTCAATTATGATTAATTTAATCGTCTTAAAAAAGGTTCTTAATTATACATCTAAAATGGTTACCCGCCGTATTATCTTAATTGCAATAATCTCGTTGATTATGACAATTGCAGTATTTATTACACAGCAATTATTAATTACGATTATGGGGCCAGTTGATAGTAAATTATCAGCATTTTTTATCTCAGTAATTTGTGTAACGGTTGGTATGGCCGTATACGGATATTTATCATTTAGATTAGGCTTGGCACAAAAAATGTTAGGTGAACGAATAACAAGACTCGCTGCAAAAGTCGGGTTAAAATAGGAGACTTATATGCGTTTAGATAAGCTGTTAGCAAATATGGGGTATGGTTCACGAAAAGAAGTGAAACAATTACTGAAACAAAAAGCAGTAACCGTTGATGGAGAAGTTGTAAAAGATTCTAGTATTCATGTGGATCCAGAAAAACAGAACGTGTCAGTGTTTGATGAAAGAGTTCAATATACAGAGTATATTTACTTAATGATGAATAAACCACCAGGGGTCATTTCTGCTACAGAGGATTTATATGATGAAACAGTAATTGATTTATTAGACACAATGTCCCAACACTTTAAACCATTTCCTGTAGGAAGGCTGGATAAAGATACAGAAGGACTCCTTTTAATAACAAATGATGGAGTTTTAGCTCATAACTTACTTTCTCCTAAAAAACATGTACCAAAAACGTACTATGCAAAAATTAGTGGTATTGTCACGGATGAAGACATCATTGCTTTTAAACAGGGAGTAGAGTTGGATGATGGATATATGACCAAGCCCGGGGAATTAAAGATTCTACACTCAGGTCCTGAATCTGAAATAGAATTAACAATTCAAGAAGGTAAATTCCATCAAGTGAAGCGAATGTTCGAAGCTCGAGATAAGAAAGTAACATACTTAAAAAGGTTAACTATGGGAAACCTACATTTAGATGAGAAGCTAGAATTAGGAGAATATCGTCCCTTAACAAATGACGAGTTGAGTGCGTTAAAAAAATAATGAAGAAATAAAAAGAATGACCCCGACGAAAGGTCATTCTTTTTCTATGTTGTAAATAGTACTTGTCGTACTTTATTTTTTATATCTAAGATGTGAGCTTAACTTTTTTCTTCGTCGTTGTCCATTTGCCTCGACTTGGGCTTACAACCAAGTCATTAAAGGCTAACACATTCAAATCTCTTTGAATGGTGCGAGGAGTGATGTTGAACTCTTCGACTAAATCCTGTGTAGACACCGTCCCTCTATTAAGGATAAACATATACACGTCTTTAATACGATTAAGCATTCTATCAGTAGTTGGTTTCATAAAATAAACCACTCCTTCGATCTTAATTCTCATGGCAAAGACTCTACGGACGATCATTATGTGCTTGAGGTGCACAGGCTCTAAATTTCTGCCTTAGACATCCCCTTTTTTTCAGAATTTTTGTTCAAAACTATTATTTGACAAGGTCATTATAGCAACAAACTATCAAAATTTCCATTCATCTAATATAAAATTTACAATGTTTGAACAATTTTTACTTCATTTTAGTAGAATTATCCATTCTAAATGCACTAAACGATAGTAATGAATGGTTAATTGGATTGTTTAATGATTAAAATTGCCAAATTGAAAAAGTTTTATATTTACTGTGGTTGTAGATTGTTTTTTTAATTATTAAGAGTAAAATTATGTTTAATTTAAAATTAGAGGTGTGTTAAATGGATTGGTTAAAAATTGCTGAATCAAGAAAAGATGAATTAATTGATGAATTACAACAATTAATACAAATTGAAAGTGTTCTAGACGAAAGTAATTCTAGTGACGATGCCCCATTTGGAAAAGGACCATTACAAGCACTCCAATGGATGTTAAACAAAGGTGAAGAATACGGTTTCAAAACAAAAAATATTGATAATATGGCCGGCTCTATTGAAATGGGGGCAGGCGTCGAGTCTCTCGGCATTTTATGTCATGTCGATGTTGTCCCAGCTAGTAGTGGGTGGACGTACCCTCCTTTTAAAGGTGAAGTAGTAGATGGTAAACTCTATGGTCGTGGCGCAATTGATGATAAAGGGCCAACGATTGCAGCTTGGCTTGCAATGAAAATGGTAAAAGATGCAAATATCCATTTAAACAAGCGAGTTCGAATGATTATTGGTTCAGATGAAGAAAGTGGTTTTAGATGTGTTAAACGTTATTTTGAAAAAGAAGAAATGCCAACAATAGGTTTTGCTCCAGATGCAGATTTTCCTCTTATTAATGCAGAAAAAGGGATTTCAAGTTTAGAGTTTACTTTAAACAATCATATGCAAGAGTTAGAACAATTAACATCATTTCATGCTGGAAAAAGAACAAACATGGTCCCAGATCTTGCTAAGGCTGTAGTGGAAAATGTAAACATGAATATTGTTCGAAATTTTCATAATTTTGTAGAGAAAAATAATACACAAGGCACTATAATAAAAGAAGGCAATCAATATATTCTTACTGTTCATGGTAAATCTGCTCATGCAATGGAACCTGAAAAAGGGATTAATGCAGCAATATTATTATGCAAATTTTTAAACGACTACGTGGATATTGGTGCAGGGAAAGAATTTATCCAATTTATGTTACACAGTTTTGAGAATGATCATTATGGTAAAGCCCTTCAGTTGGATTATGAAGATAGCTCTTCAGGTAAAACAACTCTGAACCCAGGGGTAGTAATGTTTGACCGCACCAATGGCGGAAGTATTCAAGTTAGTATGAGATATTCAGTTACTTATCCATTTGAAGAAAAACTAACGAACGCACAATTAGAACTTGGTAATACAGCATTCTCTTTAGACGTACTTTCAAATTCCAAACCACATCATGTAAGCGAAGATGATGAGTTAGTTCAAACACTTTTACATGTTTATCAAAAACATACAGGTGATTACTCAAAACCTTTATCAACAGGTGGAGGAACTTATGCAAGAACAATGAAAAAAGGCGTTGCATTTGGCATGTTATTTCCAAGTGAACCTGATGTTGCTCATCAAACAGATGAATATGTTGTAATTGAAAATTTAGTAAAAGCAGCAGCCATTTATGCTGATGCAATTGTTGAATTAGCGGGTAAATAAACTTAAAAGGATGAGATGTAATGGGATACACATTATGGAACGATAAAATCGTCAATGATAACGAAATTTTAATAAACAAAGAAGACCGTGGTTATCAATTTGGCGATGGTGTCTATGAAGTTATAAAAGTATACAATGGTGAAATGTTCACAGTGGATGAACATATCGACCGACTTTATTTAAGTGCGGAAAAAATTAAAATAACGATTCCTATGACAAAAGATAAATTACACAAATTACTATACGAATTAGTTGAAATCGATCAATTAAATACTGGTCATATCTATTTCCAAGTTACAAGAGGAGCTGCACCTCGAGCACATAATTTCCCAGGTGATACTGTATTACCTGTAATTACTGCATATACAAAGGAAAATGAGCGTCCAATAGAAAACTTTGAAAAAGGAGTAAAAGCAACATTTGTAGAAGATATTCGTTGGTTACGTTGCGATATTAAATCGCTTAATCTTCTAGGTGCTGTCCTTGCAAAACAAGAAGCAGTTGAAAAAGGTTGTTATGAAGCTATACTACACCGTGGAGATATTGTAACTGAAGGGTCATCTACTAATGTATTCGGTATTAAGAATGGAGTTCTATACACTCACCCAGCAAACAATCTTATATTAAAGGGCATTACACGTAGTGTAGTTCTAGAATGTGCTAATGAAATTGGTCTACCTGTCAAAGAAGAAGCATTTACGAAGTCTGCTACTTTACAGATGGATGAGGTATTTGTCACTTCAACTACGTCTGAAGTGACACCTGTTATTAGCATTGATGGAACAGAAATTAACAATGGTAATGTAGGTGAATGGACACGTAAGTTACAAGCACAATTTGAGACAAAAATAAAAATGCTTCAAGTAAAATAATATAGTTTTTAAAATAGGGTAGCCTCCATTTGAGTGCTATCCTCTATTTTTTTTGAAAAAGCTAATGTAATATTAAAAAGAAAGGGTTACCTATATTTTAGTTTTGATTTAACAAACGAGATGCGGTGGGTATAGCACTAGCTAAATGAAGCTTATAAATAATTAGCAGTCTGCCGAGTGAATTGGATTTATGGTAATTTAGGGAGTGTTTAAGTTGGCTCAATTAATAAAAATTCAAGATTATGTATCGAGATATCAAATCGATATGAATCGATACCCAGCTCAATTTATTCGTATGAAAAAAAGCGGCTGGGAACGAGTTAAAACGCAATGGGATATGGGCGAACTCGTACAAAAATGGGAGCATCTAAATGAAAGTGAAGATATTAAAGCTGAACCAAAAAAAAAATCCTCACTTTTTTTAAAATTATTTAATGTAAATAAAAGTAAAGAAGAAATTGATGCTACTAATAAAACATTTAATGAGTTAAACGAGGATGAACGTCTCCCAGATGATGAAACAACGTTATACTTTGAGCCCAATATTGTATATAATCCTACGACTTTGGAGGAACTAAAGAGACTATTTATTGACCAATTCTTTCATTTTCAATTAAAATGGGCTAGCTCTACATTACGTGAAAAATCTTATGTAGATACAAAATTTTTACGAGATAATTTCTTAAAAACAATATTACAGAGTTTACCTGATAATTATCTGGTACTTTACTATCCAATTGTACAGTTGAAAAAGGCTCCAGTAGAATTAGATGTCATCATATTAACCCCATTAGAGTGCCTTTGTATTACAGTGGTTGAAAGTCACAACTTAGCCGTGTATGTTGGAAACAGCGAGCGAGAACGTTTCTGGAATAAGAAAATTGGTATTGAGGAGAAAAAAGTATTAAATCCACTAATACAATTAAATAGAATGGAATCAATAGTTGCTCAACTTTTCTCAACAGCAGGTGTCGACATGCCTATTCGTAAAGTTTTACTTACAAGAAATAGTTATATTGACTACCCCGGGACTTTATATAAAGTGCAAATTATTGATAGTAGAAACTATGAAAATTGGTTTCAAAATTTAAAACATACCACTTCTCCTATGAAGCATATGCAAATTTTAGCAGCTAAAACGCTCTTGAATTCTGTCCAGACTACATCCTACAATCGTACTTTATAAATAAAAGTGGAGTAATGTGGAACTTCAATTTTTTTCAGTGAGAAGTTAGGTGTTAGGTTTTGTCTTTTTTATTGTGCATACCTAATTAACCGAATTTTTATAATTGATAGGGCAACGTTTATTATCCGAGTAACAGAACCCTTAAATTGTATAAAGATGGGGAATTCACAGAATTATCAACAGAAAATGAAATTTTATCATTATTACCAGCTAATGAAAGAAAGCTGTAGAACTACAAATTCAATAGAAATTTTACGTAAATATTAGAGATTTAATATATAATATTATAAAATTTATGTACATCTATGAAATGAGGTAAAAAAGTGAGATTAAGAAATAAACCATGGGCATTAGATTTTATTAATGAACATCCAGAAGTAATCATTCCAAATCCGCAAATGTATAAAGGTAAATGGAGTGAAGTATTTGGGAATAATAACCCATTACACATTGAAGTTGGAACAGGTAAAGGACAATTCGTTACAGGGATGGCACTTCAAAATCCGGATATAAACTATATCGGTATTGAGTTATATGATAGTGTCATTGTCAGTGCGCTAGAGAAAGTGATAGATGCTAACTCACCAAGTAATCTAAGATTATTAAAAGTGAATGGTGCAGATTTAGAGAAATACTTTACTAAGAACGATGTGAGTCGTGTTTATTTAAACTTTTCAGATCCTTGGCCAAAAACTCGCCATGAAAAACGACGATTAACTTCATCAACATTTTTAAAATTATACGAGTCCATATTAATTAACAACGGGGAAATTCACTTTAAAACAGACAATAGAGGACTTTTTGAATTTTCATTAGTGAGCATATCTCATTATGGTATGTTATTAAAATATGTATCACTAGATTTACATGCAAATATGCCAGAAGATAATATAATGACAGAGTATGAAGAGAAGTTTTCACAAAAGGGGCAACCAATTTACAGATTAGAAGCACAATTTATATCAAATAGATAGAACTTCCTTCAGTGAAGTTTACCTTGTTGTGCCTTGTGTAAAAAAAGTTTTATTTTTTACACATACACTATTTCTTACAAAGGGGAGAAATGAATGGACAAACTAACATTTCACAACATGACATTAACATGGCTTGATGGAGGTGTCACATCTTTAGATGGTGGGGCAATGTTTGGGGTAGTACCAAAGCCGTTGTGGTCGAAGAAATACCCGGTTAATGAAAAAAACCAAATCGAATGTGCAACAGAACCAATATTAATCCAATACGAGGGGAAAAACTATCTAATTGATAGTGGTGTTGGATTTAATAAATTAAATGAGAAGCAACTTCGTAATTATGGTGTAACAGAAGAATCTAGCATATTAAAAAGCTTAGAACAGTTAGGTTTAACAGCTGATGATATTGATGTTTTGCTAATGACCCATCTCCATTTTGATCATGCTGGTGGTCTAACACGTTGGGAAGAGGACAAGTTAGTTTCAACATTCCCTAATGCAAAGATCTATACAACTGAAGTTGAATGGGAAGAAATGCGTAATCCTAATATTCGTTCTCGTAATACGTATTGGAAAGAAAATTGGGAGCCTGTCCAACATCAAGTTGAAACTTTTAAAGAATCGATTGTGGTTGTACCAGGAATTGAAATGATTCATACAGGTGGTCATAGTGATGGACATGCAATCATTAAGCTAACTCAAAATGGTGATACATTGATTCATATGGCAGATATTATGCCTACACATGCACATCAGAATCCTTTATGGGTTATGGCTTATGATGACTATCCAATGACAAGTGTTTTTGCAAAAGAAAAGCTGATGAAAGAAGCCTTTGATAATGGATATAAATTTATCTTCTACCATGATGCATACTACCGTATGATTCAATGGGATCCAACAGGCAAAGAAATAATAGATTCAGTGAAACGAAGCAAAGAAGCTCGAATTCAATTTCAAACGAACTAACTTAAAAGCTCTCTGGATTTTAAATTCCAGAGAGCTCTTTTTAATATTCCAAGAAACTTCATACATCTTAACTTGTCTCGTTAAATTCTTTTTAAATCCACAACTACTCCAGTTCGGGCATCGGCAGCAAATTCAAATGATTCCATGTCACCATTCACTACTCTTGAGATACCACCTTTATATACTGGGATTGATGTAATTCCGTTATAAAAGTCTTCCGTTTTCATATAAATCCAAGAACCATCAATTGGGGCCTCTTTTTTAAATTCAGATTTCACATTGTTGAGTACTTGATTTGCAGGAACAAATGGTGAAATTCTTTCGGTAGTTTCTTTAATAATAATTGCAGCTGCTAGTCCAGTTGCAACACCAATCAAAAAGTCTCGTAGTTTCACGTGCCATCCTCCTTTACAATATGCCTAATTTTATCATTATTTTACCAATACGTCTTGTAATGTTCATTGTTTAAATACAGTTTCATAATGGGCAAATTAATTGAGAAACATGCATCCTTCCGTAACATATATTCATTTTAATGCAATTTGGTGTTACGTTAGTAATTATATGGAATTAAAGGCCATTTGTGCTAAAATAGATAACAAGTTACATATTAACGGGGAGTGAGAATCAATTGAACGGTGAAACTTTAAACATATTTAAAACTTTGACTGAATTACCTGGAGCTCCTGGTAATGAACATGCAGTTAGAAAATTTATGCGAGAAGAGCTCTCAAAATACTCAGATGAAATTATTCAAGATCACTTAGGTGGTATTTTTGGTGTAAGGAAATCAGAAGATGTTAATGCACCTAAAGTATTAGTGGCAGGGCATATGGATGAAGTTGCATTCATGGTAACAAGTATTACCGAAAACGGAATGATACGCTTCCAACCTTTAGGTGGATGGTCAAATCAAGTATTACAAGCCCAAAGAGTGACAGTTTATACAAAAGACAAAGAAATCCCAGGTGTAATTGCTAGTGTACCACCACATTTATTAACGGAGCAAGAGCGTTCTAAACCAACTGAGATTAAAAACTTATTAATAGATGTTGGAGCTGACAGTAAAGAACATGCAAAGGAATTAGGTATTCAACCTGGTCAATCGATTCTACCTGTTTGTCCATTTACACCGATGGCAAATCCAAAAAAAATTATGGCGAAGGCTTGGGATAATCGTTATGGTTGTGGTTTAGCAATTGAATTATTAAAAGAATTAAAAGATGAAAAAGTTGTAAATCATCTATATTCAGGTGCTAACGTTATGGAAGAAGTAGGGTTAAGAGGTGCACAAGTCTCTGCGAATATGATTCAACCTGATATTTTCTTTGCGTTAGATGCATCGCCTGCTAACGATACAACAGGAGATAAATCACAATTTGGACAATTAGGAAAAGGTGCTCTTGTACGAATCTTTGACCGCACTATGATTACTCATAGAGGTATGCGCGAATTAGTATTAGATACTGCGGAGTCAAATAATATACCGTATCAATTCTTTGTATCTGCTGGTGGAGGAACTGATGCTGGACGAGTACACACTTCTAATAGTGGGATCCCAAGTGCAGTAATCGGTATTTGTTCAAGGTATATTCATACAGCGGCGTCAATTATTCATGTAGATGATTATGCAGCAGCTAAAGAACTATTGGTGAAACTTGTTAAGTCTGTTGACCGTTCAACAGTTGATTCAATACGATCAAATGTGTAAAGTTAAAGGTGCCAGTCGGCATCTTTTTTCTTTTTTAAGCGTTAAATGAAGGTGTGTCCTCTATCTATGAATAAGCATAAAACAATTGGAGATGAAACAACATAATGCAAGTATCAATTGGTACAAAAAATAAAGCAAAAACTGCAGCAATAGAAAATATAGTAAACAACTATTTTGAACAAGTTACATACATACAGCTTGATGTTCCATCGAACGTGTCTGAACAACCTCGCTCTGATGAAGAAACTAGACAAGGTGCAATAAATAGGGCGGTAAACTCTTTAAACGAAACGGGCGCAGACTTCAACTTTGGTCTTGAAGGTGGCGTTCGTATTATAGATGGGTTAATGTATTGTTGTAATTGGGGAGCACTCGCATTAAAGGATGGTAAAGTCATTACAGCTGCTGGAGCATTATTTATATTACCAGAGAAGGTAGCGAATGAGATTCGTGCTGGAAAAGAACTTGGACCAGTCATGGATATTTATACAAACGAAAAAGGAATTCGTCACAATAAAGGTGCAGTAGGCGTGTTTACAGCAGATTTAATTGACAGAACAGAAATGTTTGAACATATTGTCAAGATACTAATTGGGCAATATTTGTATCAAAAAAGTTAGAATAAATTTATAGGAACAATCAATAAATTATTAAATAACACTATTAAGTAGTGATGGATCATGAGGAAGCGAGGAATAATAGTGAGGAAGTATGGACTTTTTATCCTAACAACATTGTTGGTGTTAATTTTTTTAGCAGGTTGTGGTAAATCTCTTGAAGATCAAATAGAAACTGGAATTGCAAATGTTGAAACGGCATTCAAAGAGGAACCATTAGAACCGAATAACGAAATTGGAAGTGTAAAAGTATTTTTACCAGAGGGATATATAATTGAAGTAAGTGAAGATGAGTCAAATTATTTATTAAAAAAAGGAGACCAACAATTAATATTATTTGTAAATCCAAATGAACAAATAAATAGTCAACTTTTATATGACTTATATAAAGAGAATCAGGCAAAAGAAATCGTGAAAGAAAAAACAATTCAAACAGAAAATAGGTTTGGCTTTGCCGCAATTCTAAAAAATGATGAAAATAGTTATGAATTAATTGTTAATAGTGGCGGAGTAAAAGTTTCAACTTTAACAGGTGATAAAAATATTGATCAAACACTGAAGGAAATGATGCAAATAGCTCATTCTGTATCTTTTTAACTACAGTGTGATATGATTATAATTACATGATATACGTTGCTATATTGTAACGTCTAGAGTTGTCTCAAAGAGTAAAACGGGACAACTCTTCATTTTTGTTAAAGGCTAGAGGTGAGTATATTGAAATCAAATGAACTTGTTGGAAAAGTAAAAGAACGACTTGGAATAGATAGATTTGATTATGAACATGACCGTGAAAGAGACGATTTAAGAATCGAACATAAATCCATCAAACAAGGCATCACAATCCACTTAGCTGAGATTCTTGCAAAGTATCATCAAATCAAGGAAAAAGCCATAGAGGAAGTTGTGTATACAATTGAACAAACATTTGAAGCAATGGAAAATGAAGAAAACGATAGTTTTTATGATTTAGCGAATGTATTTCCAATCATTCGGTCAACTTCTTTCCCACTAAAATCAAATGAAGGGTCACCATTTATTACAATGGACCACACAGCAGAGACACGTGTTTTTTATGCACTTGATTTAGGGAAAACATATCGTTTAGTGGATGAAAAATTACTAAATAAACTAAATGTTACTGAAAACCAAATTAGAGAAGCAGCGCGTTTTTCAGTAAAAAAACTCCCAACAAACACTAAAAAAGATGAAGTAGCGGGCAATATCTTTTATTTCTTAAATGAAAACGATGGATATGATGCTAGCCGCATTTTAAATGAAAGCTTTTTGAAAGATATGAAAGCAAAAATTGAAGGAGATATGACAGTTTCAGTGCCTCATCAGGATGTATTAATCATTGGAGATATCAGAAACGAAGTAGGGTATGATGTACTAGCCCAAATGACGATGCATTTCTTTACAGTTGGTATGGTGCCAATCACGTCATTATCCTTTGTATATGAAGATGGTGAACTTGAGCCGATCTTTATATTAGCAAAAAATAAATTAAATAAGGAGCAAGATAAAAAATGATTATTTCATACAATAAACCTTTTGTAGGAGACGTATTATTAGTGCAATTAGCGACAGAGGCAATTGTAAAAACTGAAGTTGAGCGAGTTGGCGATTTTGCAATACTAAAAGAAGAAGCGACACAAGAAGTAAAAGCATTTAATCTTTTTAATGCAAGTAAATATATCGAATTAAATGTTCAAGGTAATGTTGAAGTTACGCCAGAAATCATTGGGGAAATTGAAAAAGCGATGGTTGCAAATGGAGTGGACATCTCCTTAAATATAGATTTTTCACCCAAGTTCGTAGTAGGTTATGTTGAAGAAAAAGAAAAACATCCCAATGCTGATAAATTAAGTGTTTGTAAAGTAAATGTTGGAGATGAAAAATTACAAATTGTATGTGGGGCTCCTAATGTAGAGGCTGGACAAAAAGTCGTTGTTGCAAAAATTGGCGCTGTAATGCCGTCAGGATTAGTTATTAAGCATTCAGAACTTAGAGGTGTACCTTCTGAAGGTATGCTGTGCTCAGCTAAAGAATTAGCAATTCCTAATGCCCCAAGTGCGAAAGGGATTTTAGTTCTTGAAGAAAATGCAGAAGTTGGAACAGCTTTTGTAGCACCATCAACTTTATAATGATGATGTAATGGGTCTTTCCAATTAGCCAATTGAACACGGCTTTTTTGATTGACCCATCTTTTCTTTTAAATTGTTTGTTCATTGTTATCATTTTGAAATATTTATATGGTATGCTTTGGCTAGAATAATAGTATTTATTGTATTAATTACATATAGCTAGTGTAGTGTGAAAGGAAGAATGAGAATAAATACTAAATTATATATTGCTAGATTGATGTGCTGTATATTTTTGTATTTAATCAATGAAATTAGTCATAATTACGCTTAAGAAATAATACATAAAAGTAAAATGTAAACACTTTTATTCTCATAATTATATATAATAGAATTGCAAGGTTTTAGAAGAGAGTGAGATATAATGAACTGGTTTAAAAAGAAGTTTAGTAGATTATTTGATGAAAAAATAGATGAATATGACGATGAAATTCAATTTGAAGAAACTGAAATAGCCCCTGAAACAAAAAGTTTAGAGCATAAGCGGAGTTCTTTTCGTTTTCCTATAATTGATGATGATGAGATTGAACTAAAAAGACCAAGTCAAAATGAACATGATAGTACCTTTGACAGTAATTCTCAGTATCAAAATCAAAGGGCTACTCATGTTGTTTATGATGTTGAGGTCTCTGGTCTACGTGAGTTATTAGAACAAAGAAGAAATGGAAAAGGGAAATCAGTACGAAAACACACTGCTTTGAAT
>JAPSJC010000150.1 GCA_031178355.1 Ureibacillus sp.
AAATACATAATTGGTCTATCCAATTATCCAATTGGCATTTATTATAAGGGGTGAAATTATGGGGATTGGTTTTATTGCATTGATTGTCTTTATTTTACTTATCATTATTTGGTCAACAATTCTTAAACGTAGTATTGGTGAAGCAATGATTTTAGGCTTTTTTGTAACCGCTTTATTTGGCGGAACAAATGCATTGACTATGATGTGGGATGGCATTGTATTTGGTGCAACAAATGAAGTATTATTTGCAGCATTAACTTTTGTATTTATGGCTTATGTCATTGATAAGACAGGACTTATTACACTACTTATCAATATATTAAACTCTCTATTAGGTCGAATACCTGGTGGTGCAGCACATGTTGATACAGCAAGTTCAGCACTTTTCGGTCTTATCTCTGGATCAGGTTCTGGGAATACGGCAGCTACAGGTTCCGTAACGATTCCTTGGATGATTAAATCCAAATGGTCACCTGAATTATCTGCAACAGTTTGTGCGGGAAATGCGGGGTTAGGGATTGCTCTACCACCTAGTAGTTCAATGTTTATTTTACTAGGGTTTGCGCCTATTGCAGCTGTAGTTTCAGAAGGAGATTTATATTTTGCTCTTTTAATCGGTGGTCTTTACCAAGTGCTATACCGTATAGTATTAACTTTTTGGTTTGTAAAGAAATATAAAATTGAGTCATTAAAGGGCGACGAAATTGCACCACTTAAACAATCATTTGTTATGGGTTGGAAATCATTATTTATTTTCTTCGGAATTTTGATACCGCTTACAATTACAATTGGACCATTAGCTGAGCTTTTAATGGCAAACCCTAATATCGGAGCAGATGCAATTGATAGCATTTCTTTACTTATCTGGGTTCCAGTTTTAATTACCGTAATCAGTATGATTATTGGATTTAAAAAATTGCCAAAGTCCCTTCCGGATTGGAGCAAATTCTTGCATGGAGCAACAAGTAAGTTTTCTGTAATTGGTGTTTTATTATTATTCGCTTTTGCAGCTAGTGAAAATTTAAAACAATTAGGATTGAGCGAAGATTTAACATCCATGTTAGCATCATTAAATATGCCATCTTGGTTACTCATCGCGGTTGTAGGTGCTTTAATCATTTTAGTTGCCGGACCCCTTTCAGGTACAGCAACATTGACAGCTATTGGGCTTGTTGCATTTACAGCACTAGTATCAGCAGGTGTACATCCTACTTTAGCGGTTGTGGCTATTTTAATATTTGCCTCTACTGAAGGATCATCACCTCCATCATCAGCACCAATTTTTATTGCATCAGGTATTGCACAAGCCGCACCTGGCAAAACATTTTCGCCACTCATTTTCTATTATGTAATTCCTATTTTCTTAATCGGTGTATTTATTGCAATGGGCTTTTTACCAGTACCTATATAGGAGGAATAAAAAATGATTAAAATACTTGATAAAGCTTTTATCTTGTCACTAATTGGCTTTTTAACTCTTGGTGTAATCTTGGTTTTCACTCAACTAGCAGGATTATTTTTCCAACAGGGAGAACTAATTATCAAAGTTAGTGATCTATTAGCAGAACCAGCCTTTATACTAAGTTCTATCGCAGGTGTCCTTGGATTTATCATACCTGCCATAAAAAATAGAACATCTAACATACTTTCAGAAGAAGAAATAGAAGAAGAAATATTAGTAGCTAAACATTCAAAGGTAAACGCATAGTTACTAAAGTAAGGAGTATAAGTATGAAAATCCAACATCAAAGATTATATGAACAAGTCATTTCTTATATCCAAGAAAACATAGATAAAAATATCTTTAAAATTGGTGAAAAATTACCGACAGAAAGAAGTCTTGCGGAGCAATTAAATGTGAGCCGCGGAACGTTAAGGGATGCTTTTAGAGTACTAGAGTCAAAAAAAATCATTGAAACTAGACCTGGTGGAGGTCGCATATTGCTTAAAGCAATAGATTCAATTATCTCAGTTGAAGATGATATTTTAGTAGAACTTAAAAACTCTAAAATGCTTGATTTAATTGAGGCACGGGAGCTTTTGGAAGTTGGAATGTGTGCATTAGTGTGTACACGTATTACGGACGAAGAAATACAAGAAATCGAAGACCTATTACAACGTCAAAAGGAAGAAAATGATTTCAGCTCTTCTTCCTACTTCCACTTAGCTCTGGCTGCAGCATGTGACAATCATGTTTTAGAGAACTTCATTAAATTAAACATGCAGCTCATTAAAGAAGTTCGTGATCAAAACTTTATCAATAAAAATCATCAATCGCAAGCTTTCGAAGAGCATTTGGAATTGCTAAATGCAATTAAAGAGCGTGACATTTTAAAAAGTGAGCAGGCAGTACGACGTCACTTTATTAATATGCGAGAACGACTCCAATTCTAAAAATAAAGGAGGAATCTTTTTATGTTACATCCTCATCGTTCAAGGCTTATTATGCCTGTTACGAATGAAAAATTTGTTCAGAAAGCACCACTACGTAATGCGGATATTATCGTACTAGATTTAGAGGATAGTATACCGTATAATCGCAAGATCGAAGCCCGTTCTTATCTAGCAAATGGGATTGAAATTGCCTCTATGGGCGGTAGTGCAGTATATGTACGCGTAAATAACACGGAGGAACTTTTATGGGATGATATACAAGCATCTGTCTCTCCCCTATTAACTGGAATCTATGTACCTAAAGTAGAATCCGCAGAACAGATCAAAAAAATCGATGCCTTTCTTACAAACCTTGAAGTACAGAATGGGCTTAAACGTAATTCGATCCTATTAGCGACTTTAATTGAAACAGCAAAGGGCTATATGAACCTATCTTCAATTTTGCAGAGTAGTAACCGTATTCAATCTGTATCACTGGGTGCTGAAGATTTTGTAGAAGATATCCAAATGAAAATCAATAGTTCTACTGCAGAGGCACTCAAAAATATACGTATGCAAATTTGTATTGCGGCACGTGCTTATAACATAGTGCCAATGGGTTTGATGTCGAGTATAGCAAACTATACAGATTTAAAGGAGATTGCAGAAAGCGCGCGCTTGGCTTACGAACACGGCTTTGCTGGTAACAGTTGTGTTCATCCATCAAATGTGGAAATTTTAAATAATGCTTTTATGCCAAACAATGATGAAATAACTGAAGCGCAACAAATAATTGAATCCTTTGAAAAGGCTGTCCAAGAAGGACTAGCGGCAATAAATTTCAATGGAAAAATGATTGACATCCCACATTATGAAAAAGCAAAAAAAATTCTATCACTATTTGAAAAGTACACGTTATATGAGGAAAAGAAACAAGCAGCTAGATTGCATTACGAATCCCAATTAAAGGAAGTTTGATACTATGTTGCCGTTAGAAGGATTAAAGATTCTAGATATATCTACAATGTTAGCTGCACCTTGGGCTAGTACATTCTTAGCAGATTATGGTGCAGAAGTGATCAAAGTAGAACATCCGCAAAACGGGGATCATGCACGAAATTACGGTGCTCAAAAGAATGGCACAGGGCTTTTTTGGAAAACCCTTAATCGAAATAAAAA
>JAPSJC010000151.1 GCA_031178355.1 Ureibacillus sp.
AAAATATAAGATTAACAATGGTCCCAATCTTTACTTGAAAACATATATATAAGGGAAAATGGTTAGTAGGAGTAGATACCATTGGATAAACAAAATAACCGGTATCGTTGGGTCGTTTTTGCATTGGTGTTGTTTACGTATTTATTAATGTCAAGCCAACGAACGGCTCCGGGTTTAATTACTGAACAGATGATGTTGGATTTTAATGTAACTGCAACAACAATTGGATTACTAACAAGTATCCAATTTTTTGTGTACACTGGATTGCAAATTCCAATGGGGATGATGGCGGATCGTTTTGGTCCAAATTTTTTTTTAATTATTGGTTCCATCTTAACAGGTGTTGGAACAATCATTTATAGCGTTAGTACTCATGAATTTGTTTTGTTTTTTGCTAGAGTCTTATCAGGGACAGGAGACGCAACAATTTGGGTTAATATGGTACTCATCTTAAGTCACTGGTTTACAGCAAAGGAATTTACAAGGTTAATAGGAATTGCCGCAATGACAGGAAGCCTTGGGTACCTTTTAGCATCTGTTCCTTTTTCCTTATTAATTGACCAAGTTGGATGGAGAACGGCATTTTTCCTATCAGGTGTAGCACTTTGTCTCTGTGGAATACTTCTCTTTTTTGTCCTGTCAACTAGACTAGAACCACCGACAGTAAAACAAGAAAAGGATATTCCACGTGAAAAAACATGGGCTTTATTAAAAAGAATTTTTTCTAAACGGCAAGCTTGGGCATTATTTTTATGTCACTTTGGGATTGTAGGGACGTTTGTTGGATTCATTAGTTCATGGGGAGTTCCTTACGCAATGAATATGTATGGAATGTCCCGTTCTGCTGCAAGTCAACTTATCATGCTTGGGTTAATTGCGGCGTTGATTGGTGCTCCATTAGCTGGTTGGATTGCAAGTAGGTTAGGGATGATTAAGCGGCCATATATTGTCGTACATCTTATCTTAATATGCATGTGGTCAACATTCTTATTATTTAGTGGAAGCCCACCGTTTTTCTTATTACTCATTCTGTTCTTTATGATAGGTCTTGCCTACGGGGCAAATGCCTTAACTTTTGCTGCTGTCCGTCAAACTTTCCCAGTGCAAGAGTCTGGAATTGTATCCGGTTTTGCTAATACAGGTGGATTTTTGAGCGCTATATTGCTCCCTAGTATATTCGGCAAGATATTAGATCACTTTCAGTTAAGCACAGGAAATATTACTGAGGGTTATTCGTATGGTTTTATCATACCAGTCGTCTTTTCTTTTATCGGCCTTATTGGTGTACTTACCCTAAAGGAGAAGCATCAACTGGAAAGGAAAAATTAATATTACCAAACTGAGTTTTTGCTTAAGACTTGTTAAACGGAAATAAAATATGAAGAGATGAATTATGTCATTTAAGGTCGATATGATGACATAGTCATTGATGAAATTAAGTCTACTTCTTGAGACCTGTCAGGAATGGAAGAGGATTCTGTTCCTGTACATTGGCTCAGGCAATGGTGTACGCCTATATTTACGATAAAGATGCAACCCTTCAAAATATTAACGTACAATTAACTTACATACATGTTGTGTCAGAAGAGCTAAAGAAATTTCAAAAACAATTTCTTCCCCGGAAATCGAACAATTTGTACAAGAATTAGTAAAATGCTATTATCCATATCAAATCTATTGTAGGTTATCTATTTCTAATTTAAATTAAGGGGATGTATATTATGGGAAAAACTGCTAACCAAAAAAAGTACTACGTGGCTGGTGAATGGCAAACTTCCGAAAAGCAAGCGGAGTTAAGCTCTCCATTCTCAAATGAAGTCATTGCTTCTATTCCCCAGTTATCACGTGATGAAGTAGAAAAAGTTATTGATGTTGCTTTTGAAGCGAGAGAAAGTATGGCAAAGTTAACAGCTTATGAAAGAGCACAAATCTTAGAACAAATCACAAAACTATTCATTGATAACCGCCAAGAAGCTGCAGAAATTATCTCCTTAGAAGCTTCAAAACCACTTAAATTTGCATTAGCAGAGGTAGATCGCACTATTGAAACGTATAAATTTGCATCGGAGGAAGCGAAACGATTAACTGGGGAAATGATTCCTATGGATGCTGCAAAAAATGGAGCAAATCGGTTCGGCTACACAATCTTGCAACCAATTGGTGTAATTGGAGCTATTACGCCATTTAATTTCCCACAAAATTTGGTTGCCCATAAAGTAGGGCCAGCTATTGCAGCGGGGAACACGATTGTGTTAAAACCTGCATCACAAACACCTTTATCAGCATTGTTCTTAGCAGAATTGATAGATCAAACAGATTTACCAAAAGGTGCATTTAATGTGGTAACAGGGAGCGGAGGAGTAGTTGGTGATACTTTAGTAGAAAGTAATAAAGTTAATATGATCACTTTTACAGGTAGCCCTGCAGTTGGAATCTCAATTCAACATAAAGCTGGCTTAAAGAAAGTCGCTTTAGAATTAGGGTCAAACGCTGGTCTCATTATTGATAAAAATGTAAATTTAGATGATATCGTTCCTAAATGTGTTATTGGTGCATTTTCAAATCAAGGACAGGTATGTATTTCTTTACAAAGAACATATGTAATGGAAGAAGTTTATGATGAATTTTTAGAGAAGTTCATGGCAGCGACCAAACAATTAGTAATTGGAAATCCACTTGATATAAATACTGATATTTCAGCAATGATTCATGAACGTGAGCAACATCGTGTAATCGACTGGATAGATGAAGCTGTAGAAAATGGAGCTCATGTTGTTGCTGGTGGTAAAGTAGAAGGAAACGTGTTCTTGCCAACCATATTAACGAATGTTTCAGCTGACTCAAAGGTAAGTTGCCAAGAAGTATTTGCACCTATTGTAATCGTTAATCGAATCTCTACTATAGAAGAAGGGATTGCTGAAATTAACAATTCAAACTATGGATTACAAGCAGGAATCTTTACAAACGATATTCGAACTGCATTTAAAGCTTCGAAGGAACTTGAAGTAGGTGGTGTTATGATTAACGATATTCCTACTTACCGTGTTGATCAAATGCCATATGGTGGTGTCAAAGAAAGTGGTACTGGTAAAGAAGGTTTAAAATATGCTGTCAACGAAATGACTGAAATGAAGCTTGTCGTATGGAATCAAAATTAGAACAGAATAAGAATTTATTATTTTCGTACTAGTAATGTGACTTAGGTTAATAGCGTAATTTAATAAAGGAATCAGAAAATGGCTTCTGATTCCTTTTATTTTGCAATTATTACTGAAGTTTTCCTCTCGCTAATATTGGAAGTTCTTCAACTACCTCATCGCCGGAAACTAGATAGGCAACGTCGTAAAGGTTGCTAACTGGACAAATATGGTTTGGAATAATTTCAACTTTATCCCCGATTGATATTTCGTTTCTAAATTTTTCGTTATAAATAATGGCATGCTCATCGTACATATGGCTTATATGCACTTGATTGAAATGTTTTAACGTTCCCACTCCTGTCGTTGCGCATATTCCTTCGTTACGAGA
>JAPSJC010000152.1 GCA_031178355.1 Ureibacillus sp.
TCAAAAATTCCTAAACCTGCATTCATAATTGCTACATCTAATGGAGGTAATTTACTGCAAACATATTCTATATCTTCTTTTTTAGTTAAATCTGCTTTAAATACTATAGCACCTAATTTACTTAACATTTCTAATGAAGGTTCATTTCTTCCGGTTGCATAAACTGTATGACCTTGTTTGACACACTTTTCTGTTATTATTCGGCCAATTCCACTGGTTGCACCTGTAATGAAGATCACTTTACCATTGTTCATATCGTATGTTCCTTTCTTAATTAACCAAACTTTTATTTATAATTTAAAATGTATGGGATTATATTAAAAAGGGTATAGAAACTCTATACCCTCTCATTATTTCAAATTTATCAATCTGAATAAATCATCCTTAGTTATTAAAAAAACTGCTAATGTTGATTGGCTTATACAAAAAGAAGCCTTAAAAACTTTACCTAAAGTATTTTCTATTTTTCAACTGAGGTCTTTTATGTGTTAGGCACGCGAATAAATATATACTTCTTCAACTTGTTCAGCCATCACTAAGCCTTCTCTTTCAAGGAGATCCAAATAGCCGATCGCTTTTGACAATGTAAGACCAAGTTGACTTTTAAATATAGCTGGATAGAGTAGTTGTGCTATTTCAAACACTGTTTTTGGGCTATCTAAAAGTTGATAAACGTGTTTAGCTCGCATGTGGTCTCTTTCAAGTCTCATTGTTATTAACTCAGATGCATTCGTAATATTATCACCATGCCCTGTATATACCATATTCACATGAAGATCTTTAAGTATTAATTGTGAATTTTGATACTGAATCAGTGATTTTGTTCGTTCAAATGATAGATTAACAGGTGGTTCAACTAGCGGATTAGATGCAACGTTTTGTAAAAGTATATCTCCACCAATTACCGTGTTTGTTTTCTTATCATGGAAAATAAGATGACTTTGTGCATGTCCTGGTGTATAGATTGCTTTAAAACCTGGATGACCAGGTACTTCTACGCCATCTTCGATATAATGGGTTAAAGGAATTGTTCCAAATAGTTCAATTTCATCGCGCGCTTGGACCATTCTATCTATATATATTTCTGGAACCGCTTGAAGTTTTAAATGATGACGGTAGAATTCATCGCGATAATTAATAAATTCAGGTGTTTTTCTCATCCAATGATCAACATATTCATGCCCTAGTATATTTACATTTGGAAATGCATCTACCCACCCCGCGTGATCTGGGTGATGATGTGTTAAGACAACTTGTTCAATATCACTCATGTCATAGCCTGCAGCTTTGATTCCCCATTTTAGTGCTTCGTATGCTTCACCGGTTTTAGGACCAGCATCAAACAATGATAAAGCTTCCCCTTTTACTAAAAATGCATTTACATCACCAATTACATATGGTGTTGGTATTACAATTTTATGTATGTCCATGCGAAACCCCCTTATTATTGAACGATATTATACTAGAAAATGAATCAATATTCACATATTTTACTGCTTTTCTTCTCTTTCGTCTATTATAGAGTTGACATATTAACAGCAAATGCATATAATTTTGGATAATTCGAATATTTAATACAATGATGAAGCTAAGTAAATGATTTGATGGTTTAAGAGAGTGCTATATATGGTGTGATTAGCATAACCCACTCGATTCATTGAACCTACTTCTGAGTAGTCATGACAACATGACCGTAGCCTTTGCGATAAAAGGAATTAAGTTGTGCCAGATTTATTTGGCAAACTAAGGTGGTACCGCGGAAACAATCATGCGTTTTTCGTCCTTATTTAGGATGAGAAACGCATTTTTTTTATTTAAGCAAAATCTATTACATATGGAGGGATTCTACATGAAAAAAGTGATATTTGTTGGTGCAGGTGCAATGGCAGAAGCGTTAATTCAAGGATGGATTGAACAAAAAGTTGTAGACTCAAACCATATTTACGTAACGAATCGTTCCAGTTCGGAGAGACTTGATTATTTAAGTTTAAAATATGGGGTTCGTGTTTTACAAAATAAAGAAGGATTATCTGATGCTGACCTTATTGTCATCGCAGTCAAACCAAAAGATGGTAAAGCTGCTATGGAGACGATTTCACCATATATTTCTCAAAGTACACCAGTACTAACTGTAATGGCAGGCATTTCTATGGAAACTGTTCAAACTTTATTAGGAGAAAGACCAATAGCACGTGTAATGCCAAATACATCAGCAACTATAGGTATGTCAGCAAGTGCAGTTGCATTTAACAATGCGATTAACGATGAACACAAAAAACGCCTTAATCAAATGTTAGATGCAATAGGAATTGTCATTGAAGTTGATGAAGATAAATTACATGTAGTTACGGCACTTTCTGGAAGTGGCCCAGCCTATTTATATTATTTATTAGAGGCGTGGGAGAAAATTGGTACTGAGTATGGCTTAGAAAAGGAAACAGTTCGGAAATTAATGGTACAGACGATAGCAGGATCTGCTGCTATGTTGCAAAAAGTAAAAGAAGAACCAGATGAACTACGACGTAAAGTAACCAGTCCTGGTGGCACTACTGAAGCTGGAATTCGTGCTTTAGAGGACAATCATTTCAATAATGCCATTTATGAATCTATTAAGAGTGCAGAAGCAAAATCTAGAGAACTTGCAAAGAGTGAATAACCACTAATAGAATTTAAATGAAAAGCTTCACACTCCAAAAACTATTGAATAAATAATATCTTTTATCCTCATATTTCCTAGGAAATGACGAATTTTGCTACTTCGAGCTGTCGAAATGATGCGAAAATTATTATATAAAAAAACTAAACGCGTTTGCTAATCTATTAGCAGTATGCGTTTGGTTATTTATAACGTACCAGCTTTCATCTTTTTAACGATTGTATAAGTAGTATAAATTGTCACTGGTGCAAGTATTGCTGCAAGAATTATCCAGAAATCTAACGCATCAGCAGACCTTAATCCGTTAAAATTCGTAAATATATACACAATAACACCAATTAGTAACGCGTAGCTTAACATATTTGGAAAGATTACGAGCAATCGTAATACTGATGGACTTATTTTTGTTTCTTTCAAAATTAACACCCCTTTTCTCTATTCTACAATAAATTTACTCGTAAACTATATTTTTTTCTATATTTAGATATAAAAAAACACACCTATAGTGAACTGCCCCGTGAAAATTAGATTAGTTTCTAACTTTCTTGGGTCAGATCATAGAAGGCGTGTTTTACTCATTTTCTTTTGATAATAGATTATTTTTATATAGAAAATGATCAAAATCATTTGCAATAAATATATCTTGAAAGATCTCTTTTGCTTCCGATAATAATTTATTTATATCGGAAGGTAAAAATCGAGCACTTAAATGGTTCAAAATTATATAATTTGCTGATGCTTCTTTCGCAATCTTCGCTGCCTCTACATTCGTAGAATGACCATATATAGAAGCGTGTTGGGAGGTTGAATGGTCAAATGTCGCTTCATGTAC
>JAPSJC010000153.1 GCA_031178355.1 Ureibacillus sp.
GAGGCGATTAACGAATTAGAAAAACATAAATTGGATAGTGTATTTGTTATTGATGACCACTATGAAGAAATGATGATGGATGGGAAGAGAAATCAATTAGTAGATGCCTATTCCTCTAATCGTTCTTATGCTTATTTTGCAGTGAAAGAGCTTATTACCTCTTTTGTGCAAGAGGATGTGTCACGCTCAAAAGCTGCATATGAAGTGCTGGACCTTTTTAAAGAGTACGGAATGGATGAACAATGGAACTGGGAAGAAATTGTGCAAGCTAGCATAGAAAAACAAGAATCTCAACAGCTATTGCAAACTAATTTTACGTATCAAAATCAAAATCAAGGTCTAGAAATTAAGGAAGATCCTGTCTTACCTATCATTAGTACTTGGGGTTTATGGGCAATCTTTAGCATGTTCTCGACCTTCTTCCTTTTTGATTGGGTAGTAAAAGAAAAGCGTCCGGAGTTACAAATTAGATGGTTATTTACAACTAATCACTTTAAAAAGTTTGCTAGTTTTAGCTTCATTTTCTTTACGGTTATCATGATTATTATGGACGGGCTATCCTTAATGATCCTAAGTGAGTTATTACAACAGCCAATACCAAGCGCATTATGGATTTCACTCTTGTTCTATAAAGTAGTTGTTAGTTTACTTGCATTTTTATGGGCAATTTTATTTAAGAAACCGTTGTTATATTATGTGAGTTCAATTGGTTTTACATTAATACTTACACTTCTAGGTGGAGTAATCATTCCAATTGAAGGGCTAACAAAACAATGGAGTTGGGTAGAGAATTTAAGTCCAATGACCGGTTTATTACGAGAAGAAATACCATATGGTTGGTTACTTATACTATTAGGTTTATTTACTATATGGTATTTGAAAGGAGACAAGTCACATGCTTAGAGTTGTAGATTTAGAAAAAAGCTATGGGAATAAAAAAATCTTAAACCAAGTTTCCTTTCAAATAAGTAGAGGAGAAGTCGTTGGATTAGTTGGCGAAAATGGTGCAGGGAAATCCACTTTGTTAAATATTTTAGCCACTATAACAAAAGCCTCAAATGGTTTCATCCAATTGGGCGATTTTGTTTACGGTAAAAAAATGGAAGATATACGAAAAATCATTGGTTATGTACCACAAGAACTATCGCTGTGGGAAGAATTTACAGTGGAACAAAATATACTGTTCTTTGAAAAGCTGTCCTGGAAAAGGAGAACGAAAGAAGAATGCCGACAGCTATGTATAGATATGCAACTAGATCAGTGGAAGGAAAGTGTAAGTTCATTATCAGGTGGTATGAAACGAAAGCTAAATATGGCTATAAGTTTGTTGCACGATCCGATGTTACTCTTACTCGATGAGCCAACTGTTGGGATTGATATGAAGTCTAAAAATGAAATTGGTAAATATTTGGTAAAATTAGCTAAGGAACAAGGGAAGATGATTTTATATACTTCTCATGATATGAATGAAATTACAACGTTTTGTGATCGAGTTTATGCAATTGGGAACGATCCGTTTTACATAAATTTGCTTACCAACAAAGGTGTACAGGTTGAAAAGTGTTAAAAATCAAAACCCACATCAAGGCTAATCCCCTTGATGTGGGTTTGTTATTTTTTCATAATAAAACTTAAATGTCTACCGCTTTTCTTATCTTGACGGTAAGAAAAACCTTTGTCACTTAAAAAAGTACAGGTCGAGTCGATTGTAATATTTTCAACTGGTATCCCTACTAGTTCACATTGTCTTTTGACTGTTTTTTGATTATCGATGTGGAACTTATGAGTGTCCTCGTTGAAATACATGTAGTCATCGGCATAACCTAAATCTTTAAATTGAACATAAACATCTTCGTCCACTTCGAACTTTTCCTGACTTAATGCTGGACCTAATAATACTTTAAAGCCTTTTGGATTACAGCCTTCTTCATTCACTAATTGATTGAAAACTTTAACCGTAATTTCTTTAACCGTACCTTGCCAGCCTGAATGAATGACACCGATGACCCCTCTTTCTTCATGATGAAAAATTACAGGAACACAGTCTGCTGTAAAAGTACATAAGAGGATGTTTGGTTCATAAGTATAAAGTGCATCTGTATTATGAATAGCAGTTGTTAGCTCTGTAGCTCCAAGGCCTTTTTCTTCTATGGTTACTTTATGAAAATTAGCACTATGCGTTTGGTTTGCACAAACGAAATCTTCAACATTACATTGTAGTAGGTTGGCTAGCTTTGCCCTATTTTGAAGGATGTTCTGTTCATTGTCGCAAACGTGAAGCGCCATATTATTTAGTTCTAATTCCGATGTATTTTTTAACGTTATTCCCGCGACGAGATTCTCGTCGTTCCTATACATTTTTGCATTCATATCATCACCTATAACTACTATATACAACAATTTGAAGGACGTCCTTAAAAAGGTTTGTATTTTTATTAAAATGCATATAAAAAAGCTTACATTGGCATATAACCAATGTAAGCTTCTAAACGGTTTAATTCATTGTACTGTGGCTTCTTCCATAAACGAAGTAAATCACAAGGCCAACTATGAACCAAATACCACAAGCAACCCATGTACTAATCGCTAATTGTAAAATTAAGAATATACATGCTACAAAAGATAGAATCGGAAGTATCGGGTAAAATGGAACCTTAAAACCACCAGTCGGCATGTTTTTATTCTTCCTTAAAGAGATTACCCCCATAGAAACAATAATAAACGCAATTAATGTTCCCATATTAACAAGCTCAGCTAATGTTCCTAATGGAATAAAGCCTGCACAAAATGCTATTAGGATTGCAAATATCCATGTATTTTTTACTGGAGTTTGATTTTTTGGATTTACTTCATGCATCACTTTAGGTAACAAACCATCTCGGCCAAATGCATACAGTAATCTTGTCCCACCAAATATCATAACAAGGATTACAGTCATCATTCCCAAAACGGCACCTAAAGATATAATACCGGATATCCAGTCTTGGTTGACCATTTGCAGAGCATAACTTACAGAATCTGTTACGTTTAATTGAGTATAAGGTACAATTCCTGTTAGCACTAGAGATACTGCAACATAGAGAAGTGTACAAACCAGCAAAGAGCCAATAATACCAATCGGCATATTCCGTTGTGGATTTTTCACTTCTTCGGCAGCTGAAGACACAGCGTCAAAACCAAGAAATGCGAAAAATACTAAGGCTGCCCCACTTAAGACTCCATCAATTCCAAAAGGCATGAATGGTTGCCAATTCTCTGGTTTTACATAAAACATACCTACTAAGATAAAAAGAAGGATAACGCCAACTTTTACAAATACCATTATTCGATTGATTTTTGTTGACTCTTGAATTCCAAGTGTCAATAAAAAGGCAATTGCTAGCACAATAATCACGGCCGGAAGATTGAAATACGTTCCATTTTCAGGATCAAATGGACCAGTTATCATTTCGGG
>JAPSJC010000011.1 GCA_031178355.1 Ureibacillus sp.
TTTGTCGCAATCCATCTTACAGTGAATACCATAGTAGAAAAAGAAGGGTACTAAGTTAAAAAAAGTACCTTAATATAGCCATCGTGAGTACACCAGCAATAACTGTTTGAGACAAACTTTTCGTTAAAATCGCAACAAGTACTGTCGGGATAAATGCTAATACATTTAACCAATCCAATGTAACTATGTTTCCCTCAGCATTAATTAGTGACTCAATGACAAGCGCGCTTAAAATACATATAGGAATATAAGTTAACCATCTAAGTACAATATCGGGTAATTGAACACTTCGAACGAGCATGAAGGGAATCACCCTTGGCAACCAAGTAACGACAGCACAGCCTAATATTATGAGAAACATCGCTAGAGTAGTTGTCATTTTTCAGTCAACACTCCAATCGTTGCAACAATAACAGTTGAAATAAGTACTGCTAAGTGTCCAGGGAGAAAGTAAGAAAGAATGTACATACTGATTGCAACACAACCAATGAGTTTCAAGTAATGAATTAACTTTGATTTTCCAACATCGACTAGGTTCAAAACGAGTAAAGCAACAAACATTGCAACTAAGGCAAAATCAAGGCCCCAATTTTCTGCATTCGGAATCCACTTTCCAAGGATACCGCCAATTGTACATGATGCAATCCAAGTTAAATAAGCTGTAAGATTTAATCCATCCATCCATCTTCCGCCAAGATGATTTTCCTTTATTAACTTAGTAACAGCTACACCAAAAGTTTCATCAGTTAATAGTGTGCCAAATCCAATATTTCGTAGGGACGAATATCTTGTTAGGTGTGGTGCAACTGTTAATGACATTAAAAAATGACGTAAATTCACGATGAATGTCGTAATAATAATGATTGAAACAGGGGCACCTGCTACATATAATCCACAAAAGATGAATTGTGCTGATCCGGCATATACAAAAACCGATAATAAAAAAATTTCTAATATTGATATGTTAGAGGTGATGGCAATCACACCAAAAGCAAGTCCAATACTTATGTAACCGAGTAACGTCGGGATACAATCCTTTATCCCCTGTGAGAATGAGTCAGTTGTAACTGATTGTTTCAAACCAGTTTGAGTTACCAATTTAATCATCTCCTTTTTCGGAAAAATGGGAGTTTATTTTTTAAAAAAATGTTGGAATATATTATAATCAATTATGCCAAAGATAACCTATAAAACCAATTGTCATTTTAACATGTAGGAATTGGGTAGTACATATTTATGTATTTTTATTCAAGTAAGTTTATGTCAAAAACAAGCTAGTAATTGGAACTGAAATGCCCAGTTGATTTTACATTAGTTTGTTTAATAAAATGACATTTAGGAAATTTAAAATGGTTAATATAGTATACATAGTGAAGTTGGAGTAAGCAATAGTCTGGAAAACATATTAAAACAAAAGAATGGTTTAATCCTCTCTAATATTAAGTTGAAATTGTACTATTTATGAATCCATCATATTCATTTGAATACTAACAGTCATGAAAAACATCATTGTAGATTGAGGTGGTACTTGTGAACGAGTGGTTTACAGAAGAGAATATTCAATCATTGGCTACACATTATCGTACACTTGGACCGCTTATTGGGATATTGCTACCATTTCTAGAAGCGTTGTTACCGTTTTTACCCCTTGTTGTCATTATTGTAGCAAATGTTAGTTCCTACGGATTATGGATTGGTTTCATCCTTTCATGGGTAGGGACTGTACTAGGTTCTTATGTTGTATTTTTAATCGTTCGGAAATTCGGAAGACACCCTAAATTAAAAAGATTTATTGAAAGAGAAAACGTTCAGAAATTAATAAAATGGGTGGATATGAGAGGTCTTAGCCCGTTATTTATTTTACTCTGTTTTCCATTTACCCCTTCCGTACTTGTAAATATTGTTGCAGGTCTCTCACACATTAAGAAAAAGTATTATTTATTTGTCTTATTAGCTGGTAAGTTTGTGATGATTTTAAGTATAAGTGTGCTTGGTTATGATATAGGTTCCTATTTTAGAAATCCAGTTAAATTAATTTTTGTTGCGATTGCAGTGATAATATTATGGGTGCTTAGCAAAACGGTAGAGAAACGAATAAATAAACGTGTAGAGAAAGATTTAAAAGAAGTAACTCATCAAAACAAATCGAAATAAATATTTGTTTCTATACATCAAGCGGTTTACAATTAATTGTTATGTAAATCGCTTTTTTGCATTTCTTTTCCTAAGGAATTATGCTGAATTTAAGCTAAAATAGTAAGGTATCAATATAATTGAATGTCAATGCAAGTTAAATATATAGAATCTCAATTTTAAGGGGGAAAGGAAATGTCATTAAGAGTTATTAGTGGACGAGCTGGTGCTGGGAAATCTAGTTTAATTCATAAAGAAATTATGAAGGAACTAAAGTCAAATCCGTTAGGTGCACCCATATATATTATAGTTCCTGACCAAATGTCCTTTTCTACGGAGTATGAGTTAACGAATAATTATGATATACGAGGAATCATGCGTGCTCAAGTTATGACATTTAAACGACTTGCCTGGTATGTGTTGCAAGAAACAGGGGGAATCGCACGCGATAAAATTGACAAAATCGGTTACCGAATGTTAATACGCCGATTATTGATGGAAAACCAAGATCGTTTTTCACTCTTCCGTCAAGCTGCAGATAAACGAGGATTTACTGAAGAAGTAGAGCAACTTATAAAAGAATTTAGTCAGTACAATATACAAAGTGATACATTACATGATGTCATTCAAGATTTAGAAACGAAACAAGCTCCACATACATTAATATCTAAATCAAAAGACTTATTAATTATTTTGCAAGAGTTAGAGAGTGAACTAGGAGATACTTATGTAGATGGGGAAGCTTATTATCCAGTGTTATTAGAGCAAATTAAAAACTCTGAAAAGTTAAAACAAGCACATATTTACATCGATGGATTTACACAATTTACTCTTCGTGAATTTGAAATTGTAAAGCAGTTACTAACATACGCTGAACGTGTAACGGTTGTACTTCCATTAGAAG
The DNA here is from genome assembly GCA_031178355.1 of Ureibacillus sp. Lineage (GTDB taxonomy): Bacteria > Bacillota > Bacilli > Bacillales_A > Planococcaceae > Ureibacillus. Next base: position 3,038 of record JAPSJC010000011.1, read on the forward strand.
ATGAACACGACAAAGATGATGAACAAGCTTTATTTTATCGTGGTGCTGTTATGTACAATAAATTAATGGAAGAAGCGAACGATTTAAAAGTAGAAGTTGAACCACGCGAACATTTATTTGGTACCTATCGATTTAATAATCTAGATTTAAAACACGTAGAAGCTAACTTTCATGAACCTATTTGGAATTCAAGATTAGCAGAAGGAAATGTTCAAATTTTAGAAGGTGCAAACCGACGTGCAGAGGTTCATGCGATTGCCCGGGAAATATGTCGATTGGTTAAGGAAGAAAATATCCGTTATCAAGATATAGGGATTATGTATCGTCAAGCAGATATTTATGATCCACTTATCTTAACTACATTCGCTCAATACGATATACCTGTATTTACGAACGAGAAAAAAGCGATGTTACATCATCCATTAATTGAGTTTAGCCGATCAATTTTGGAAGTAGTCACATCTAAGTGGCAATATGAACCAGTTTTTAGAAGTGTAAAAACGGATTTATTATTCCCATTAAGAAGTAATGTAAGTGAGATGCGTGAAAAAGCGGACCGTTTTGAAAACTTTGTCATTGCTCAAGGTATTTACGGATACAGATGGTTTGAAGAATCTAGATGGCTTTACAAAAAGTATCGAGGACTAGAGTTTTTAACGAATCGTCAAACAGATGAGGAAGTTGCAATCCAACAAATGATTGATGAGATGAAACAAATTATTCGCAATCCACTGGAGAAGTTACAGAATGATTTGAAAAAAGCTGAAACGGGTAGAGAGATTGCTGTTGCATTATATCAATGCATAGAAGACCTACAAGTGTATGAAAAGCTGCAAGTATTAAAGAATGCTGAACTAGAAAATCATGAATTAGATGCAGCGAGTGAGCATGATCAAGCATGGAATAGATGGGTAAATGTACTTGATCAATTCGTCATTATGTTTGGTGATCAAAAAATGACAGTTGAAGAAGCAGCCAAAATTTTAGATGAAGGTTACGATACACTTCAATTTTCTGGTATTCCTCCTGCAGTTGATGAAGTGACAGTTGCAACCGTCGAATATTCACGCTTTGGGAATATGAAAGTCGTATTTGTCATTGGTGTAAATGATGGCGTCTATCCAATGCGAATGGACTACGAGGGCTTAATTACTGATGCAGAGCGCGGTTGGTTTGCTGCAGTTGATAAGGAGCTTTCCCCAACTTCTAAGCATCGACTATTACAAGAGGCCTTTCTAATTTATCGTGCCTTTTCATCACCAACTGAACGTCTTTATGTCACATATGCAAGCTCAGATGAAGAAAGTAAATCACTTTTGCCATCCCTATATATCAATCGTTTACACAAATTGTTTGAAGTAAATGGCAACAAAACACTACCACATAAACGAATTCTAATAGATCCGATTGAAGAATTAGACCAAGGGAATGTGCTTTCTTATATCAGGCATCCTCGTACAGCTGTTGCATTTTTAATGATGCAGTTAAGACAATCTCAATATTCACAAGAATTGTCACCTGAGTGGATTGCTTTAAAACGATTTTATGAGCAAGACTTACGCTGGAAATCGACATTAGAGAACGTTATGCGACCATTAGAAAAGGAAAATAAAGCAGAAAAGCTCACTCAGGATATTACAGATGAACTATATGGTACAGACCTAAATTCAAGTGTTTCCCGTGTAGAGAAGTTTTTCGGATGTCCGTTCTCTCACTTTTCCACTTACGGATTAGGACTAGAAGAACGTGTGGAATATAAATTAGAAACCTTCGCAATAGGTGATTTATTCCACGAAGCATTAAAATGGATTTCGATTGAAACAAAACAACGGAATATTCTTTGGAATAAATTAACACGTGAACAATGTGCTCACTTAGCTAGACAAGCGGTAGAACACATTGTGCCAGTATTCTCTCATCAAATTCTATTAAGTAGTGCACGTTATCGCTATATTCAACATAAATTGATTCGCATTGTTGAAAGAACAATGATTGCTCTGTCCCATCAGGCAAAATCATCACACTTTAAACCAATTGCCATTGAAGCTTCCTTTGGTTCAGGTAGAGAGTCATTACCACCACTTGAAATCGACCTAAATAATGGTAGGAAAATGAAAATACGCGGACGAATAGACCGTATTGATAGTGTGGAAATCGATGATAAAGCATATTTACGTGTTGTTGACTATAAATCTTCAAGTCGCGATTTAGATTTAAACGAAGTGTATCATGGTTTATCTCTTCAATTACTGACTTATTTAAATGTTGCGGTGGAGAATGCTAGCCATTGGATTAAAGGTAAAGCAGAACCAGCTGGAGTTTTGTATGTTCATGTACACAATCCACTCCTTAAAATCGAAGAAGAATTGGATGATACAACCCTGGAAATGGAACGGTTGAAAAAATTCAGAATGAAGGGTTTACTAGCAGAGGATTTAAATTCGTTAATGTTAATGGATGAAGAATTAGAGATTAGTGGGAAATCCAAAATCATACCTGTTCAAATGAAAAAGGATGGTTCAGTTTACCTAAGAAATTCTAGAGTAGTTCAACCGTTTGATATGCAAAACCTCCAAAAATATGTACGACAAAAACACCAAGAAGCGGGTAATGGGATTATTAGTGGCGATACTTCAATTCGTCCATATAAATTAAAGAATAAAACAGCTTGTGATTTCTGCTCGTTTAAAGCAGTATGTCAGTTTGACTCAACTGATGCTACGCAAAACTATCATCAGTTACAAGTAGAACAATCTGACAAGGTAGTTTTGAAAATTAATGAGGTGGTGAAAAAAGATGCGACCAATTCCAACTAAAGGTCCGGATGTGACATGGACAGATGAACAATGGAAAGCCATCTGGGCTACTGGTCAAGATACTTTAGTATCTGCTGCGGCTGGTTCAGGTAAAACCGCGGTATTAATCAATCGTATGATTGAAAAAGTGATTGATAAGGACAATCCCATTGATGTTGATGAACTGTTGGTCGTAACCTTTACAAACGCATCCGCTGCTGAAATGCGACATCGTATGGCGGAAGCATTGGAAAAAGAAATTGCCAATGATCCTTATAATCAGCATTTACGACGTCAACTAAGTTTGGTAAATAAGGCTCAAATTTCAACATTACACTCATTTTGTTTATTCATTGTACGTCAATATGCTTACTTACTAGACATAGATCCAGGGTTCAGAATTGCCAATGAGGGGGAATCCTCATTATTAAAAGATGATGTGTTAGCGGAAGTGTTAGAGGAAGCATACGGCAATGAAGACGAAGAAAAAGTAAACGCAATATACCGTTTAGTAGATAGTTTTACATCTGATCGTGATGATCAAGCGATTGAAACATTAATTGATAAATTATATCAAACATCGCTCGTTCATCCAAAACCAAACCAATGGTTACGTTCCTTATCCGAACAGTACTTTTTAAAAGAGGATATGACAATTGATGAGCTACCTTACATTCAACATATTAAAGATGCAATTAAATTCAGTTTACAGGAAGCATACGCTTATATAGAAGAAGTACGACAACTAGCTTTAAAACCTGATGGACCTGCGCCATATGCAGAAACAGCTGAGCTTGATTTTGTATTACTCCAGGAAGCATTCAGAAGATTAGAAAATGGAACTTGGATTGAACTGTATGAATTTTTCCACTCATTAAAGTGGGAAACGTTATCGCGTAAGAAACAAGATAGCGATCCCGAATTAAAAGAACTGGCTAAGAAAAAACGTGACCAAGCAAAAAAAGTTGTGTTAAAAATAAAAGAAGAATTTTTTACTAGAACACCAACAAGATTGTTAGATGAAATTCGTTTAATGGCACCAATGATTGAAACGTTAGTAGAACTCACAGAAAATTATGGTCGTAAGTTTAAAGCGGCAAAACTAGAGCGCGGACTCGTAGATTTTTCCGATTTAGAACATTATGCACTAGAAATATTATCTGTTAATGAGAACGACGTTTTACTACCTTCAGATATTGCAAAAGAATTCCAACAAAAATTTAAAGAAGTGTTAGTAGATGAATATCAAGATACAAACATGCTTCAAGAAACCATCTTACAATTAGTGAAAATAGGTAACGAAGCAAGTGGAAACTTATTCATGGTTGGAGACGTCAAACAGTCAATATACCGATTTCGTCTTGCTGAACCAATGCTCTTCTTAAATAAATATCTAACCTTTGAAGAAGAACCAGTTGCATCAGGTTTAAAGATTGACTTGAATGCAAATTTCCGTAGTCGAAAAGAAGTATTACATGCAACAAACTTTGTTTTCGAACAAATCATGGGAACAACGGTAGGGGAAATTGACTACGATGAAAAAGCACTACTAAAACCAAGTGCGCCATACGATCAATTAGACACGCCTGTTGAATTGGCAGTTCTATATGAAGAGGATGATCAAGCAGATTCTGAAGAAGATAGTGATGATGAGTTTCAAACAATCGATGCAATGACCGAAGAGGAGATTGCAAAATCACAGCAGGAAGCACGATATATTATTAGAAGAATACAAGAAATGATGGCAAGTGGCGCTACTGTATATAATGCCAAAGAAAAGGATCCAAAAAAGAGAATTCGTCCTTTGAGATATAGTGATATTGTGATACTAATGCGTTCCATGACTTGGTCCAATGACTTAGTAGAAGAGTTTAAAGCAGCTGGTATCCCTCTATATGCAGATTCTTCTAAGGGGTATTTTGAAGCTTTAGAAGTGATGGTTATGTTGAATGTATTAACAATAGTAGATAATCCGTATCAAGACATCCCTCTTGCATCCGTTTTACGATCACCTTTTATTGGTCTAACCGAAAATGAATTAGCACTTATTCGATTAGCAAAAAAGAATGTACCGTTTTATGAATCAGTTAAAATGTTCGTTCAAGAAGAGCGTTCTGGTATTTCGTCAAACACAGCTGAAAAACTTCAACTCTTTTTACAGAAATTAGAGACATGGAGAGATATGGCTAGACGTGGTTCTTTATCTGATTTAATATGGAAAATTTATATCGATACAAATTATTACGAAATGGTTGGCGCTATGACGAACGGAAAACAGCGTCAGGCAAATTTGCGAACTTTACACGACCGAGCATTAATGTACGAAAAGACATCGTTTAGAGGGTTATTTCGCTTTTTACGCTTTATCAACCGTATGAAATCTAGGGGCGATGATTTAGGTGTAGCGAAATCCATTGGAGAAAAGGATGATGTTGTACGCTTAGTAACCATACACTCATCAAAAGGTTTAGAATATCCAGTCGTTTTTGTAGCTGGACTTGGACGAGCCTTCAACCAAATGGATTTTTCTAATTCTTATTTATTTGACCAAAAATATGGCTTTGCCGTAAAAGCAATAGACCCAGATAATCGAATCATGTATACCTCACTGCCTTTTTTAGCGATGAAGGAAAAGAAAATTCTCGAGATGAAAGCTGAAGAAATGCGTATTTTATATGTTGCGATGACTCGGGCAAAAGAGCGTTTAATTTTAGTTGGATCCGTGAAAGATTGGGAAAAAACGAGGAAAGCATGGTGTGAAGTAAGTGATATAGAAGATTCAATGCTTCCAGAGTATAAAAGAGCACGTGCTAAAAATTATTTAGACTGGATTGGCCCAGCAATTGCTAGACATGAATGTTTTTCTTCTTATAATGAAGATTCGTACACACCTCTTCAACATCCATCTATTTGGAAAATATCGGCGATTTCGAATAATACCTTCAAAAACGCCGTTCAATTAAATGGTGAACAGGAAATTGAAGATACGAATAACAACAATTTGGATGAAGATATCTATAAAGAAATAGTAAAAAGATTCAATACGAAGTATCCATTCGAACATTCGACTACTAAGAAATCAAAAACGAGTGTTACTGAAATTAAACGAATCGAAAACCTAATACGACTTGAAGAGGAAGATGATATCGAATTTGTAGAGCAAGGATCTTTTAAATCTGTTGCGAAAAGGCCGATGTTCCTTCAACAAAAAGCTCTTTCTAGTACGGAAATTGGTACCGCAGTGCATACCGTTATGCAACACGTACCGAAACAAGGATTTACTTCTATTGAAGAAATTGAAAAGTTTCTACAAAATTTAGTGGAGCGACAACTACTAACAGATGAAGAAGCTAAAGTTGTTGAGCCAGAGAAAGTATTACAGTTTTTCGAATCGCCTATTGGTAAAAGATTTACCCATTCTAAAGAAGTGTTTCGAGAACTGCCGTTCACTTTGAGTAGAACAGATCAAGATGGAGACCCACAAATTGTTCAAGGAATTATCGATTGTTTAATTCTAGATGAACATGATAAATGGGTTTTACTAGATTACAAAACAGATAAAATATTACCTAAGTTTGAACAAGAACCTGCATTAACGAAAGAAATGTCAGACCGATATGGTGTCCAACTGCGCATCTATAGTGAAGCTGCAGAAGTGGTGTTGGGAGTACCAGTCGATGAAAAAATCATCTATCTTTATAATGCCCAAAAAGAAATTCAACTATAGTTGTAACACTTGTGAGGATGATTGACTTTACATGAAATCATCATCCTCTCATTTTTAAAATTCATTAATATAAAAAGGATAAATAATACGTTTTAATAAAGAAATGTAGAGTTTCAGAAAGGGGTCGAGTTGTGGAATTACAACCAACGACACTAAATGAACGTGTTGACTCACTAGATATAATTAGAGGCTTTAGCTTATTGGGAATATTACTTGTGAACATTTTTGCGTTCTATTTACCATTGCCTCATGTTGATTTACATAATTGGTTTACGGAAGCAATGGATATAATTTGGCATCAAACTTTGGAGATTTATGTACAGAGTAGTTTTTATCCTTTATTTTCAATGTTGTTTGGCTATGGAATTGCTATGCAGTATATGAAGGCTGAACATATAGGCAATGCCTTTTATTCTTTTGCCTCTAAGCGGTTAATTATTCTATTTATTTTGGGAATGATTCATGCCTTGTTAATATGGTGGGGCGATATTTTGGCCATGTATGCATTTTGTGGATTTTTCCTATTAATGTTGATCCGTTTTAGTCCTAAAATGCTCCTTAGTTTCGGAATAGTTATTTACGGTTTCATGCATCTAATGATTATTGGTTTATATAGTATGGTTGGAATTATAAATGAAGAAGTGGAAGTACAGGCTGTAAATATCAAAATGGTAAATAACGCGATTACTTCATATGGTATTGGTAATTGGGGAGATGCCTTTACTCAAAGATTACATGATCTAACGATCCAAATGAGTCCAGCTATGTGGCTTTCATCATTATTTACGATATTACCATATATATTAATTGGGGCAGCCATTGCCAAATGGCGTTTAATCGAAAGAGCAAGAGATAAAAAGATATTCTGGATTGCAGTTGCTATTGCTGGAACGCTAGGTGGATTATTTATAAAAAGTACTCCTTATATGTTTGAACGTACTTATTTACTAGATCATTTAAAAGTATATTTCGGAGGACCGATTTTATCATTAGGATACATGGGAGCAATTGTTTCGGTTTGTCTCATACCTAATGTTTCAAAGATACTCCATCCGATAGGATTAGCTGGACGAATGTCTCTAACAATCTATCTAATGCAATCCCTAATATGTTCATTCATTTTTTATGACTTCGGATTTGGTCTTTATGGAAAAATGAATGTTAAATTGGGTGTGTTAATCGCTATCGTAATTTTTATAGTTCAGGTAATTTTTGCTCTAATTTGGTTTGCAAAATTTAAGCAAGGACCCGTTGAATCTATAGTAAAGAAAATAATATATAGAAAAAGATTGTCAGAAAAGTAGGCAAATTGAAAAAGATTATTGTATGATGATATCAAATCATTCTGTTGAATGGTTCATTTAATAAATGACTTGCAGCATGAATAGTTAGAGAATGTTATTGGTATTCTTCCAAATTATTATGAGATTCATAACATTTTCCTTCTATTATACATGCGGTATCAAATGATAAGGGGCGCTTTTGATTATGAAGATATTATCTTTTAAGTTGAATGATGAAGTGAAATTTGGGCCGAAAGTAAAGAAAGAAGATGCAGTATGGGACGTACTAAAAATTCAACAAGAGCTTAATGTATTACCAGCATTTCCAACAGATATCATTGCAGGAATTGCAAAAGGTTTTGATTTTGTAGAGCAAATTAGGAAACTAGTTGAAGCTGCAAAAGAATCTGGTTCAGAGGATCAATATAAGTACTCATTTTCAACAATAGAATGGTTATCACCGGTTCCAAGAACACCCAAAAATATTATTTGTATCGGGAAAAATTATAATGATCACGCAAAAGAAATGGGGGCAGATGCAGCTCCTACAGATTTAGTTGTTTTTACAAAGGCAGCTACATCCATTGCTGCTGATGGACAAACTTTACCAGTTCACGCGGATAAAACAGACTCTTTAGATTATGAAGGGGAACTAGCAGTTATTATTGGGAAAAAAGGAAAAGCTATTCCTAAAAACCAGGCAATTGATTACATATTTGGCTATACGATTGCGAATGATGTTACTGCTCGTGACGTTCAGCAACGTCATCAACAATTTTTCTTAGGGAAATCTTTAGATGGTACATGCCCTATGGGTCCATACCTTGTAACAAAAGATGAAATTCCAAATCCACAAAACTTAACTGTAGTGACAAAAGTGAATAGTGAAGTTCGCCAAAACGGTTCAACGAAAGATATGATGTTTACTATTGAAGAATTAATTTCAATACTTTCCCAATACGTTACGTTAGAACCTGGGGATGTTATCCTAACAGGAACACCTGCTGGAGTAGGAAAAGGTATGAAACCACCAACATTCTTAAAGTCAGGTGATGAAGTGAAAATTTCAATCGAAGGTATTGGAACATTAGTAAATCGTTTTGAATAAGTTGAGTGAACTAGATAATTTGTAAAACTATTATATTTGAATCCCAACCTTTAGTCTGGTAGGATATGATTGACAAGATAAAAAAGGTGGGAAACGAATGGGTTTTTTAACTGACTCTACACATTTACACATTGCAACATGGGTGATTGCCATCGTATTATTTTTAGTTGCTGCACTAGCGTCAAATTCAAAAGCAATTCATATGATACTAAGATTATTCTATATTTTAACCATCATTACTGGTGGAGCATTGTTTTACACAACAATGGGCTCTGGAATGGGGATGGAATACGGAATTAAGTTTATATTAGGTATTTTAACAATTGGTATGATGGAAATGGTGTTAGTACGTAAAACGAAAAGTAAGCCAACAACGATGTTTTGGATTTTATTTGCAATTTTCTTATTTGCAACATTATTCTATGGTTTCAAATTACCAATGGGAACGAAGTTATTCTAATTGTACAAGGGTTATCTAGGATGTTAATTCCTAGATAACCCCTTTTTATTCTATAAGGAAATAAACACTACGAGTAAATGAAGTGCTCCTAACTTAGAATGTGAGGTTCATTTAAGTTTACTTTAAAATTTTTTATCGCCAAATCTTATATGGTCAGGCAATAAGAAATACATATATAAGAATAATTTGTCACTATTTTGTCGTAAATGATTATACTAGACATCATTTTATATTGAAATAATAGCGGTAAATCTAATTTGTTTGGTAAAATGACGATGGAATGATTAACGGGTATTAGAGTGAATTACTCTTAATAACTGATAGTGAATAGACGAAAGTACACATACTTGTTTCTTTCATGATCTAATAAAGTAACACGCTTAGGGAATTTCCTAGAACTCTAGTAATTGTGTTACATATCAACACCATTCTATATATAGCTGGGATTTTCTTAGCCGCAATTGACAGGAGAGGGATTTTTTGAAATTAAATAGATGGGTTAGTACCATTACTGCAGTAGTACTTGCAATATCCATAGCAATTACACCTATTGCAAGTGCAGAGGAAGCTTATACAATAGCTGACGAGAGTATATATGATTTATTAGTTGATCGTTATTTTAACGGAACAAATTCGAATGATTTTAATTCGAATTCACAAGATCCAACAATGTTTGCTGGTGGAGATTTTGTAGGAATTGAACGACAACTGCCACAGCTTGTTAAAATGGGATTTACAATTATATCATTGGGTTCTATTTTCCCAACTGAAAAGTATGATGGGTCCCTTGTGACAAGTTATGAAGAAATTGAACCGCAATTTGGTACAAAGGAAGAATTTACATCATTAATTAATAAATTGAAAGATAACAAATTAAAAACAATGATTGATTTCCCATTATCAAATGTAAGTGAAAATCATGAATGGGTTCAAGATCCAACAAAAGCAGAGTGGATTCTAGAGAGAACAGATGGACAAGTTCGTTGGAATTTATCTAACGAAGAAGTGCAACAAGCTTTACTTGATGCTGTTGAACAATTTGTTACTACATATAATGTAAATGGTGTACGTTTAACAAATCTAGATACCGCACAAACAGATTTTATTAATCAAATAATTGCACAAATTAAAGAAATTGATGACACGATTTACGTTATTTCTGACGAAGAGAGTGATGCAGATTTTGATGCAACCTATTTTAACGATACAAATGAAATCTACCGTTCGATTTATAAAAATGTAGACCAAGATTCATCCAACCAATTAAAAAATCTAGAACCTTTTATCAAAGGTGAAGGTAAACCAACACAAGTGATGATTGATAGTATTAATACAGATCGATTTGTTATGGATGTTGAAGCACACCCACCTACACGTGCGAAATTAGCATTGGCATCAACTTTATTGTTACCTGGATTACCAGTTATGCAATATGGGACAGAAATCTTAATGAACGGTCCAGTTGGTCCAGAATCACACCAACTATATAATTTTAAAACAGAAGAAGAATTAGTTGATTTTATAAAAAATGTCCAAATATTAAGAAATAGTTCGGAAACCTTACGTCGAGGAGAATTCAAACTAATAAAAAATGAAAATGGACTACTAACTTTTATGCGTTCTTCTGAAACTGAAAAGTGGGTTGTAGTTATTAATAACTCGGGTAAAACACAACGCATTGACATTCCGAAAGCGATGATAGGAGAAGGTAAAGAGCTTCAGGCGATGTTAGAAACAGATATTGTACGTGCTACTGAAGATACGTATTCTATTGTTCTTGATCGCGAAATTTTGGAGATTTACCAAGTTATTGATGAAAGAGGTATTAATGTACCTTACTTAATCGCCTTGGGCGTAGTATATATTATCTTTATAGCTTTCATTATTGCAATTATGAGAAAAGCGAAAAGAAATAAAAAAGCTGAAAAATAAAATATAATGAGAAAAGGCAAAATCTAGTAATAGACTTTGTCTTTTTTTACTTTTATATGAATATATTGCTAAAATGTTACCAGGAATATAAAGGAATAAAAAATTGCGATAATGCAGAAATCATGCTGTCTAATTAAGTGGAATTTTGTATGAATTTAGAGGATTCTAAAAATTGATGTAAAATTGATTGACAATATATAAATTTGTAAAATATAATTTTTATAAATTTATAATATTTGTAAAATTGTAAAAATAGTTTGAGAGGAGGAGTATTTTGAAGACAACTGATGAGCTGTTGAGAATTAAGAATTTACACACAGGATTTCGTATTAAGGACACATACTTTGATGCAGTCGATAATGTATCCTTAACTCTTCGCAAGAATGAAATTCTCGCAATCGTAGGTGAGTCTGGTTGTGGTAAAAGTACTTTAGCAACTTCGATAATAGGATTACTAGATAGAAATAATACACGCATCGAGGGAGAAATCCTATATAAAGATACAAATTTAGCAAATATGACAGAGGACGAACTAAATAATATACGAGGTTTGGATATTAGTATGATATTCCAAGATCCATTATCTGCATTAAACCCTTTAATGAGGATTGGAGACCAAATTGAAGAAAGTCTAGTTTATCATACAGAATTATCTAAAAATGAACGAAAAGAACGTGTTATTGAACTGTTACAACAAGTTGGTATTAGTAACCCAAAACGTGTAGCAAAACAATTCCCACACCAATTATCTGGAGGGATGAGACAGAGGGTTATCATCGCAATTGCGATTTCTTGTAAACCACAAATTATTATTGCAGATGAGCCAACAACTGCATTAGACGTAACGATACAAGCACAAATCCTGGATTTATTAATTGATTTACAAAATGAAACAGGTGCTGGAATTATACTAATTACTCACGATTTAGGAGTAGTAGCAGAAGTAGCTGACCGTGTTGCAGTTATGTACGCAGGAGAAATTATTGAGGAAGCACCAGTAGATGAGCTATTTAATAATCCGAAACATCCATATACTAGATCGTTATTTAATTCTATCCCACAACTAAGTCAGGACTCTACTAGACTAAATGTGATTGAAGGGATCGTACCATCGTTAATGAACCTTCCCCGTAGTGGATGTCGTTTTTCTTCACGAATTTCGTGGATACCTGAAGAGGCACATGAGGACAACCCTACTTTACATGAGGTTTCACCAGGTCATTTTGTAAGATGTACTTGTTGGAAACATTTTCACTTCAAGAGCGAATTAGGGGGTAACCAACATGTTCATGCAGATTGATAACTTAAAAGTACATTATCCGGTACGTGGTGGTTTTTTTAATACTGTAGTAGATCATATTCATGCTGTTGATGGAATTTCGATGGAGTTTGATAAGGGGAATTCATACGGGCTTGTTGGTGAATCTGGTTGTGGTAAATCTACTACTGGTAAATCAATTATTGGACTTGAAAAAATTACTTCAGGGAAAATCATCTATGAAGGCGAAGACGTAACGAACAAACGTCGTGATCGAAAATCAGCTTATAACCGAGATATCCAAATGATTTTCCAAGACTCCCATTCTAGTATGAATCCTAGAAAAAGAGTTCAAGATATTTTAGCTGAACCGATTCGAAATTTCTTAAACTTATCGCCACAGGAAGAACGTAAAAGAATTAATGAACTATTGGCGATTGTTGGGATGCCCGAAGATTCAAAAGTAAAATATCCTCACGAATTCTCAGGTGGACAAAAACAAAGGTTAGGGATTGCTAGAGCAATGGCAACCAATCCTAAGTTAATCATTGCCGATGAGCCAGTTTCAGCTCTTGACTTATCTGTACAAGCACAAGTTCTAAATTTTATGAAGGATATACAAAATGAATATGGTTTAACATACTTGTTTATTTCACACGATTTAGGGGTTGTTAAACATATGTGTGATCATATTTCAATCATGTATAAAGGACGTTTCGTTGAGACTGGTGAAACAAAAGAAATTTTTGAACAACCGAAACACATCTATACGAAACGTTTACTATCAGCAATTCCAGATGTTTCACCAAATGGAAGAGAAGAGCGTAAACGTGAAAGAATAAATGTTGAAACGCACTATCAAAAAGAACATAAACTGTCGTTTGATGAAAATGGACGGGTGTTCGATTTAGTGAAAGTTTCAAATACTCATTTTGTTGCAGAATCTCCGAAAGTGAAGGAGGTCATCTAATATGTGGAAAACAGTTTTAAGACGTGTGGTAATTATGATTCCGCAGTTATTTGTTTTAAGTTTACTAGTTTTTATACTTGCTAAATTTATGCCAGGTGACCCATTCACAGGATTAATAACACCTGAGACAGATCCAGCTAGAATAGAAGAACTACGTGAGAGAGCAGGCTTAAATGATCCGTGGTATATGCAATACGCACGTTGGGTTGGAAACCTGGTTCAAGGTGACCTAGGAACTAGTTATAGATTTAAACAGCCTGTTGAAGATATTATCGGAGAAAAAGGACTTAATACATTATGGCTATCATTATTAAGTGTTATTTTACTTTACTTAATTGCGATTCCATTAGGTATGTTAGCGGGTCGTTATAATAATTCGAAGTTAGATAAAGCAATTGTACTGTATAGTTTCATTTCTTATGCTATTCCAACATTCGTACTAGCACTCTTATTCTTATTCCTATTTGGATATACATTACATTGGTTCCCAACTATCGGAAGTGTAGATGTATCGGCTGTACCAGGATCATTTGATTGGTATTGGAGCAAAATTTATCACTTAATTCTCCCAGCAATTACATTTGCGATACTAGGTACAACGGGTGTTATTCAATATTTACGTTCAGAAATTATTGACGCTAAATCTTTAGATTACGTAAGAACAGCAAGAAGTAAAGGTATTCCGATGAAAAAGGTATACTCAAAACATATTTTTAGAAATTCTTTACTTCCAATAGCAGCGTTTTTAGGTTTTACAATAACTGGCTTACTTGGTGGATCAATTTTCATCGAAACAATATTTGGGTATCCGGGAATGGGTCAATTATTTATAACTTCCATTCTTTCACGAGATTATAGTGTCATAACAGCACTTGTTATGCTATACGGCTTCTTAACACTATTAGGTAGTCTCTTATCCGATATTATTATGAGTATTGTTGACCCACGGATAAGAATCGAATAGTAACTCAAATGCGCTTTGGCTTATTTGAGCCCAGGTTTTATCGAGCAAGTTAAGGAGGGAGAATATTGGTTAGTGTAACAGATGAGAAAAAAGTTGTAAGTTCTCCACCAACCGGTTTCCAAGTAGTATTTCGTGAGTTTCTTAAAGATAAACTAGCATTCTTTTCATTGATTGCTATTGTTCTAGTAACAATTTATGTATTCTTCATGGCTTACTTTGTCATAGATAATGATGCGTTAATGCGTGTAAGTCTAAGAGATAAATATGCTGAACCAGGAGAAAAGTTCCTACTAGGGGCTGACCAAGGTGGTCGCGATATTCTAGGGCAATTAATAATCGGTGCTAAAAACTCAATGGAAATTGCGATATGGATCACAATTATTACCGGGATATTCGGTATAGTTGTTGGCCTAATATGTGGATATTTCGGTGGTTGGATCGATAATATCATCATGAGAATTATTGATTTTTTCATTACAATCCCATCGTTAATGTTAATCATTGTATTTGTAACAATTATTCCAAAGTATTCACAATGGGATCTAATTTTAATTATGAGTTTATTCTTATGGCCGGGCATCGCGAGGCTAGTGCGGTCGAAGGCATTAAGTGAGAGTAGAAGAGATTATGTAAATGCATCAAAAACTCTAGGAACAAATGATTTTATTATTATTTTTAGAGAAATTATGCCGAACTTAAGTTCAATCTTAATTGTAGAGTTGACTTTAAATTTTGCGGGTAATGTTGGGATTGAAACAGGTTTATCTTATCTAGGATTTGGTTTACCACCTTCTACACCGTCTTTAGGTACACTAGTGAGTTATGCTAGAGACCCACTAGTTTTACAACAATATTGGTGGTGTTGGGTACCGGCATCAGTGTTCATCTTGTTCATGATGTTAGCGATTAACTATGTTGGGCAAGCATTTAGACGCGCAGCAGATGCAAAACAAAGGTTAGGGTAAGAAAGTAATTAAACAAATAAGGTCTTTGGTACCATCATATTTATCTGGTTGGTAAATATGTTTAGATATAGTTGGGAATTTTGGTACGAATCTCAACGACTACACACAAAAGGAGGATTATAATGAAAAAACAACACTGGTCATTATTAGCGTTATTATTCGCTCTTGTATTAGCATTAGCAGCTTGTAGCGGTAATACAGCAGAAGAAAAGCCGGAAGATACAGATAAACCGGAAGAGACAGATACAACGACAGACGCTCCTGAAGAAACAGATACTGCTTCTGATGCATTATTTGATTTAGCGGTAACGAACGAAGGAGAAGCAATTGACGGTGGTATCTTAAAAGTGGCAATGGTGAAAGATGAGCCATTCGCGGGTATATTCTCTTGGGAATTATACGAAGATGCTTATGATGCAGACATCATGGGTTATGCTTCTAACTCTTTATTCGAAGTAGATGGCAACTTCATGATTACTGATGAAGGTAGTATTGCGAGTCTGGATGTCGACCAAGAAAATAACAAAGTTACTGTAAAAATTCGTGAAGGCGTAAAATGGTCTGATGGTGAACCGTTAACTATTGAAGATGTTATTCTTCCTTACTTAATCATTGGTCACCCAGATTACACTGGCGTACGTTACGATTCTCAATTCCAAAACATTATTGGTGCTGAAGAGTATAATGCAGGTACTGCAGATACAATCTCAGGTTTAAAACAAATCGATGATCATACTCTAGAAATTAGCTTCAAACAATTATCACCAGCTATTTTCTACGGTGGTGACGGTCTATGGACATATGCAGCTCCAGCTCATCAAATCGCTGACATTCCAGTTGCTGAGCTAGTTGAACATGATGCTGTTCGTAAAAATCCTGTTACTTTAGGTGCATTTAAATTTAAAAACATTGTACCTGGTGAGTCAGTTGAGTTCGAGAAAAATGAACACTACTGGAAAGGTGAGCCAAAACTTGATGGTGTAATCGTTCAAGTTGTTCCATCAAGCTCTATTTCTGTAGCTTTAGGTTCTGGTGAATATGATTTAGCATTCGCATTCAATGCTACAAAAATGCCTGAAATCGAAAACTATGAAAATATTAGTGTACTTGGCCGTCCAGAGCTATACTACTCTTATTTAGGATTTAAAGTAGGTAAATTTGATACTGAAAATGGTATCAACGTAACTGATTTTGAAGGTTCTAAAATGGGTGACGTAAAATTACGTCAAGCTATGGGTTATGCTTTAGATATCGAAGCTGTATCTGAAATTTACTACAATGGTTTACGTGAACGTGCAAATTCTTTAATCCCACCAGTATTTGAATCATTCTATGATGCTTCTTTAGAAGGATACGTATTTGATCCAGCTAAAGCTGAATCAATTTTAGATGAAGCTGGTTATGTAGACGTTGATGGAGACGGTTTACGTGAAGATCCGAATGGTGAAAAATTAGAAATTAAACTTGCTGCTATGTCAGGTGATGCTACACAGGAAGATATTATTTCTTACTACTTACAAAACTGGAAAGATGTTGGCTTAAACGTAACATTAACTACAGGTCGTTTAATCGAGTTCAACTCATTCTATGACAAAGTTCAAGCTGACGATCCAGAAATCGATATCTTCATGGGTGCATGGGGTACTGGTACTAACCCATCTCCATCTGGATTATACGGTGCTGTTGACCAATTTAACTTCAGCCGTTACACTTCTGATGAATTAGAAGCATTAGTTAAAGGTATTGATTCACCACAAGCATTCGATGCAGAATGGCGTGCAGAGCAATTTAAAGCATTCCAACAACACATTGAAGAAGTGGCTACAACAATTCCAATGCAATTCCGTTATGAGATCTTCCCAGTTAACAAACGCGTGAAGAACTATAGCGTAGACTATTCAGAACCAACTGAATTACATGAAATTGAATTAGTTGCTGAAGAACCAATTGCAAACTAATTAACAGAAAAAGAGTTGATCCACTCAAGTGGATCAACTCTTTTTATTTATATTCTTTATCTGTAAAGAATACGGCAATTGTACCTGGTCCTGCATGAGCTCCAATTACAGCACCAATCATCTCCATATCTATTGATTTTGGTTTTAGTTTCTCATTTATTAATGACCTAACTTCTTCTGCGAATTGTAAATCATCACCATGGCTTATCCCGATAGTTTTATTGGAAAAATCTCCTCCACGTTCCTCCATAATTTCAATAATACGTTGAATTGATTTTTTACGACCGCGAATTTTTTCAAGAGGAACTAATTTACCTTCTTCTACATGTAAAATAGGTTTGATACTTAGTAATCCACCGATAAATGCACTAGATTTCGAAATTCTCCCACCTGCAGCTAAATAATCTAGCTTTTCAACTGTGACTATATGAGTCATATGTTTTGCTAACAGCTCAATATGTGTTGTCAGCTCATCAAGTGATAAACCTTTTTCTCTTAAAGAGACAGCTTCTTTTACAAGCAAACCATAACCTAATGATGCACATTTAGAATCAATAATATTTAGTTTGAAATTTGGATACTGCTCTCGTAGTTGTGTTGCAATCATTACCGCAGTATTATAAGTTCCTGAAAGGTTAGAAGAGAAGGCAATATAAAGACCTTCTTCATTATTTTTTGCTAGCGGTTCAAATGCGTTTAGGAATTCCTCAGGCGACACTTGTGATGTTTTTGGTACTGCACCATTACGCATCGCATCGTATACCTCAGTTGGGTTAATCTCAATGATATCGCGGTATTCTTTTTCATTTACTTGAACTCGTAATGTAAATAGTTCCACGTTGTTTTTTTCATAAAAATGTTGTGGTAAATCTGATGCACTGTCAGCGAAGATTCTCATAATTTTTTCCCCCTTACTAGTAAGATTTTTTTTTATCGTTTCATACAAGTTAGTTTGTGTGTATTTCGTCGTGGTTTAAAGCAATTTTACAATGATTCATCTTAGAAGATGTATTTCTATTATTTAGCAACCGATGGATTATTTCAATTTTAATCGTTCGATGAGTAGGTTGGCGATCCCATCTTCGTTATTACTTAAAGTGATTTCATTTGCGATACTTTTAAGCTGATCAATTCCGTTTGACATAGCGACCCCAATCCCTGCGTATTCAATCATTTCCAGGTCATTATCTTCATCACCGAAGGCTATTATTCGATCTCTTGGAATCCCTAAATCTTTAGCAACGTGAGATATTCCAACTGCTTTATTTAATCCCTTTTTAACAATTTCTATAATATGGAAAGGTGCACCCCAACGTCGATGGTCGATTAGTTCAGCATGTACATCTTCTAAATGTTTTCTAATTGAAGGGACATTTTCTTCAGTTGCATGGATTAAAAGGCTTGTAGGATCATCCGATAAGTTTTTTCGTAAGTTCCCAATTGATACATTTGGTTCACCCATTTTAAATATGTCCATCATAGATTGATCTTCGGTATGAATATAGACATCATCCATCACTTCTGCAATTAAGTTTTTATATTGATATTTATCTACTGAATCAACAACGTCATGAACGACACTAATATCCATTGGAGAATGTATGGTCTGCCAAGATTTATTATTGGGATGGTGCACAAGAGCTCCATTGAAATTTACGATTGGTGTAGTTAACATCAATTCATTATAATAAACTGAACTAGCGCGAAATGGCCTACCAGTTGCAATCATGATTTGATGCCCAGCTTCTTTGGCTTTCTCTAAAGTTAGCTTCGTTTTTTCAGAAATCGTTTTGTCATCTGTTAATAAAGTACCGTCCAAATCTAAAACAATTAAATGTTGTTTCATAAAGGAAAGCTCCTTTCTTTATTTATGTGCGCATTTAAGAAATTACAATATGGGAAGAATGTCTCCAAAATATCTAATGCGCCCATATTTTGATATAACTTGGTAGTTCCATCTGAAAAACTGTAGGATTTGTCGGAAAATATCTCCAACCGTGGTGTGGTATACTATGTTTATAAAAGTCTTTTTTCAATTTTACACCACTTTTTGAAAAATAGAGAATAATTACTAACGGATGTTAATAATTCGTTTAACTAACTGGATCAGTTAAAGATTTGAACTGAATGAGCAATTACTGTAAATTAATTGAATAGATATATTATGCTCGTCCTGAATATAATATAACTATCAATGTAACAAGAAAGTACGCTATTTTTGAAAATGATTATCAATTAATGTATCATTTTATTATAGATACAAATTTTTATTAAGGAGGGGGAAACGAAATGGCAATTGATCAAGATATGAAAGAAAGCATCTTAGGTGCTTTAGAAAATGTAATCGATCCTGAGCTTGGCATAGATATCGTTAACTTAGGTTTAGTATATGATGTGGATTTAGATGAAGAAGGTACATGTACTGTTACAATGACCTTAACATCAATGGGCTGTCCATTAGGTCCAGTTATCGTGGATCAAGTGAATACTGCTTTAGATGAGCTACCAGAAATTAAAAAAGTAGACGTAAACATTGTATGGCAACCATCTTGGAATAAAGATATGATGTCAAGATATGCAAAAATGGCTTTAGGTATTCGCTAATTTATGTTCTAGAAAAAAGTAACATCTCCTTGAGATGTTACTTTTTTGTATTTTAATAATTTTTATTGTTGCAAAATATATATCAACAGCAAAAATTATTGTTCGTGAGTTCAACAAAAGCGAGGGAAATTATTGGTGTATATACTGAAACAACCAAAGGATTACTTCACTAGATAATGTATAGAACTTAATAATCCATTCAAAATTAAAAGTGCAAAAACTTATTCGTAAAACTTTATGGAAAATATTTCATTAAAATCAGCCATAATCCATTTATTCATTTCTTCTATTGGTGTGGGAGTATTCTTTTGCTTTTCACTTAACATTCATTTTATAATCATAATGGTCAAGAAAGGTCAAAGTTTAACGTATAAAAAGAAATCATGTTGAGGTGATGAATGATGCAATTTCAACAACAAGATAACCGCAAACCTTTAGAACAATTTGGACGAAACTTAATCGAAGAAGTAAAGAATGGAAAAATGGATCCAGTTATTGGACGAGATGAAGAAATTCGAAATGTCATTCGAATTTTATCGAGAAAAACTAAAAATAACCCGGTGTTGATTGGTGAACCTGGTGTAGGCAAAACAGCTATAGTTGAAGGATTAGCACAAAGGATTGTGAAAAAAGATGTACCCGAAGGCTTAAAAGATTGTATTCTTTATGAATTAGATATGAGTGCACTAATTGCAGGTGCGAGTTATCGTGGACAATTTGAAGAGCGTCTTAAAGGTGTGTTAAAAGAAGTAAAAGAATCCGAAGGTCGTATTATCCTCTTCATTGATGAAATTCATACAATCGTTGGTGCGGGTAAAACAGATGGTGCGATGGACGCTGGAAACATGTTGAAACCTATGTTAGCTCGTGGCGAATTGCACTGTATTGGTGCTACAACATTGGATGAATACCGTATGTATATTGAAAAGGATCCTGCTTTAGAACGTCGTTTCCAACAAGTGTTAGTTCGTGAACCTTCTATCGAGGATACTGTTTCAATTTTACGTGGTTTAAAAGAGCGATTTGAATTACATCATGGAGTTCGAATACATGACCGCGCAATTATTGCAGCGAGCGAATTATCCAATCGATACATTACTGACAGATTTTTACCCGATAAAGCAATTGATTTAATCGACGAAGCATGTGCTATGATTCGAACTGAAATTGATTCGATGCCTCAAGAATTAGATATGGTGACAAGACGTGTGATGCAATTAGAAATTGAAGAACAAGCTTTAACAAAAGAAAAAGATGAAGCTAGTAAAAAACGCCTAGATATATTAAAAGGCGAATTAAAAACTTTAAAAGAAAAACAAGAAAAAATGAAACAACAATGGGATTACGAAAAACAAGGATTACAAACTCTTCAAACGAGACGTGAACAATTGAATCGTTATCGTCGTGAATTAGAAGATGCCGAAAGTAAATATGATCTAAATAAAGCAGCAGAACTACGACATGGAAAAATTCCAGCGTTGGAAAAAGAATTATCACAATTAGAAGAAGATTTGAAAAAGGGCTCTGAAGTACGAATCTTGCGAGAAGAAGTAACAGCTGATGAGATTGCTTCAATTATTTCAAGGTGGACTGGTATTCCAGTAACAAAGTTAGTTGAAGGTGAAAGAGAAAAATTATTAAAGCTAAAAGACACACTTCATGAAAGAGTAATCGGGCAAGATATGGCCGTAAAACTTGTTACAGAGGCCGTGTGGCGTGCAAGAGCAGGTATCCAAGACCCTAATCGACCTATTGGTTCATTTATCTTTTTAGGGCCAACAGGGGTAGGTAAAACGGAACTCGCAAAAGCGTTAGCTGCTCAACTTTTTGACTCTGAAGATCATTTCATCCGTATTGATATGAGCGAATACATGGAAAAGCACAGTGTATCTAGATTGGTTGGTGCGCCACCTGGTTATATAGGGTACGAAGAAGGCGGTCAATTAACTGAAGCTGTGAGAAGAAATCCATATTCTGTTATTTTGTTAGATGAAATTGAAAAAGCGCACCCAGATGTTGCAAATATTCTACTACAAATTTTAGATGATGGTCGTATTACGGATAGTCAGGGTAGACTAGTAAACTTTACAAATACAGTCGTAATCATGACATCTAATATTGGTTCACAGTTTTTACTAGAAGAGGAGCCATTAAAGGATCGTGCACAAGAATTAGCTATGTCTGAACTACGATTGCATTTTAAACCAGAATTACTAAACCGAGTTGACGATATAATTATTTTCCATGCTTTAAGTTCAGAGCATTTTACAGCGATTGTATGGAAATATGTTAAACAACTACAAACGCGTGTAGCGGAACAAGAGATAAATCTACTAGTCGATGAATCGGTTGTGGAGTGGGTTATTAATCATGGCGTTGATCCTCAATTTGGTGCAAGACCTTTAAAACGTTTTATCCAACGCAATGTTGAAACGGCAGTTGCAAAAGAATTGCTTAAAGGAGAAGCCATTCCGGGAGATACAATACAAGTGTCTGTTGTAAATAATGAACTTGTAGTAAGGAAATAATGAAAAACCAGCTTATTGCCGATATCGAACAATAAGCTGGTTTTCTATTAGTAGTAGATGAAGTTAGTTTGAAAAAATAAAAACTGTCCTAATCTCATAGAGAAAGGACAGTTTAAGAACCTATTAATGATGATCTGCTTCCGGAGTTGGTTCGTTCGGAATAATTGCTCCTACGATTAATACAAGAACTGCGAAGATTACTGAGATAATAGCTCCTGTAACAAAATCAAAAGTAGTAGCTAATACAGAACTAACTACGTAGTTTAACATTGTAACTAATAGGAAAGACCAAATAAAAGTCATAATATATTGCATTATTTTCACCTCTAACGAACTATATTGAAAATATTATTTGTTTTTTTATCCTAAAATATCATAACATACACTATAAAAAAATAACAATAATGAATTCAAATATTGTCAAATATTTCAGTTGTCCTACTATAAAATGTGAGCTATAATTAAGACCAAGTACTAAATGCAAGTCATAAGTTAGGTTTAGTAAAGGGGGAAGTACAAATGAATGCTGGTATTATTGGAATAAGTAAATATGTTCCTGAAAAGGTCGTTACTAATTTTGATTTAGAAAAAGTTTTAGATACAAATGATGAATGGATTCGTACTCGAACAGGTATTCAAGAAAGAAGAATTGCAGAAGAGGAAGATACATCTGATTTAGCATATAAAGCAGCAGTTACTGCATTAGAAAACGCTCAAATTTCTCCAAATCAAATTGGATTAATTTTAGTTGCAACGGTTACACCAGATCGTGGATTTCCAAGTGTAGCTTGTCAAATTCAAGAAAAACTGGATGCAACCAATGCTGCAGCTATGGATATTTCTGCTGCATGTTCTGGTTTCATCTATGCTCTTGCAACAGCAAAACAATTTGTTGAAAGTGGAGCTTATGATTATGTGTTAATTGTTGGGGCTGAAAAATTATCAAAAGTAACGGATTGGACAGACCGTAATACAGCCGTATTATTCGGTGATGGAGCAACTGCAGCAGTAATTGGGAAAGTATCAGAAGGTCGTGGAATACTATCATTTGAATTAGGTGCAGACGGTACTGGTGGGAAACACTTATTGTTAAATGATGATTGTTTTATTGCCATGAATGGTCGTGAAGTGTTTAAATTTGCAGTACGCCAAATGGGTGAATCTGCATTATCAGTAATTGAAAAAGCTGGGTTAACTAAAGAAGATGTTGACTTCTTAGTACCTCACCAAGCTAATATTCGTATTATGGAAGCTTCCAGAGAACGTTTAAATTTACCTGAGGAAAAATTATCAAAACGTATACACTTATATGGAAATACATCATCTGCTTCAATTGGAATTGCATTAACGGATGAATTAGAAGATGGAAAAATTAAAGATGATGATATTATCGTATTAGTTGGTTTTGGCGGTGGCTTAACTTGGGGAGCAGCAGTAATCAAATGGGGTAAATAAATTGATTTAATAGAATCAAATATAGTAACTTTATAATATGTGATATTCATTTAGAATATTTTATAGTATTAGTAAGGTCCCAAATTAATTTGTGGTAAGATGAATGCCAAGTATGACAATTCAGTGAATGAATTAAGCTCGGGCGGGTTCCACAGATTATTAATTGAAATTGATTGAGCTTCCTTGCTCAATCATAATCTAGGTGCAAATACGCCAAGGCGCATTTGAATAATTAGGGGGTAAACTTGATTATGAAAAAAAGAGTAGTAATAACGGGAATTGGTGCCGTAACTCCTTTAGGTAATTCAGCTGAAGAGACATGGAATAATGTGAAAGCTGGAAAGTCTGGAGTTGGCCCACTAACACGTGTCGATGCAGAAAAGTTTACAGCAAAAGTTGCTGCAGAAGTTAAAGATTTTGATATTGAACAATATATAGATAAAAAAGAAGCTAGAAGAATGGACCGTTTCACTCATTATGCTCTTGCTGCATCAATTATGGCAGCCAAAGACGCTGATCTAGTCATTAATGAAGATAACGCAACTCGTGTTGGAGTATGGATTGGTTCTGGTATCGGTGGTATGGAGACATACGAAAACCAATTTGAAACGTTCAAAGAACGTGGAGCAAGACGTGTAAGTCCTTTCTTTGTACCTATGCTGATTCCAGATATGGCTTCAGGTCAAGTATCAATCCATTTAGGAGCTAAAGGAATTAATTCTTGTTCAGTAACTGCTTGTGCATCAGGAACCAACTCTATTGGGGATGCATTTAAAGTTATTCAACGCGGAGATGCGGATGTAATGATTACGGGTGGAGCTGAAGCACCAATCGTAAACATGGCAGTTGCAGGATTCTGTGCTAGTACTGCTTTGTCTCTAAATACTGACCCAGCATCTGCTTCAAGGCCATTTGATGCTAATCGTGATGGTTTCGTAATGGGTGAAGGCGCTGGCATAATCATATTAGAAGAGTATGAAGCGGCAAAAGCTCGTGGAGCAAAAATTTATGCAGAAGTAATTGGTTATGGAGCAACTGGTGATGCTTACCACATTACTGCACCAGCTCCAAATGGTGAAGGCGCAGCACGTGCAATTAAAATGGCATTAGAGGATGGTGGCATTGATCCAACACTTGTTGGATACATTAATGCACATGGTACAAGTACTCAATATAATGACTTATATGAAACGATGGCTGTTAAATCAGTATTTGGTGAACATGCCTATAAGTTAGCAATGAGTTCAACAAAATCAATGACAGGACACTTATTAGGTGCTGCAGGTGGTATTGAAGCAATCTTTACTGCTCTAGCTTTAAAAGAAGGCGTTCTACCTCCAACAATTAACTTAACTAACCCAGATCCTGAATGTGACTTAGATTATGTTGCAGGAGAAGCTCGCGTTGCAAATGTTGAGTATGCAATGAGTAACTCATTAGGATTTGGTGGACATAACGCGAGTATATTGTTGAAAAAAGTTGACTAATGATAGAATGATGATAATAATTAAAAGCCCTTAGCATAACGCTAAGGGCTTTTTTATATGATTTAATAATAGATATTAAAATTTATACGAAAACTAATAAACAATGTCAAGTAGTATAGGAAAGGGTGGTACTATTCTATTAAGATTTCTTATTTTTTTATTTTGCTATGGAATGTGTGTCATATCCGTAGGGAATATTATCCTTTATTTGAACTACCGTACATTGGGTTACTCATGGAGTGCAGTTTGGAATTTCATTCTGGGTACTCATGAGTTTTATATAGCCGTAGGGTCTTTTATCATTTTATTTATTTGCGTGTACGGCCTAAACCCATCGCGTTCTCCATTCTCTTAAGCGTTGCATGTGCAATCTCATTTGCTTTTTTTGCACCTTCATCTAAAATTTGGTCAAGCTCTGGTGATTCGAATAACTCATTGAATCTTGCTTGAATAGGTGAAAGATGCTCAATTAAGCTAGTTGCAACACCTTCTTTAAATGCGCCGTAGCCAAGCCCATCATACTTTTTAACAAGCGATTCAATTGTTTGACCAGTAACAGCTGATTCAATTGTTAATAGATTGGATACACCTGGTTTATTTACTTCATCAAATGCTACAAAGCCGTCAGAGTCTGTAACTGCAGATTTAATTTTCTTTTCAATTTGTTTAGGTGTATCTAAGAAGCGAATTGTAGCTTTTGTATTTGGATCAGATTTACTCATTTTCTTTGTTGGTTCTTGTAATGATTTAATACGTGCACCAGCTTTAGGTAACTGAATTTCAGGTATAACTAGAACTTCACCATAACGCTTATTAAAACGTTCTGCAAGATCACGTGTTAACTCAATATGTTGTTTCTGGTCATCCCCTACAGGAACTATGTGGCTATTATAAAGTAAAATGTCTGCCGCCATAAGGGGAGGATATGTTAATAATCCAGCTGACACGGATTCTTTACCTTCAGACTTATCTTTGAATTGTGTCATACGTTCTAATTCGCCAATAGCTGAGACACATTGTAAAATCCAACCTGCTTGAGCATGTGCAGGTACCTCTGATTGGATAAATAGTGTTGATTTTTTAGGGTCGATACCGGTAGCTAAATATGTTGCTGCCAACGTACGAATGTTTTGGCTAAGTTCTTTTGGGTCTTGAGGTACTGTAATTGCATGTTGATCAACGATACAATAGACCGTATTTCCTTCATCTTGTAATGCAGGGAACTGCATAAATGCACCAATGTAATTACCTAAAGTAATTACACCAGTAGGTTGAACTCCTGAAAATATATTTTTCATCTTAAAAACCTCCTATTTTTTTACAAAATAAAAACATCATGCGTCCAATACGTTATACGTAATGGGACGAATGATGTTAAATCCGCGGTACCACCCAGCTTGTCGATTGCTCGACCACCTTCCACTTCGTAACGAGAAGCACACGAGCTTTACTACTTGTGTTCATAAAGCTACTCCAAAGTCCATTCCATCTGATCCGTCATCTGTTTCCACCATCCACAGACTCTCTATACACGGACATCAAATGTACTACTCTTTGTCGACGTTTTTTCGATTTCCATTATTTCTAAAGATTATATAAAAAATATATAAAGAATGCAAATTCAATTTCTTTTTCCAAGAAGAGAATGAAATAACCAAGGATTGGGCACTCTTTAATCGTATGAAATATTAATTGAAAATAATTGTTAAAGTTAACAGAATCTTATGATTCTTCTCGATTAAATAACCTAATTGAGAATATTAATTTAAAAAATTACATGTTTTATCTGGTCAAAATTGGGGTATTACTAAAATATAGGATTATAAGTATTTAATGAAAATTGATTAGATAATAGAAATTACGTAAAAATATCAGATATTTAGTACGTTATTTTTCGTAAGTTACTATATCCAAATGTCATTTATTATTGTATAATGGTTTCATTGTTCTAAATTAAATTTATTCTAAACTAATAAATATTTGAGATATATGAATACGTATTGAAAGGAAGTGTAATTCATGATCGTAACATTATTTACTTCACCAAGTTGTACATCATGTAGAAAAGCTAAAGCATGGTTAGAAGAACATGAGATCCCATATAAAGAGCGAAACATTTTTTCTGAACCATTAACTATAAGTGAAATAAAAGAAATTCTTCGAATGACTGAAGATGGAACAGATGAGATTATTTCAACACGATCAAAGATTTTCCAAAAATTAAATGTCGATGTAGAAAGTTTACCGTTACAACAATTATATGAGCTAATTCAAGAGTATCCTGGACTATTGCGTCGTCCTATAATTATCGACGAAAAACGACTACAAGTTGGTTATAATGAAGATGAAATTCGTCGCTTCTTACCTAGAAAAGTACGTGCTTTCCAATTACTTGAAGCCCAAAAAATGGTTAATTAATTTTTGTAATAATCTATTCGGTAAAATCCATCATCATGGGTTTTATCGATTTTTTACTATATAGGAAATTGTCGAATTTTTGCTATTTATTTCATAAGAATTTCACGTAAATATCACTTGATTTCATTAAAATAGTAATCTACAATTTCAATATTCAAATTATTTTTAGTTGTAGATGTTTTTCCTTTTCATTTTATCTCTAAACATCATACAATAGAGTTATAGAATCTCCGCTAGATAACATTTTTTCTACTGGAGATGACACTAAGTTTGAGTTGTCTTACTTATAAAGATTAAGACTTTAGACAGAGATGAATACAATTGGTCATTCATATGGTCTAATAATAAAAGTGAACAATTCAAACATACTAATAACGCTTTCGGGTTTTTCAACGAAGACAAGAAGGGAGTTGAAGTTTTATGGACATCGAACGCGTGAATGATAATACATTAAAATTATTTATCACTTATCGAGATATTGAAGATCGCGGTTATAGTCGTGAAGAAATTTGGTACAACCGACAAAAGGGCGAAGAATTATTCTGGGACATGATTGGTGAAATTAATACAGAAGAATATTTTGATCTTGATGGGCCAATTTGGATACACGTAAATGCCTCTGAACAAGGATTAGAAGTCATTGTAACACGTGCTAATTTAAGTTCTGATGGAGAATCTTCAATACTTTCAGGTTTTGATGAACACCGTGATTCTCTGGAACAAAAAAATAAAGATTCACTATTTGATTCATTAGATGAAGAAGCAGCTAACCAACAAGTAACCGATGTTCTTACTTATAAGTTTAAGGATATTGACGAAATCATTCCATTAGCAAGCCGCGGGGTTTCTTTCGGTGTACCTTCTTCATTGTATAAATTTGAAAATTATTATTACGTAACTGTTGATCTTTCTAGTGTAGAAGATAAAACAAAACGTCAAGATATTAAATTCATTATGAATGAATATTTAACTGGTTCTAAGTTGTCTGTACATCGCCTTCAAGAATATGGAGAGCAAATTATGGAAGACAATTGTTTTGAAACAATTATTCAATATTTCGATTAGTTAATTTGCCAAAATCTAAAAAGGTTTTGGCTTTTTTCTTTAAAAAAATAACTTTCGCTAGTTTTCAATAAAGTGATTGTCATCAAGCTAACTCTCCTAATAAAATGGATTAGAAGGAGGATATTTATGCTTGTTGCCATTACAGACAAAAATGAAAAAATAGTGTTACAAACATCCATGTCCCCAGATAAGTTAAAACTACTACGAAAAGAACGTCTTTTTTTCTGTCCCCATTGCAAAACCAGAGTCCAATTAAAGATTGGCTCTTTGAAAATTCCCCATTTTGCTCATCTAACAACAAGTAACTGTGAATCAAGATTCTCAGATGGTGAAACAGAGCAACATCTTCTAGGAAAAGAACACTTATATCAATTAATTCATCAATTAGGCTATCAGGTTGAGTTAGAAAGCTTAATACCAACACTAAAACAAAGACCTGATCTACTTGTGCATACAAAAGATAATAAACAAATCGCTATTGAATATCAGTGCAGTCCTATATCGGATAGAAATTTATCCATGAGAAATAATGGTTATCTTTCTGCAAACATTAAAACTATTTGGATTCCGAGTACACCATCTTCAAAGAAGTATGTTACAACTGGAATATGCATGCTGTCATTCAAAAAACAGCTTCAACAATTTATTATTTCTAGGTTAAATCAAAACTACTTGATGACGTATAATCCTTATCAAAGAAAATTTATCTATTTTTCAAATTTACTCCACATAAAGGACAATCAGTTCTTGACTAAAATTCAATATTTACCTATAGTGCAGCAAAATTTTCCTTTTTACGTACCAAATTTTTTAAAGACGGATGAATTTTCAGATTATATGAAGTCGTATCAATCAATGAAAAAAAGATATTTAAGCTATCGTTTGCATATAAGTAAAAGTGGAGTAAATGATCTTTTTTTAAGAGGGATTTACGAATTGCGCTTATCGTTAACTAACTTACCACCATTCTTGGGAGTTCCTATAAAAGGCAATGAATATCTTGGGTTGTTTACAGTTGAATGGCAAATGGCATTATTTTATTATCTGCAATTAAATCAAATTGAAGTTCAATCATTTAATAGACAAGCAATCATTCTTTTTCTAAAATGGGCAAAATTAAGTGTCTCAAACGAATCGATTGCCGTGGTAAGTAAGTATTGTAAACTACTAAACACTTTAAATATTCATAACGTCTACAGTTCATTTTGTAAAGAACAATTATTTGAAGAGTTATATAACCAATTTCTTGCATAATATTCTGGAAATTGAGAAAATAATAGGGTATTTTAATTTTTAATGTAACGGAGGTTGGAAATGGCGAAAAAACTATTGTCCCGTGATGAAGTTCCTGTTGAGTTAACTTGGGATTTATCCACTATTTTTGCATCCGATGAAGAATGGGAAACCGAGTTTAAAGAAATCGAAAAGTTAATTCCTACAGCAGAACAGTATAAAGGAAAAGTAACAGAAAGCGCTAAAAGCCTTTATGATGCATTACAATTTAGCGATTCCATTTCAGTAAGATTTGGAAAATTATATGTTTATAGTCATTTAAAACATGATCAAGATACAACAAACAGTAAATATCAAGCATTGGATGGTCGAGTAAAATCATTGGGAGCAAAGTTAAATGCCGCTTGGTCATTTACAACTCCAGAAATTCTATCTATAGACGAAGCTACAATTGAAAGATATTTAAATGAATATGAACCATTACAATTATATGCACAAATGTTGAAAGAGTTAAACTTACAACGTCCACATGTATTAACTGCGGATAAGGAAGAATTATTAGCTCAATTCTCTGAGGTAAAAGGTGCGTCGGGTAATACGTTCAGTTCGTTAAATAATGCTGATTTACAATTCCCAGTAATCCAAAATGACAAAGGGGAAGACGTAGAACTAACGCACGGAAACTACATTTCATTCTTAGAAAGTTATAACCGTGATGTCCGCCGCGAAGCATTTAAAGCTGTGTATGATACGTATGGCAAATTCAAGAACACGTTTGCTTCTACTCTTTCTGGAAATGTAAAATCACATAACGTTAGTGCAAAAATTCGTCAGTATGATTCAGCTAGACATGCTGCGATGAGCAATAACAATATTCCAGAAAAAGTGTACGATCAACTAATCTCAACAATTCACGAGTACTTACCAGCCCTTCATCGTTATGTGGCGCTACGTAAAGAAGTACTCGGTGTTGATGAACTTCATATGTATGATTTATTTGTTCCACTTGTGAAAGAAATGAATGTTGAAATACCATATGAAGAAGCAAAAGAAACAATGGTAAAAAGCTTTGCTCCTCTTGGGGAAGAATATCAAGCTATCGTACAAAAAGGGTTAGATAATCGCTGGGTGGATGTTCACGAAAACAAAGGGAAACGTAGTGGAGCGTATTCTTCTGGTACGTATGGAACTAACCCATATGTTCTAATGAACTGGCAAGATAATTTAAATAATTTATTTACACTAGCTCATGAGTTTGGTCATAGTTTACACAGCTACTATACAAGAGAAAATCAACCATACCCATATGCAAGCTATTCAATCTTTGTTGCAGAGGTTGCGTCGACATGTAATGAAGAATTATTGTTTGATTATTTATTAAAAACTACTGAAGATCCTCAACTAAAGATTTATCTTTTAAATCACTGGTTAGATGGTTTCCGTGGAACAGTATTCCGTCAAACAATGTTTGCTGAATTTGAACATATCATTCATGAGATGGATGCTCGTGGTGAAGCACTGACTGCAGAAAGATTAACTGAAATTTACTACGATTTAAATAAACAGTACTTTGGTGATGCAATAAAAGTGGATGAGGAAATTGGTTTAGAATGGGCACGAATTCCTCATTTCTATTACAATTATTATGTATACCAATATGCAACGGGTCAAAGTGCAGCTACTGCATTAAGTAAGCAAATTTTAGAAGAGGGGAAACCTGCTGTTGATCGTTATATAAACAATTTCTTAAAAGCGGGATGCTCGGATTTCCCAATTGAAGTACTTAAAGCAGCAGGTGTTGATATGGAATCACCTCAACCAATCGCGGAAGCTTGTAAAGTGTTTGAGGAAAGAGTAGCAGAATTAGAATCGCTATTATTGAAATAAATATATCTTGAGAGTGTCTAATAATTCTTTTAGACACTCTTTTTTAGATAGATGGATGTTCTACATAAATTAATTGGGATTATGAAGTCTTGATGATTTTTTATTTGAAAATGTGACATAAAACGTGGTAATTTTTATAAGGATATGATGTAATCGCTTTCTATATGGCGATTTTGTGAAATAATTGTCGTTTTATTGCGAAAGCCTATGAATCTATGATAAATTAAACACGTGAAATAAATCACATAACAAACATACACCCCTTTGTTTGAACGTGAACATTTCTCCCATCCCCTTTGTGTAGAGACGACATTATTATTCAGAATAATGTCGTCTCTTTTTATTTTTTTTTGTTTTATATTTTAATTTAGAATGCTGTATTAGTTTTTTAAATTTCTTACATATAATTAGTCCATTTCTGCAATAGAAAAGGGTTGTCTTGAAATACCTTCAAGACAACCCTTCATGAATTTTATAATTTTAAGAATGTATAAATTTATTTATGATTTCTTACGCCATAGGGTAACTTCATTATTCGCTATACGTTCAATTTTTTGCTGTAACATTCGTTTCTTCAACTCACGTTCAGCTTCATTTACTGGGATGGAGTAAATGTCTGCAATGTCTTCAGTTGTTAAAGTGTAATAACGACTAAAGAGCTCATCATATGTTGGTAATGTTTTTCTAATAAGTTCTTTATTTAATAATTCTCTTAAAATTTGTACATACACTTCATAGGAATATAATCCGGCAACTTTAAGACCCTCGTCTTCAATACACTCATTGAAAAATACAATGCTTGGCACCTCGTCAATTTCCATCTCCCTTGTTATATGCAAATCGCACTGGAAAGCACGGGCAGTTTCTTTTGAACCAAAATCAGCATTGAATTCATCAATATCTAATTTACATTCATAGGCTATCTCAATTAATGTTGAATATGAATGTACGTTTCTCGTATTTAGTAGTATATATTCTTGCAATTTTTGCATAAAACGAAATGCTGCTCGTCTTCCTTGTAACTCAGCTGCTTTAATAGCGATTGAAGGCAAAACAGGATGTGAGATATCTATTTTAGAACCAGATATGCAAGCTTGAGCACGAATGTTGGAATTTAATGTAGAAAGATTCGTACTAATAATAAATCGCCAAGAAAAGTAATGACCATATTCAATGTGAAGTTTACGTAGAATTGTTTGTACTTTAAATGCTTTTGTACAAAACGGGTCTAAAAAAATATATAATTCAATTGGCTTTGTAATTTGTGGAGGTGCAATAGGTTCAGATAATAATTGAATATCATTCACTAAAATTCCTCCTCATCTTCAATTGTATTAATCATATGATGAGCAGTTAATACAAGTCGCTTGTAATAAACTTCTCTAAATTTTCCCTCTAGACCTATTTCATCCATTGCTTCACTCATACATTCTAGCCAAGCTTGTGCATGAGATGGAGTGATGCGGAAAGGTAAATGTCTTGCTTTCATCATTGGATGACCGTGTTCTTCTGTAAATAAATTTGGCCCACCTAGGTACTGGGTCTGAAATTGAATTTGTTTCCTTGCAGTTTCTGTTAAATCTTCAGGAAACAATGGACGTAACAATGGATGCTGATCGACACGTCTATAAAAAGCGTAAATGAGCTCTGCTAGTTTTTCAGGACCTAGTTCCTCATAAGGAATCGGATATTTACGATTCATAGGTGTAACTCCTTCTTTCTTTATGAAAAAGATATATATTTAGTAATATATATAATTATTCTACTTCATAAGATGATTCAATTGAGTGTTATATTCATTCTAACAACCTATACTTTTTTTCTCAAATAAATAGCATGGCGAAATGTTTACATCAAAGGAAATAACTAACTGTTACGGTAAATATGAAACTTAAGCACGATAAGAGTTTACTATTTTTCGTACATAATTAACTGTTTCCTGAAAAGGTGGAACCCCTCCGTATTTTTGTACATTACCAGGGCCGGCATTATATGCGGCTAATGCAAGTTCGATGTTATGATCGAAGGTATTTAGCATTTCACTTAAATACTTTGTGCCGCCCATAATGTTTTGCTCTGGATCAGTAGAATCAGAGACTCCTAAATATTTAGCAGTTCCCGGCATTAATTGCATAAGACCTGTTGCGCCTGCTGAACTAACAGCGCTTGGGTTAAAATTGGACTCTTGTTTAATAACGGCTACTATTAATTT
The DNA here is from genome assembly GCA_031178355.1 of Ureibacillus sp. Taxonomy (GTDB): domain Bacteria; phylum Bacillota; class Bacilli; order Bacillales_A; family Planococcaceae; genus Ureibacillus. The sequence continues at coordinate 37,347 of JAPSJC010000011.1, forward strand.
TTCAGGAACACCATAGGTCTTCGATGCTTTTGAAATAATACTTTGAAACGCTGTTGCCCTTTTTATTTCTGTTTGATCTAAATCCTTAGGTAAATTTGAATTTTGATTTGATTCTTTTAATAGTATGTCGTAATAAGACGATGGTATGTACGGCTGATTTTCACCATTTAAGAGATATTGGGTAGCATAGTCTGAATTAGCATCCAAATTGGATAATAATTTTGGTGATGTATGACTTCCTAATAACTGAGCAGTCTGTTGTGAATTAGTAGATCCTTCCGCCAAAGTATTTAGCATTTGAGAAAAAACGGAGTTACCATTATTGGTCATATTATTGGTATTAGTTGAAGGTGTACCAATTGATTGAATTGCTTGGATCTCAAGAAGCAATTTCATTGATGTTGCGTCCAATTAGCTCATCCTTTCTTTGACTGGAGTGCCTTCATAAAACGAGCAATTTTTTTGTCAGTATGTCTTTTCTCTATTGAATATTTTATCAAAAAATTACTGAATGTTGTTGCGCCAATAATTTCATCATTTGTTTCATATTCTACCTCAAAATCATCACGGTTCAAATAATAGGAGTGATCTAATACAAGAATCCCTTGTTCATATGGTATTTCAACACGGTCAGTTGTAAGGGTACCAAATACTTTTAACTCTTCAATTGGTATTTGTAATTGTTTTAATTTGTCCTTAACAGATGGGGCAGGGAAGGAATTTCCTTCTAATATATTGAATGCATCCTCGCGAGTTAATGCATCAGTTGTTTCTAGATACGTATGTTCTGATGTTTTTTCTTTTAATGTACAAACTACTTTAGTTTTTGTCTCCCTAATTCTTAATCCACTAAATAACTCTTTCAAATGCCAGTCAGGTGTATCTAAATAGTGATTCACTTGGCGTTTAATCATGTTTTGATCAATCTTAAACTCATTAAGAAGCAGTTCATATTGCTCTTTTGTAAGTAAATTTTTAAACTCAATTTCAATTTCTTGACTCATCGGGTTCTTCCTCTCTGTAGAAATCTACACATAATTTCAATTATTCTTTTTCTCATAATAGTAAGTGCTATGTTAAAATATGAAATGAATAGTGACCATGAAGGGATGTAACATATGCGTAAAACATATAAAATTGAACATTCTCAATTTGTACATAATAATCTTCATCTTAGTTTAAACGATATTGATGAAGAAAAACAATTTCAACCTGCGGGTCAAGTACTTGCTGATTCTGATAATAAGTCTTTTATTTATCTACTAGAGGATGGAGAACAGTATAGTTATCTAAGTTTACCAAACACTCTATGGAAAGATTTGGTGGAATTATTAAAAACAGAACAAGATCCGTATTTACAAATTGGTAACCAAACTATTGAGTTACAAGGATTTAATGAAGAGCTTAGAGCGCTAGTATACAATATTGAAGGCAACGATAATTACGGTAATGACTTCGTATTATTGGTTGAAGAAATATTCAAATCCATTTTAAAGACAGATATCGAATAATAACTATTAGAAAAATGGTAATGAATCAGCATGCATTGAAGTACTGACTTTATGCTGGGAGGAATTTCTATGGGACAATGGGATTTGTTTTTAAGTCCATATAAACAAGCTGTTGATGAACTAAAGATAAAATTTAAAGGTATGCGTACTCAGTTTGGGATTCAGGGGAATACTTCACCTATTGAATTTGTTACTGGTCGTGTGAAGCCTTTAGCAAGTATATATGATAAAACCCGTGAAAAGGGTATAAGGTTTGAACCGTCTCCGCAATTGGCTACTGAAATGCAGGATATTGCTGGATTACGTATTATGTGTCAATTTGTTGATGATATTTCAACCGTAACCGATTTAATTAGACAAAGAGACGATCTAAGGGTAATTGAAGAAATTGATTATATAGCACATAAAAAGCCTAGTGGATATCGCTCATATCATATGATTGTGGAATATCCTGTTGAAACGATTCATGGTAAATTAAAAGTATTAGCTGAGATACAAATACGTACGTTGGCAATGAACTTCTGGGCCTCCATTGAACATTCTTTAAATTATAAATATAATGGGATATTCCCAGAAGAAATTAAAAATAGGTTACAGAGAGCCGCGGAGGCAGCGTTTCGACTTGATGAAGAAATGTCCTCCATTCGAAGTGAAATTCAAGAAGCACAAGCCTATTTTAGTGAAGTAAAAGAAGCAACTAATCCAGCGATTCCTACGAAACAGGAAAAGGAGCGTGAATAATATGAAATTTTCTATTCAATCACGCAGAGATTCTCAATCTAATGAATTACGGGATCTCGCAAAAGCATATTTGCAAGATTTTGGTTTAACTTTTGATGAAGAAGAGCCAGACATTGTCATATCCATTGGTGGTGATGGCACTTTACTACACGCTTTTCATAGACATGCACATCGTTTAGACAGAGTAGCATTTGTAGGTATCCATACAGGGCATTTAGGATTTTATGCTGATTGGAAACCTTCTGAACTTGAAAAGTTAGTATTATCAATAGCTAAGAAGGAATTTAATGTAGTTGAATACCCGCTCCTCGAAATAAAAGTTCATCATAATAATTCTGATACAACTACGTATTTAGCGTTAAATGAGGCAACTGTTAAGTCACCAGACATTACGCTAGTTATGGATATTGAATTGAATGGTAATCATTTTGAACGTTTTAGAGGGGATGGTTTATGTCTATCTACACCATCGGGGAGTACCGCTTATAATAAGGCATTAGGTGGAGCTATTATTCACCCAACATTACAAGCATTCCAATTAACTGAAATGGCTTCTATTAATAACCGGGTGTTCCGTACAGTGGGTGCGTCTTTAGTGATGCCCGCTCATCATAATTGTACATTGAAGCCAGTTACTAATCAGAGACTTATGATGACAGTAGATCATATTCAACTTATTCATACCGATTTAGAATCCATTTCCTTCAATGTGGCGACTGAAAAAGTTCGGTTTGCAAGATTTAGACCTTTTCCATTTTGGGAACGAGTACATGAATCTTTCGTAGCAAACGAATAAAATGGAGAACATAATGGATAGAAGATTTCAAATGACATTTCAAGCTTTAAAAGATGGGGAATTACTCCGCGATGCTATTGTAAAACAAGGTATTTCAAAAAGAGGCCTTACATCTATAAAGTATCGTGGAGGAGACATTCTTGTAAATGGAGAAGAAAAGACTGTCCGCTATCCTTTGCAAAAAGGGGATCAAATCACCATCATATTTCCATTGGAACAAGTTAGTGAAGGATTAATACCGGAAAATGGGATATTGGACATTGTTTATGAAGATGAAGCTCTTCTAATCATAAATAAACCTCCATTTGTTAATACAATACCATCAAAAGAACATCCGACTGGGAGTATTGCAAATTTTGTTTGCGGGTACTTTAAGGAAAAAGGGATTCATTCAACAGTACATATTGTGACACGATTAGATCGTGATACATCTGGTTTAATGTGTATTGCTAAACATAGTCATATTCATCATTTAATGGGTGTGCAACAAAAAAGACAACAAATAAATAAGCAATATGAAGCAATAGTACATGGACATCTAGTCGAAGAGAAATATTCCATTGTTGCACCAATAGGTCGGAAAGAAACAAGTATAATAGAACGAGAAGTGCGAAATGATGGTCAGTTTGCACATACAGATGTAAAGGTGATCCAGAGAGGCTACTATAACAATGAGCCAATTACCCATGTGAGATTAACATTGCATACAGGAAAAACACATCAAATTCGTGTGCATATGGCGTATTTAGGACATCCTCTTGTAGGAGATGAATTGTATGGTGGTAGTCGAGAGTTTTATGATAGACATGCGCTTCACTGCGTATATCTAGAAATGAATCATCCAATTACAAATAAGAGAATAACTTTTTTAAGTGAAGTACTTGAAACAATGAAAAAAATACTAAATAATTAGATGTTCGAATATTTACTTTCGAACATCTTTTTTCTGGAAAATAATTAATCCAAATTGTTTATTTATCCATTTACTTCTTAGGTAATTCGAGTCAAAATGGTAAGTGTTAAATATAGCCACAATTTTAATAACGTGAAAATGGTATGATTATAGTGAAATAATTTGAGAGGAGGGGACAAGTATGAGAGAACAACAAAATGATTATGAAATGGAGTTAAATGAAGACTTTCTCCGAGAACTGTTACTTAATGGCAACATTGAAGAGTTTCGTGAAAAGTATTTAACACTACATGAGTATGATCAGGCCCAATTTTATGAGAAGGTGGGACCTGATATACGACAGTTCATCTACCATTTTTTGTCCCCTCAAGAGATTGCTTTGATCTTTGAGTCTGTTGAAATTGGTGATGAAGAGTATGAAGCATATTTAAATGAAATGGAAACGTCTTACGCTGCAGAAATGCTTTCGTATATGAATACTGATGATGCCGTAGACGTGTTAAATGAACTAGATCAAGAACAACGTGATAGTTTTCTAGACATGATGGATAGTGAAACAGTCGAGGAATTTCAAGAACTTCTAGCTTATGAGGAATACACAGCCGGGGCCATCATGACCACTGAGTATGTTTCGATTTTAGAAAATTCAACTGTACGCTCTGCGATGGCAGTTTTACGTAATGAAGCACCTAATGCAGAGACTATCTACTATGTATTCGTCGTTGATGATCTACACAGACTTACGGGGATTATTTCACTACGTGATTTAATTGTTTCGAGTGAAGATACACTAATCCGAGAAATAATGAATGAACGAGTTGTCTATGTAAATGTCAAAGATGATCAAGAACATGTCGCACAAATTGTAAAAGATTATGATTTTTTAGCAGTACCAGTAGTTGCTGAAAATTATGAACTTGTAGGAATTATTACAGTCGATGATATCATTGACGTTATCGATGAAGAAGCATCTGATGACTATTCAAAATTAGCCGGTATTTCTGATGTGGATGATGTAGATGTTAGCCCATTTAAGGCAGCAAAGAAAAGGTTGCCATGGCTGATTATGTTGCTATTTTTAGGTACATTAACAGCATCATTAATGTCTAGGTTTGAAGCTACATTAGATCAAGTTGCACTTCTAGCGCTGTTTATTCCCTTAATATCAGGAACTTCAGGTAATAGCGGTACACAAGCACTAGCGGTTGCGGTGCGCGGAATTGCGACTGGTGAAATAGACGGTAAAAATAAGTTTAAATTATTAATTCGTGAGATTTGCACTGGCCTTATCACTGGGATCGTATGTGGACTTGTAGTAGTTGGAATTATTTATATATGGCAACATGAACTTATAATTGGTTTATTAGTGGGTGCTGCAATTTGCTGTTCAATTTTAGTAGCAACTATTGCAGGGTCTTTTATTCCTTTACTTATTCATAAATTAGGTGTAGACCCAGCTGTTGCATCAGGTCCATTTATTACAACATTAAATGATATTACAAGTATTTTGATATATTTAGGATTAGCAACAACATTTATTTCACAGATTATGTAAACATAACTGTTGTGACAAATTTGAAAAAAATTTTCATTCTATGTATTAACCTATAGGTTTAAGTCACGAATTATTTCCTTTTGCATATTTATATGAAAAAAGGGATGTGCAAAATTGGAAATTCAAGAACCGAAACTTTTTATTCAAAGTCCACCATTTTACTTTGTTGATGTGAATGAAACGGCAGCAGTTCAAGAACAAACATTCTTTGAGGAAAGTACGTCAGTTTACGAAATTTCTAGAACTGAAAAAATTGATACATTACAAAATGAAGTCGTTTTTAGGCAATTAAATTATTTTTCTCAACCACTTTATCGAAACCGAAATTATATGTTTCATTTAGAAGATGGAGAAAAAATTATCGGCAAAATTGAAGAATTAGATGGTGTCAATGTAAAGGTCAAAACACCTAATAATTTAATCATCATTGACGGTAATAATATTAAAGCAATTACTATTACTAGAGCGTATTAAATATTAAAGAACGGCAAATTCTATGAATGAATTTGTCGTTTTTTTATTGTTTACAAAAAAATGGCTAACTCTATATAGAGTTAGCCTCTTTATAATTAGTTACAAATATTTAAGTCAACATCTGCAACACATTGAATAGCTGTGAAGTTATCTAAGTTTACTGTAACACAAGTTTCCGTTTTTCTAAATCTTCTAATATCACCGAATACTTCTGGGTTTAGATTATCATTTCCATCTTCTGCAGCGAAAATTAGTTCGTCACCAACTTCAACATCAACTTCAACTTCTGGCGACTCTAATTCTTCGCCAACTCCAATTGGAGCAAGTGCGCGTAATGTCGCACAACAGCCAAATACATCTTCTACACGGAAGAATGGTGTGAAGAAGAAAGATCCACCTCTTCTTGCTACAACTTTGAACGGTTTACCCAGTTCATCTAATAACATGAACACACGTGTATCGGCATTTCTTGTACGGTGCGAAAGTCCTCCTAGTGGTTCAAGGAAGCAACTTGTTCCACAAGTATCGCAATCATGACGAACTGCCTCATTTTGAATTTTTAAGATGGATTTCACAACTTCACAAATGCAACCACGGTTTCTATCACCATGGAATGAACTACTTTCTTGGTTTTTACCACAACCCATTTAAATTCACCTCTCTTGTATTTTGCTTCAATCTACAATATGTCGAAATGATTCAGAAAACCGGGCTATCGACTATGGGCGCTAAATTTTGGCCTAAAATTTTTTGTTTACTTATAAAAACTAGGATGCAACAAAAAACTAATCATGATAGCACATTTGGTTAAATCAAGAATAGATTCCTTTAAAACAGTGAAGAATAATTAAAAAAAGGGGGTTGGAATTTGAAAAAAATTACATTTTTCTTCTTCGTCCCTTTATTACTAGTAGCAGGCTGTTCAGGTAATGAGAAAACGATTGAGGTTTATGACGTTTTTGATGATGCTGAAAACCGAGTTGAAATACGGGAAGTACTGGATAGTAATGAAGAAATATATAGTGGCACAGCAATTTTTATTAAAGAACAGTTGCTTGTGGCAGTGCAAGCTAACCCTTGGCTTGATTTTAAAAAAGAAAGTATTGAAGAAGAACTTTCAAAAGAAGTAGAAAAACGTTTTCCAGATTTAAATGTGTTAGTCTCTGCAGATTACAAGATATATTGGGAAGCCAATAAACTAGTAAATGAAGAAGACCAACAAAAAGTGAGTGATCAAGTAGAAAAATTAAAAAATTTAATTAAGGAGGAAACGTAATGGAGCCAAAAGAGTACCAAGATCTTGAGAAGCAGGTTACTCCTCCTATTCCATATTTAAAGAATGCTTTAAAGGCATTTTTTGTAGGCGGTATTATTTGCACAATAGGACATGCAGTTACTTATTTCTATATTATTTTTTTTGATTTTACAGAGAAAACGGTTGGGAACCCTACAGTTTCCACGATGATATTCTTTTCCATGTTATTAACTGGCTTTGGATTATATAAAAAGCTTGGTCAATATGCAGCTGCAGGTAGCGCAGTGCCTGTTACAGGTTTTGGTAATGCGGTCATTTCAGCTGCAATAGAACATCGTACAGAAGGGGTCGTACTAGGAATTGGTGGAAACATATTCAAATTAGCAGGAACTGTTATTTTATTTGGTGTTGCATCTGCTTTTTTTGTTGCCCTTATTAAACTAATTCTTGTTTCGATAGGTGTTGTTCAATGGTAATCGTATTTCAATCAAAACCATCCATATTAGCTAGCAGTGCTGTAGCTGGTCCATTAGAAAAGAAAAGTGTTTTTTATTCTTATTTTGATTCTGTTGTTGAAGATGAACGATGGAATGAAAAAACGAATGAGCAAGGCCATGCAAAGATGATTCTAGAAGCAAGTAATATTGTTATGAAAAAGGCGAACATCGAAAATCTAGACGTAGATTACTTTTTAAGTGGTGACTTAGTCAATCAAATGACTCCATCAAATTTTGCAGCTAGGGAATTGGCTATTTCATTTATAGGATTATTTTCTGCTTGTGCAACTTCTGTATCGTCAGTAATTATTGCGAGTTTATTAACTGAGTTAGGAGCTTCACAATATGCTATTGCAGGTGCAGCAAGTCAGCATAACGCAATCGAACGTCAATTTCGTTACCCTAATTATTATGGTGGCCCTAAACCAGCTACCTCACAGTGGACTGTAACAGCTGCGGGATATGCACTTGTAGGGAAACACAACCCTGAATATCCTTCAATTGTTGCAGCAACAGTTGGTAAAGTTGTCGATTATGGAGATGTAAACCCAATGCATATGGGTGGAGCAATGGCGCCAGCAGCTTTTGATACAATCACAGCGCATCTAAAAAAGCGTAATCAAAAGTTTCAAGATTACGATTTAATTATGACTGGTGATTTAGGGAAAATCGGGTTAAAGATATTAAAAGCAATGCTCGCACAAACAGGTGTAAAGCCGGAAGAATTACAATTACTAAGGGATGCAGGAGCTGAATTCTACGGAGAAGATGAAGCCTTTTTAGCTGGGGCAAGTGGAGCGGGATGTTCAGCATCTGTCTACTTCAGTTATATTATTCAACAATTAAAAACTGGTCGATTTAAACGTGTGTTACTGTGTGCAACAGGAGCCCTCCTTTCCCCTTTATCGTTTCAACAAGGTGAATCGATACCATGTACTGCACATGCAATTGAAATGACAATGGAGTGAAGCGAACATGATTTTCATTGATTTTCTCATAGCCTTTGTAATTGGAGGTATCATTTGCTTAATTGGCCAACTAATTATGGACTATGGCAAATTAACTCCAGGTCATACTTTATCTATTTTAGTTGTTGCAGGTTCAATTTTTTCAGGTTTAGGGCTATATCAACCACTAATCGATTTAGCTGGCGCAGGTGCTACGATTCCAATTACATCATTTGGACATTCACTCACCCAAGGTGCGATAGCTGAAGCGGAAAAGCATGGTTGGGTTGGTGTTCTAACTGGAATGTTTGAAGTGACTAGCTCAGGGATAAGTGCTGCGATTGTGTTTGGATTTATTGCAGCTTTTATTTTTAAACCAAAAGGAAAAGTAAACTAGACTAATACCCCAACTTTTTCGTTGTACCTAGCATAGGATACAAAGTAAAAAGGAGGGGATTTTTTATGTGGAATCATCATTGTGGTTGCAATCAAGTAAGTCCTGCATATGATATGGGGAACCATCATTATTGTGGTAGTCATGGCAACAACAATAATAACTCATCTTTTGTTTTAATCGTCGTATTATTCATTTTACTAATTATTGTTGGTAGCGTTTATTGTCTCTAGTGTAAGGAGGGGAGAACATGCAAAACCCTTTTTTTAAACAAATTGAAAATAAAACTGGCGTAGAAATGGAAGATATTTTTGCGTTAGCTAATGCAATTCAACACGCAGATTTTAAGAATGAAAAACAAGTTCGTAAAATTGTGCAACGTGTGAGTAAATTAGCGAAAAAGCCAATTACGAGAGATCTGGAAGATAAAATTGTCCAATCAATCGTCAAAGAAGGAAACGCACTAGATTTTAGCAAAATAGAAAAAATGATGAAGTAAAAGAAAAAGGTAGTTGCTTAAGAGCAACTACCTATTTCTTTTACTTCATAAAGAATCTACAAAAAAAATTTATTTACGTTTATAATGATTTTTCCATTGTTCGATGGGGAATCCCTGCATCTAAAAATTCAGGAGAATTAATCTCATAATTTAGTTTTTCATAAAAGGGAATTGCATAGGACTGAGCGTTTAACTTTAATTTA
>JAPSJC010000012.1 GCA_031178355.1 Ureibacillus sp.
AACTATTTGAGAATAAAACCATTTACATTGATAATGGTAATGTTTTTAACGATTTTATTAACAGCAGGATTAACAATTGTTGCATTAACTTTCGGGGATGAAAAAGTTGTTGAAGTTGTAGAGATTAATCAACCCGATGAACGAAAAGAGTTTGAAAAGCTTTATGAAGCTTATGATGAACTTAAAGAAAAATACTATATTGAACTTGATGATGAAAAAATTATCTATGGCGCAATAAACGGAATGTTTGATGCACTTGGAGACCCATATACAGATTATATGAACAAAGAAGAAGCTGAACATTTTAATGCAGATTTATCTTCTAGTTTCCAAGGTATAGGTGCAGAAATCCAAGAACGTAACGGCAATATTGTCGTTGTCTCTCCAATTAAAAATTCACCAGCTGAAAAAGCAGGGATTTTACCCGAAGATGTTATTTTATTAGTTGACGGTGAAAGTATTCAAGGAATGAGTGCAACTGAAGCAGTTCTCTTAATTCGTGGTGAAAAAGGAACGCCTGTAACATTAACGATTCAACGAGGCGATAGTGAGAATCTTTTAGAAATTACAATTGTCCGAGATGAAATTCCTATTGAAACTGTCTATGGTGAGATGGGAGAAGATAAAATTGCCAATATCCAAATTACTTCATTCAGTGAAAAAACGTATGACGATTTAAAAGTATTACTTGAACAATTTGAAAAAGAGGAAATGGAAAGTATCATCCTTGATCTTCGTCAAAATCCAGGAGGATACTTGCAATCGGCCGTTGATATTGCCAATTTATTTATCGAAAAGGGTAAACCAATCGTACAGTTACAAGGTCGTGAAGGTGAACCGGAAGTGATTTTGGCTGATGGTGGTAAAAAATACAATCTACCACTTGTTGTCTTAATTGATAACGGAAGTGCTTCTTCTTCAGAGATTTTAGCTGGAGCATTAAGTGAATCATTTAATGCGCAGTTGATTGGCTTAACTTCATTTGGAAAAGGGACAGTTCAAACTGTAAGTTATTTACCAGATGGTTCGAATTTAAAATACACAACTGGAAAGTGGTTAACTCCTGACGGGAATTGGATCAATGAAACAGGTATTAAACCGGATATAGAAGTTCAGTATCCAGAATATGCATCACTAACTTTTATTGATCCAACTTCTGAATTGAAGGAAGGCAATGTTTCTACATCAGTAAATAATGCAGAGAAAATGTTAGATGCACTTGGATATGATGTAGGGACCATTGATAATGAGTTTGATGAAAGTACAGCTATTGCGGTTAAAAAGTTCCAAAGTAATTCAAATCTAGAACAAACAGGTATTATTGTTGGGGAAACCGCTTATGCAATTATGGACGCTTTAAGACAAAAAATACGAGAAGAAGATCCACATGTTGTAAAAGCAATTGAACTTTTAAGCCAACCTGAAACAAATACAGAAACAGATTCTGAAAAAGAATAATGAATAAAAGAAAGAGCTGACTTGTTCAACCCGAACATTAATCAGCTCTTTCTTCATAGAATTGGAGAGGCTATGTATGAAAGATGTTTACTTATTTAGTGGTTTCTTAGGTAGTGGTAAAACATCAATGTTAACAGATGTTATTCGACAACTGAAAGAAAAGGGGTTAAAACCTGCCGTTATTATGAATGAGCTTGGAAAATTGCCCTTTGACTCACAAGCTGTAGAAAGTGGAATCCCCTTAAAAGAAATGCTTGAAGGGTGTATATGTTGTACTGGTAGTGAAAAAACGGAGGCACAAATACAAACTTTATTAGTGAATGAACAATTTGATGTACTATTGATTGAAACAACAGGTGCTGCACATCCAGTCGAAGCATTAGATGCTGTTTATTCACCATTATTTGCTGATCAATTAAATATTAAGGGCATTGTAACAGTTGCCGACAGTAAGCTTTGGTTAGACCGTCAGACGCTAACACCACAGGTAAAAAGTTTATATTTAGAACAAATTCGTCATGCACATTTGTTGCTAGCAAATAAAATCGATTTACTGACAGAGTCAGAACAAGCAAAAGTTGTTTATGAGATGCAAGGCGTGAATCCAAATGCATTCATCTTACAAACAACAAATGGCCGTGTTCCACTAAATTTACTTGAAAAACTACAGGCAACTACAAGAGCTAGTAAAAATGAAGTTCAATCTGCAGAAATAGGCAAACATCTTCATTTAAGTTCTCGATTGATTGAAATTGAAGGAAGCTATACACAAGAGCAAATTGAAGAATGGATAAAATCATTGCCTAATACAGTCTATCGAATTAAAGGGTATATACCAATAGAAGGAATTAGAAATCCGATGCTTTTCCAATACGCATACGGGTTAGTCCAATGGCTTCCAGAATACATTAAGATGCCTAATAAAATTGTTTTAATTGGTGAAAGGATTAATGAAATTAAATTTATTGATGAGGTTTAATTTAATGCATAGATTCGTTTCGGCTAAAAGAATACGCCGCCTAATAAGTCATCTGGCTTATTAGGTATTTTTGTATTTTGATGCTAGATTGTTATCTTTTTCTTTTATACAAGAAGAGGTATGATAAAATCGAAAAAAAGAAACATCATGCAACTATGAGTTGTAGCATAGATAACTATAGGGTAAATTTATTCGTATTGAAAACAATTAACCAGATAGTTATAGGTTTTACATGAGATAGGAGAATTTACTGTGAAAAAAAAATCAATTATTCTTACTGGTGGCGGAACTGCAGGTCACGTTTCCTTAAATCAAGCAATCATCCCTTCTTTGTTAAATGAGAGTTATGATGTACATTATATTGGATCCCATGAAGGAATCGAAAAAGATTTAATAACACAAAGCTTTCCGAACGTCCCGTATCACAGCATTTCAAGTGGAAAACTTAGAAGATATTTTTCAATGAAAAATTTTACAGACCCATTTAAAGTTTTAGCGGGTATCATGCAAGCGATGTCGGTAATTCGTGAAGTAAAACCGTCTATCATCTTTTCTAAGGGTGGATTTGTTTCGGTACCAGTCGTAATTGCTGCTAAGATGGCGAAAATACCTGTTGTGATACATGAATCTGACGTTACGCCTGGTTTAGCGAATAAAATTGCATTGCCATTTGCATCACATGTATTTACCATTTTTGAAGATACACTAAAATATTTACCAAATGAAAAGGCAACATGTACCGGATCAATTGTTCGACAAGAATTATTTAATGGAGAAAAAAGTGTCGGCCTCCTAAATTGTGGATTTACGGATCAGAAACAAGTGCTTCTTGTTATGGGAGGAAGTTTAGGTTCAGTTGTTATCAATGATGCTCTTCGAAGTAATCTTCCTGAATTGTTGGTAAATTTCAATATTATTCATTTATGTGGGAAAGGAAATGTAGATCAGTCTTTAGTAAGTTTAAAAGGATATAAACAGTTTGATTATGTAACGAAGGAACTTCCTGATTTATTGCATGCATCCGATTATATTGTGTCCCGTGCAGGATCAAATTCTATTTATGAATTTTTGGCTTTAAAAAAACCAATGTTATTAATACCACTATCGGCTTCTAAGAGTCGCGGAGATCAGATTTTAAATGCGAAAATATTTGAGAAACAAGGTTTTGCGATTACATTAGAAGAGGAACAACTAACGAAGAATACATTTTTAAAGTCAATTAAGCGACTAGTGGATCAGAAAAATAAAATGGTTCAATCAATGTCTGATGTGGAAAGACCAAAGACGCCAGATGAAATGGTTAGCCTAATCTTACAGCATGAAAAATAATAAAGTCGACAAAATCTCATTCAGATTTTGTCGACTTTTAATTTTTATATAGATTCATTTTGTTACATCGCTTGTTCTTCTTCGTTGTTATCTTCTTTTGCTGTTACCAAGTAGAATAAGTCCTTCGGTATTCTATATAAATCGAATTTTAACTCGCCTGCGTTAATTTCTTCATATAATGCTTGATGTGATTCGTTCGCTTCAATGATATAAGGTAATTTCATGGAGGCGCGTTTCGATTTTTCATTGCCTTTTCGTATTCTAAGGAATACAGTATGAATATCATAGTTATAGAAAAGTTCTGTCAAAAATTCTTTTTTTGCAGATTGATTGTAACCCATACCTTGAAATGGAGCACCAATCCATGTGCTTAAGAATCCAGCACCATCTTCAATATCATATAAACTAATTGTACCAACTGGTTGACCATAATTATCAATAATTGTTCTTGAAATAGTCAATCCTAATTGTTCTTCTTCAATTAGTTGTTTTGTCAGGAATAAAAACTCTTCAGCAGAAGAGGCTTTTTGACGAACATAAGGATATACAGATGGGTGAGTGATTAATTCATATAGTTCATTTGTTTCTGAGAGATCACGATGTTTTAACATGTTTACACGCCTCCTTTTAGGATAGTTGCATAAATAAATCTAAATCACAGGGCAACAGTTTCAAGAAAAAATAACCTAAAAAAAACTAGGCGCTAAACTATGGTGTAATCATCCATGGTTTCCCTAGAGTTTCTAATAACAAAATGAAGCATTTTGTAAAAGTATCATATAATAAAGAGATAACTAATTGCAATAGTTTATAAGATAAAAAATCGTGAATTCTTTGTTAACGAATGTTAATTTTGTAAATACTACAAGATGAATTATTAAGTTGATTCAACGTTATTTTCCATTTATGATAGAAGAAATCTATTTTTTAGGAGTGATGTTGTATGGAAAGAACGTTTTATAAAGTACATGGTTCTGGAAATACATTTTATTTATATGAAACAGATCTAGAATCCGAACAGGATTGGGTTTCATTAACAAAATGGTTGTGTAATAAAGAAAATCAAGGTGGTGCAGACGGTTTACTACTTGTTTTGCCTTCTAAAGTAGCAAACGCTAAAATGCGAGTTATTAACGCAGATGGCTCCGAAGCATCTATGTGTGGTAATGGGTTAAGATGTGTTGCAAGGCATATTTGTGAGAAGTTACATATAGAAGAAGCTGTTATAGAGACGATGAAGGCAAATTTAAAAGTTAATAAAGTGGAATCGATTTATGGAACAATTCCAACTTATGCTGTAGAAATCTCTCCAGTTTCATTTGAATTACCTAGTTTACCAATGAAGTATAATGAACAAAAAGAAATAATACATCAAGTGATTAAAGAATTCTCTCCAACAATAAAATATACTGCTGTATCCGTACCTAATCCACATTTAATCGGTATTGTGGATGATCATTATATTTCTAATACGACGCATCAATCATTATTAGCTCAAACTTTGAATGGAGAAAACGAGTATTGTTCAGATGGCATAAACGTAAGTTATGCGTATCCAATGAAAAATGATACTATTTTTGTGCGTACATTCGAGCGCGGCGTTGGTTTTACTAATGCATGTGGTACTGCAATGACTGCATCTGCCTTAGTTGCAAAACTTAATCATTATGTTGATAGTGATACTGTAACTGTTTATAATCCTGGAGGTTTTGTGAAATGTCAGGTAATTGAAAAAGATGGTAAATTCCTGTTAACATTAATAGGGAATGCGACAATTATTTCAAAATATCAAATTGATATAACTGACAACCAATATAAAATTATAAATATTGTAGATACAAATGAACAACTACAATATGAAGATTGTATTGAAATCGTTAGAAATGCAACAGCATCATTTATTGCATAGTATATTAGGTAATAAATGCTCCTAGTATGTAAAAAAGTCACATTTAAGTTAAACTTAACGTGTGGCTTTTTTATTGTGTACAAATTAAAAGTCTATACCATCCCCATTTTATGGTTGAAGGTGATTTTATGAAAAGAAAAATACTAATAATTGAAGATGAGAAAAATATTGCACGATTCATTGAACTTGAATTACGGCATGAACAATTTGATGTACTTGTATCTTATGATGGTAGAGATGGGCTAACTAAAGCTTTAGAAGGAAGTTTTGATTGTATTTTGCTTGATGTAATGCTACCTCAATTGAATGGCATTGAGGTGTGTAGAAGGATCCGCACTCAATGTGATGTTCCTATTATTCTGTTAACTGCACGTGATGAGGTCATGGATCGAGTTGCAGGTTTAGATGCGGGTGCAGATGATTATATCGTGAAACCCTTTGCTATCGAAGAATTGTTAGCTAGAATACGATCTATTTTGAGGCGAGTGAAACAGCAGGATTACCTAGACCATCTTATTAAGGTTCATAATATAGTAATAAATCCAAATTCATATGAAGTTTATTTCAATAACAACAGACTAGATTTAACAAAAACAGAATATGATTTATTGAAACTTCTAGTTGAAAATAAAAATCGAGTTTGCACACGTGAGATGATTTTACAATCAATTTGGGGTTATCATTCAGAAGTTGAGACAAATGTAGTAGACGTATATATTCGCCATCTGCGTTCAAAATTAAAAACTGAAGAAAAAAGTGATTCACTAATAGAAACAGTTCGTGGTGTGGGTTATGTGGTGAGAGAATGAAGCAGCTTAAAGAAAATTTCTTAAACCTATCATTAAAAAAGAAATGGACCATTACAACTTCACTAGTTATATTAGTTAGTTATGCTGCAATTTGTATCGTCATCTATTTTGCACTTTACACATGGTTATTTAATAACGAACAAAATAATGCAATTCGTACAACAGATGACCTTACTACTTTTTTTAATTCGCAAGAAGGTTCAATTACTATAAATGAATTACAACAAAACACAGGACTTATGAAGTCAATCATTCATCAAAATCAAACTGTTCGTATATTTAATATGGATGGTTACGAAGTCTTGAGGATTAACAACCAATCACCGGCAGCAAGAATAAAATTAACTTTAGAACAATTATTCAATACATTTGTATCAAAAGAATCCATTAATGGTAAAAATGTTATCGTAGTAAGTCGTACTGTTCAGATTGGATTATTTCATGGTTATATGCAGCTGATTCACCCACTCGATCCATTTGAATCGATGATGCAATATATGCTAACTGCTATGTTAATTGCAGGTGTCGGTGCAATACTTATTGTTGGATTAATTAGTTCTTATTTATCGAATTTATTAATGAGGCCATTGGGAGATTTAAGAGATTCGATGATAACCATCAAGGATAAAGGTTTTGAAGAAGTGATTCAATTTAATTATATGGCAGATGATGAAATAGGTGATTTGCTAAAAATTTATCGCTCGATGATGGACGAGATCCAACAATCTTTTGTAAAACAACAACAATTTGTATCGGATGCTTCACATGAATTGCGTACCCCCATTCAAGCAATTGAAGGCCATCTGTCGTTACTTAAGAGATGGGGAAGAGAAGATCCAGTAATACTAGATGAATCCCTTACAACGGCAATTGCAGAAGTAAGTAGAATGAAAAAAATGATTGAAGAGCTACTCGATTTAGCTAGAAGAGAAAAACGTGATGTACATGCATATGCTAATATTGAAAATGTATTAAATGCTGTAAAAGATGAGTTACAAATAGTGTATAACGCTGTTGAAATTCAAATTACCGTTTCTGGGGTATCAAAAAAAGCGAATATTACTGAAAATGCACTTTCCCAAATCGTACGTAATATTATGGAAAATGGAATTCGGTATAATAATCGAAGACCAATTATTATTGTCAAAGTAAATTATTTAAGTGATAACATCTTTCTTACAATCAGCGATAACGGAATTGGCATTAAACAAGAAAATATAAATAAAATATTTGACCGTTTTTACCGCGAGGATGTTTCTCGTGAACATAGCGGTGGTGGAACAGGATTGGGATTAAGTATTACAAAAATGCTAGTTGAAAAGTATAATGTGGAAATGGAGGTTTCGAGTAAATTAGGAGAGGGAACAATATTTACACTTAGATTTCCTATATATAAATTTCAACATTCTAAATGATTAATGAATACTTTTCTAGTAATAAACAAAAAAATTGCTGATTTATTTAAAAAGAGTTGTATTTTTTGTGTAGAGTAGTAAGATTGAAGTGGAAAATAACGTTCATCAATTAAAACAATTCCATTTACTTATCAAATTGATTCAAATAAGTAATTGTTGTAACATGGTGAAATTTGTTATAAATAAATAGAAACAATGGAACTGCCATTAGGCAAATTTGGAGGTTATTCTCATGTCGAACAATGTTTTAACTGCTGGTTCCCCTTGGTCAGCATTCTCAGGTCCAAACTTAGGTTATGTAACAGAGCAATATGAATTGTACTTACAATCACCAGAACAAGTTGACCCAGAATTAGTAGCTCTATTCCAACAATTTGGTTCACCAATTGTTGAAGAAGGTAATGTTGCTACAGAGGGAGTATCTAATGTACAACCAAGTAATATGACAAAAGTGTTCGCAGCTGTTCAATTAGCTGATGCAATTCGTGCTTATGGTCATTTAGCTGCTGATTTATATCCTTTAAAGGATCGTAAATTAGATACTACTAAAATTGATATGAACTATTACGGTTTAACTGATGCGGACCTTAGTGCAATGCCTGCATCATTATTCTTTACTATCACGCCTGCAAGCGTTTCCAACGGTAAACAGGCAATTGACTTTTTACGTTCAATTTACACAGAGAAAATTGGGTTTGAATATTCCCATGTTGATGATAAAAACGAGCGTGATTGGATTCAAGCAAAAATTGAATCTGGTACATTAAAACAGAGCTTAACAGCTGAAGAGAAAAAAGCTGTATTAGAAAGATTAACTCGTGTTGAAGATTTCGAGAAATTTATTCATAAAACATTCGTTGGACAAAAACGTTTCTCTATTGAGGGATTAGATACACTAGTAGTTCTACTTGATGAGTTCGTAAAACAAGCTGAAGTAGAAAAAATGAATCAGTTACAAATTGGTATGGCACACCGTGGTCGACTAAACGTACTTACACATGTAGTAAATAAACCATACGATATGATGTTTGCTGATTTTGCCCATGTACCGAACGATTTCTTTTTACCAGAAGATGGTTCACTAGAAATCACTAAAGGTTGGACAGGTGACGTGAAGTATCATATGGGTGCTACACACACAAAAAAATCTGGCTTGAAAGTTAAATTAGCTTATAACCCTTCTCACTTAGAAGTAGTTAGTCCAGTAATTACTGGTTCAACTCGCGCAGCACAAGAAGATACAACAAAACCAGGGTTCCCATCATTTGATGCGAAAAAGGCACTGTCTGTATTAATTCATGGTGATGCTGCATTTGCAGGTGAAGGGATTGTTCAAGAGACATTTAACTATGCAAATACAGGTGGTTTTACTACTGGTGGTTCCGTTCATATTATTTCAAACAATATGATTGGTTTTACAACAGAACATTATGATTCACGTTCTACACGCTACTCATCAGATGTAGCGAAAGGATATGGTATACCGGTTATTCACGTAAATGCAGATGATCCAGAGGCAGTCATTCAAGTAGCTCGTTTTGCGTTTGAATACCGTCAAATTTTCGGAAAAGACATTCTTATTGATTTAATTGGATACCGTCGTTATGGACACAATGAAACAGATGATCCGACAGTTACAAATCCATTAACATATTTAATTGTTTCAAAACATCCAACTGTTCGTGCCCTTTATGGTGAAAGACTAGCCACAGAAGGTATTGTAAATGCAGATGATGTTAAAAAGCTTGATGAGGAAATCTATGCTCAAATGCAAGTTTCTTATGATCATGTAAAACAAGTTGGATCTGAAAAAGGTCATCATCATGAAATTGATATGCCTGAAGCAGTTAAGAATGATTATCCAGCTGTAGATACTTCTGTTTCCAAAGAAGATTTAATTCAAATTAACAACGAACTAATAGGGTGGCCAGAAACTTTTGAGCCACAAAATAAACTAGCTAAAATACTAAACAAACGTGTAGAAGCAATCGAAACAGGTAAAATTGACTGGGGTCATGCTGAGACACTAGCATTCGCTGCAATATTACGTGACGGAAATCCAATCCGTATTAGCGGTCAAGATGCACAACGTGGAACATTCTCGCAACGTCATTTAGTTTTACATGATAAAAATAATGGTTCAGAATTTGTTCCTTTACACAATATCTCAGGTTCAAATGCCTCTTTTGCAGTTTATAACTCACCATTAACAGAAACGGCAATTGTTGGTTTTGAGTATGGATATAATATAGAAAATGATAAAGCTTTAACGATTTGGGAAGGTCAATTCGGTGACTTTGCAAATATGGCTCAAGTCATGTTCGACAATTTCATATCTTCAGCACGTTCTAAATGGGGTCAAAAAACTGGATTAGTTCTTCTATTACCAAATGGTATGGAAGGTCAAGGTCCTGAACACTCTTCAGCACGTATTGAAAGATATCTACAATTATCAGCTGAAAATAACTGGATTGTTGCAAACTGTTCAAGCGCAGGAAACTACTTCCATCTATTACGCCGTCAAGCAAAAATGCTTGGTACAGAAGCAATGCGTCCGTTAGTTGTAACATCGCCAAAATCATTACTTCGTCATCCGTTAGCGGCTGCTTCAATTGAAGAGTTATCTGAAGGACAATTCCAAGAAGTAATTGAACAACCAGGTTTAGGTGAAAATGTGAAGAAAGTAGAGAAAATCCTTATTGGTTCAGGTAAGGTTACTATTGATTTAGCTGAACATGTGAAAGATGGAAAAGGATTCGAAGATACGCACATTTTACGTGTTGAACAATTATATCCATTCCCATCTGAAAAACTTACAGAAATTATTTCAAAATATCCAAATGTAAAAGAAATCAGATGGGTACAAGAAGAGCCTAAAAACCAAGGCCCTTGGAAATATGCACTAGAATATCTATTAGATTTAGCAGATGGTAAAAAGTTAAAATATGTGGGTCGTCCAGAAATGTCATCAACATCTGAGGGTGATATGGATTCACATAAAGTAGCTCAGGCGAAAGTGATTGAAGATGCTTTTGCGTAATTGTATGATTAATTAGTTGAATTTAATACTAACTGAAATTAAGTGGAACAATGCAAGTTTAACTCAGTTAAACTTGCATGATATTAAGGAGGATATGATTGTGGCTGAAATTAAAGTCCCTGAATTAGCAGAATCTATTACAGAAGGAACTATTGCCCAATGGGTAAAAAAAGTTGGAGATCGCGTTGAAAAAGGTGAATTCATCGTTGAATTAGAAACAGATAAAGTAAATGCTGAGATTATTTCTGAAGAAGCAGGTGTTTTAAAACAAATTCTTGCTGAAGAAGGAGATACAGTATTAGTTGGTCAAGTAATTGCTGTTGTTGAAGCGGGAGAAGGAGAAGGCTCTGCACCAACACCAGTTGCTACAGAACAACCAAAAGCAGAATCAGCACCACTTGCAGCTGTTCCTACATCACAAGCTGTTGCACCAGCATCAGTTGAAGAAACTACTAACGATCGTGTAGTCGCTTCACCAGCTGCTCGTAAATTAGCTCGTGAAAAAGGAATTGATTTAAGTGCAATTTCGCCAGTAGATCCACAAGGACGTGTAAGAGTGCAAGATGTGGCAGCTCATGGAACTGCTCCACAATCAGCACCAGTAGCTCCAGTTGCACCTACAAATGGTCCAATTGTTTTCACTCCAGCTGCACAATCAGACCGCGTAACAATTGAAAAAATGAGTCGTCGTCGTCAAACAATTGCAAAAAGATTATTAGAAGTTAAACAATCTACAGCGATGTTAACTACTTTTAACGAAATTGATATGACTAACATCATGGCATTACGTAAACGTAAACAAGAAGAATTTGTAAAAACTAACGATATTAAATTAGGGTTCATGTCATTCTTTACTAAAGCTGTTGTTGCAGCCCTTAAAAAATTCCCATATGTTAATGCTCAAATCGTTGAAGATGAAATTCACTTAAATAACTTCTTTGATATTGGAATTGCAGTTTCAACAGAAGAAGGTTTAGTAGTACCAGTTGTACGTGATGCAAATAGTAAAAACTTTGCTGAAATCGAAAAAGATATTGCTAATTTAGCTAAAAAAGCACGTGATAAAAAATTAGGTTTAAACGATATGGCAGGTGGATCATTCACTATCACAAATGGTGGTGTATTCGGTTCATTAATGTCTACTCCGATTATGAATGGAACACAGGCTGGGATTCTTGGTATGCACTCAATTGTGAACCGTCCAGTTGCTGTAAATGGGGAAGTTGAAATTCGCCCTATGATGTACGTGGCTTTATCATATGACCACCGTATTATCGATGGTAAAGATTCAGTTGGCTTCTTAAAAACAGTGAAAGAATTAATCGAAAATCCGGAAGATCTTTTATTAAATTCATAATAGGTCATATTAAAACCCTAGCGAATGGATCGCTAGGGTTTTTCTCTTATTAAAAGTTAGAATTAATATGAAAAAATTATCTAGAATGTTATACTATTAATATAAAATTCTGATAATTAGGATAATAATTTGATAATTTATTATTGACATACATATATAACTAAAGTAATATATTTATTATAAATTTAATAATTCACCTCACAGACGAACATGTGAGGTAGAGGCGCGTTATTTATTAGTTTTTCATGGAGTTTGGGCAAACGATGAAATGAAAAAGAAGGAAATATCGCCGAAGTGTAAAGTATGCTCAATACTTTATGCTGGGCTTGCAGTGAATAATTGCAGGACTGTCTCAAGTAGATGATCCCAATCACTTGAGTTGTGCTATCTCCACAAAGAATGATGAGGGTTGGGTATTTTACATAAATGCGACCTAGTTTCATCTAAGGTCGCTTTTTTTACGAAAAATTACCCATACTAACACAAAATAATTTAATAAGGAGCATATTAACCATGAAAAAACTTACTCTTGTATTAACTACATTGCTTATGATTTTAGTCCTAGCAGCATGTGGTAGTGCAGAAGAAACAACTTCAAATGAAAATACAAATTCTGAAGGTAATGGTGTATTCAAAGTTGGTCTTGAAGCAGGATACCCACCATTTAACTGGACTCAACAAGATGATTCAAATGGTGCAGTAAAAATTAATGGTACTTCTGAATACGCAGGTGGCTATGATGTCGAAATTGCTAAACGAGTAGCAGAAGCTTTAGGAAAAGAATTAGTTATTGTTAAAACAGATTGGGAAGGTTTATTACCTGCATTACAAACTAACATTATCGATGGTATTGTTGCTGGTATGAGTCCTACCGAAGAACGTAAAAAAGCAATTGATTTCTCAGATAATTACTATACTAGTGAATTTGTTATTGTAACAAAAGCTAATGGAGATTATGCAGATGCTAAAACTTTAGCAGATTTCTCAGGTGCTAAAATAACTTCTCAATTAAACACTACAAATTACGAAGTAATTGATCAAATTCCAGGTGTTCAAAAACAACAAGGCATGAATGACTTTACTGCTATGCGTGTAGCTTTAAGTTCAGGAGTTATTGATGGTTATGTTGCAGAAAGACCAGAAGCTATCTCATCTACTGCTGCAATTCCTGATTTCACTTTCGTTGAGTTAGAAGATGGATTTGAGATTGATGAAGCTGATGCTGCAATTGCAATTGGACTTCGTAAAGGTGACGAAAACCTAGAAAAAATTAATGAAGCATTAGCTAACATTTCAGAAGAAGAAAGACAAGAGTTAATGGATGCAGCAATTAAAAATCAACCAGCTGCAAAATAATTATTATTTATAATATTTAGTTTGACACTGATTACTAAAAGGTAATCAGTGTCGAATTTACTTTATTGGAACAAGATGTTCTTAGGAGGATATTTATGAGTTTAGAGTCGATACTCTCAATATTACAAGATAATTGGCCAAGCTATTTACGTGGCGCATATATTACCTTATTAATTGCTATCTTTAGTACAATTATTGGTGCTCTTATCGGATTATTTATAGGGGTTATGCATACAATCCCATTACGTAAAAAATCATTTAAATCGGTCGTGTTAAAAATAATTAATATTATTTTATCGGTTTATGTTGAAGTCTTCCGTGGTACACCAATGATTGTACAAGCCATGGTTGTATTCTATGGTATTGCTGCTTATGGCTATGTAATGGATACATTTATAGCTGGGGTTCTAGTCGTATCATTAAATACGGGTGCCTATATGGCTGAGTATGTTCGAGGTGGAATCGTCTCGATCGAAAAAGGTCAATATGAAGCAGCTGAAGCAATCGGGATGAATCACTTCCAAACAATGATTCATGTCATTTTACCACAGGTTATTCGAAATATTTTACCGGCAACGGGTAACCAACTAATTATGAATATTAAAGACTCTGCTGTTTTAAGTGTAATTAGTGTGACAGAATTATATTTCTCAGCATCATCAGTAGCAGGGGCAACATTTAAATTTGCTGAGCCATATTTAATCGCCTGTATTATGTATTTAATTATGACATTTGCAGCGTCACAATTGTTACGTTTTTTAGAGAAGAAATTAGATGGTCCAAGTGACTACAATTTCCAAACAGGTAAAGAAGTCGCGTAAGGAGGAAATCTGATGGAAAAAGTTATAGATATAAAACATTTAAATAAATCCTTTGGAAATCATGAAGTTTTACGCGATGTGAATTTTTCAGTTGCTAAAGGAGAAGTGGTTTCCTTAATCGGATCTTCTGGTTCAGGTAAGTCTACTTTATTACGTTGTATTAATTTACTAGAAACACCTTCAGGTGGAGAAATTATATACAAAGGCGAAAATATATTAGATAGAAATCATGATGTGAGACAATATCGTACTCATTTAGGGATGGTATTCCAAAACTTCAACTTATTTAATAACCATAATGTATTAAAAAATTGTGTGGTTGGACAACAAAAAGTGTTAAAACGTTCAAAAGCTGAAGCAGAGGAAAATGCACTTAAATATTTAGAAATTGTAGGAATGGATAAATATATCAATGCGAAACCAAGTCAATTATCTGGTGGTCAAAAACAACGTGTAGCAATCGCTCGAGCTCTTTCTATGAGCCCAGATGTTATGTTATTTGATGAGCCTACTTCAGCATTAGACCCTGAAATGGTAGGGGAAGTATTAAAAGTTATGCGTATGCTTGCTGATGAGGGTAATACGATGTTAATTGTAACGCATGAAATGGAATTTGCTAAAGAAGTTTCTGACCGTATTGTATTCATGGATAAGGGTGTTATCGTTGAAGAGGGTCCACCAAGTCAAGTATTAGTTAACCCACAACATGATCGCACTAAGGAATTCTTAAAACGTACTTTAAAACAGTAAAAATTGTGAAAGACAAATCCCAATTATATTGGAATTTGTCTTTTTTTTAGGTTGTATCTATTTACGGGAATGACTAATAATAATTAATATTGTGTATAATAAATGAAGGATAAATAAGAGTTTTAATGTCTAGAATTCCATTCTGATATAATGATAAATATGATGGCAAATAGAATAACTATTATAAAAAATCCTGTAGGTAATCCCCCAAAAGACATAAGACAACACCTCTTTTGAATAATGGTAACATGAAAAATATACCGATTCAATTATGGTGTCATAGATAAAATTTCACAAATTTGTGGAAATCGTATAAAATATGAAATAGAATTATAACGAATGATAATTTAAAGTGAGGTAAATTTTATGTTAAATTTAAAATGGAAAGATGCACCAACAATTAGAAAAGTAAGATGTGTAAATACGAATGCTGAGAAATACTTAGTATCCAATGTATTGTCTGTAGGTAAAGAATATGAAGTGAAAAATGAAACTGAAGAATTTATATTTGTAGTCGACAATACAGGAAAAGTTGGCGGCTATTATAAAGATTACTTTGAATCTATTTAATAATATAAAAACACGACAAAAGTTTTTAGTACTTTAGTCGTGTTTTTTATTTTGGTAATAGAATACTGAAAGATTTCAACCTATTGAAATAGAAAGATTTTAATTATTCGTGAGCTGTTCCATTTTTGTTTCAACTTCTACTTGTTGTATATTACTCTCAGCTTGAACTCTTAAAGTGTCTTCGATAGATTCAATTAATTGTAGCTGAGTTTGCTTAAATGAATCAATATCGGCATGAGAGATTGCCTTGTTTCTTTTTGGATTTTTTGCAGTAGCTTCCATCATCTTTGCATTTTTACGTAGTATTTCGTCTGATATATCTAATAAACGGTTACCTGACATATTAATACGATGTTGGTTGTTAATATTTACAAGCATAGATATCTGAGTTTGCCATAATGGAATTGTTGTTAAAACAGATGATTGAATTTTTTCAACTAATATTCGATTTGTTTGTTGTATAAGTCTTATTTGAGGTGCGGATTGTATGGCAATTTCTCTGGATAACTCTAAATCGTAAATACGTTTATCTAACCATTCGATTGCAGCCATATAGTCGTTTAATTTTTGTTTATTAATGAGATTATCGTTTTCTTTAGCTTCATTCTGTAATTTTGGGAGATGCAGTTTCATCATTTCTTGTTTTTTTAATTGGCCAGCAGCAATATATATATTGATATTATGATAGTATTCTTCGTTTAGTTGATATAATTCGTCAAGCATCTTAATATCAGATAATAATCCTTTTTGTGCATGCAACAATTGAATACTTAAACGATCAATTTGTACACTTAGTCGTTTATAATGTGATATTTGTTCTTGTATAGTCGTTTTTGACCGATTAAATAATTTTGATAAAAACCCTTTGTTTGTATCAATTAATGCATCTGGATCTATCTTTTCAAGTTGTTCCATCAATTTAAATAAGACTTCCCTGATTGGGGAAGTATCATTTCGTTGTACTTGAACAAGTAAGTTATTCGTAAAATGTTTTAACTTATGCTGTGCCTCTACACCAAATTGAAGAATTGATTCATACTGTGAGATGTTTAATGAACTAGCAAGGTACAAAGCGCTTTTTTGATTTGCCTCTGGTAATGAGGAAAAAATAGATGGTGTAACGTTTTGTGCTATTGATTGCTCATTCGACATATCGTAAAAAGAGCTCGTACTTTCAGGTATAGTATTTTGTTTGGAGCTCTTTTCTAGTGTCATTCACTGTCACCTCGGTATTTTAACTGCTTGCGGTTTTTTTCATTTTCTAATTTAGCATAGTCGATTTCCATGCGTAAGTGCTCAATATCTGATGCTAGCGCTGATTTAAGATCACTTTCCATTGTTTCATGGAGATTTTTTAATGTTTTACGAGTATCTTCTAATGCTAGTTGTATTTCCATATCCTTTAATTGCTGCTGAGTTAATAATGTGTACTTACTTGTTAATTCAACAGCAGAAGGTAAATGAGAATAAAAGAAATCTTGTACAGAGTAAAACTTAGATGGATTCGTTTGAACTATATTCAGAATTCTACGTGCTAATTTTGTCATTTCATTTAATATTTTAAATGAACTAATCGAACGGACCTTAATATACTGTTGTGTTAAAGAAAAAATATTACTTCTAGCAAGTTTTAATTGTGAATCAATATGATTTAACTCGGATCTGGTTAATCCAAGCTCTTTACTTTTCTTTGTTTTTTGAATAAATCTTATGGCTTTATTACTTAAGAAGTAAGTCAACATCGTAATTATAGGCACGATAATGATTCCTAAGTCAAAATTTACTACTGTAAATATAAAAACAGTTAAACTTATTAAAAAACTAAATGCATGTCTAGTGATAAAATTCATTGCTCCTAACATAAGTCGTACCCCCTTATTTCTATAGTCTTTAATACGATTCAAAAAAGGAAAAGTTTCAGTCTGAGATACTTTTATTCATATTATATGTTACCTTTTTCAAGGAACATTTAAAAATAATTTAGTTCATATTCAAAAAATGTTCAAAGACAGATCATAAAATAAATGGTTATACAGGTATGAGATATATGTGGGAATTAATTGTTAATCATTATAGTTAATTTGAGCTGTTAATTAGACATTCCAATTCCATTTGTTACAATACATTATAAGTTATAAAGGAAGGGAGCATAGAATGT
Organism: Ureibacillus sp.; assembly: GCA_031178355.1. GTDB lineage: Bacteria > Bacillota > Bacilli > Bacillales_A > Planococcaceae > Ureibacillus. The sequence continues at coordinate 17,952 of JAPSJC010000012.1, forward strand.
ATAAAATTATATACATGAAAGCAGATTATGAACCATGGTGGCAATTTGATGGATGGCAAGAATATATTGTAACATCTGATACCTTTGATTCGAAGGCCGATTTGGAGGCCGCACTTAGAAAAAAATTAGATTACTTTCGAAAAAATTATCCAAATGAAAAGATGAAAGGCAATCAATATTATGCTTTTTGGACTGATGACGAACGGACATATTGTGAAGCATGTGAAGATGATTTGCAAACCTATCATGGGCTGATTATTGAGAATGATGAAGCTTAAATATTCTTATTTTCAATTTACAGAAATGATTGAAAATTTACTACAATTTTGAATTATTCTGTTTGACAAGGTGTAAAATGATGGTATAATTAGAATAACAATAAAATTGCTTTACCGGATACAAATGATTCACATATTACAAAGAGTGATCGGTGTTATGTCGGTACTCTTCGTAATATGTGAATTTTTTTATACGGATATATAGTGCTTTATTGTTAACTTTAATTTTTTTGGAGGTTTTTTCAAATGAAACAAGGTACAGTAAAATGGTTTAACTCAGAAAAAGGTTTTGGATTCATCGAAGTTGAAGGTGAAAACGACGTATTCGTACACTTCTCAGCTATCCAAGGCGAAGGTTTCAAAACTCTTGACGAAGGTCAAAAAGTGGAATTCGAAGTTGTAGATGGCAACCGCGGACCACAAGCTGCTAACGTTGTAAAATTATAATATTTAATCGCTAAATACAGAGGCATTCATTTCGAATGCCTCTTTTATTTTATTGACAAGTTAGAAGCGGGGAAGCAATATTAATTTCCGTCATCAATTTTTTCAAGTGTTGAAGTCACAATAAAATCCTCTTCGTCTCCTCCAATATGCATGATAGACTCACGTTTAATTTCACCAAAACCTTCAACAAAATATCTCCTGTTAATAAAATCATCAGTAGTTTCTTCTAAGACAAAAACATCATCAAATGTTTGGTACGGTGTTTCAACTGTTGTTTCAACCTGTACAATTTCCCAACGTCCAATTACTTTACCGATTTCTATTGGTCCATTTAAGAATGTCTCAATTAATGATAGGTTATCTAGTTCATTGATCGTGGGGTATGTTATTTCATAGGGGAAGTCTTCTACAATTTCATTGTATATTAGGTCTACTTTATTATTTTCAGTAATACGATAGATTTTTTGCATTACTGCCCCTCCATTATTTTCAGTTAATGCGACATATCGATCTGATAACCATTTTGTATGAACTGTATAAGTAGCATACTCGTTTCCATAACCTATAAAATAAGCAGTAGAATTATCTTTCATAAAGAACTTTGCAAAATCAATCTCTTCGACTACATTATTTTCTGGATGATCAGTAGGTATATCCTGCTCATCAGCTTTTATATTATCTGATTGAGTTGGTGTTTCGTTTGTCATTTCTTCTGATGTGGGGTTTTTAGTATTTAGCTGATTATTAGTACATGCAGTTAGACAGATTAGAGAAAGGATAAAAAGTAAACGTTTCAAATGAATCCTCCTTTTAACTATAATATATCGTATTATTTTATAAAAATCTCGAAATACTCAGATTATGGGATGGGAATTTATTAAAGTTACCATAATATTATTATGTAAACTAATTAATTCAAAACGAAAAAAACGGTAGGGAATACCCACCGTTTCTTTTTTTATTTAATTCCTTGAGCTTCTTTCCATTCAAGATATTCATCATAAGTTAATTGCTTATCTAAAATTGTTCCGTCTTCTTGAATTTCAATTACACGGTTAGCAATTGTTTGGATAAATTGATGGTCATGAGATGTGAAAAGCATAGCACCTTTGAAACGGATTAATCCTTCATTAAGTGCCTGAATTGATTCTAAGTCTAGATGGTTTGTCGGTTCGTCTAATAATAATACGTTAGCGCTTGAAAGCATCATTTTTGATAACATACAACGAACTTTTTCTCCACCTGAAAGAACAGATGGTGACTTTTTCACTTCTTCGCCTGAGAATAACATACGTCCTAAGAAACCGCGTAAGAAGCTTTCTGTTTCATCTTCAGGAGAATACTGGCGTAACCATTCTACTAATGTTTTTTCTGATCCTTTGAAATATTTATCATGATCGTTTTCGAAATAACTTTGAGAAGTTGTGACGCCCCATTTATACGAACCGCTATCTGGCTCACGTTGCCCCATTAAGATATCCATTAGAGCCGTTTTAGCTAATGGGCTTCCGAGTAATACGATCTTATCTTCTTTGTTCATCATAAAACGAACGTCTTTTAATAGTACTTCACCTTCATGAGTAGCAGTTAAACCATCAACTGTTAATACATCATTCCCAATTTCACGTCCAATTTGGAAGTTGATGAAAGGGTATTTACGGCTAGAAGGTTTGATATCATCAAGTTCGATTTTATCTAACATTTTTTTACGTGAAGTTGCTTGGCTTGATTTAGAAGCATTCGCAGAGAAACGTGCAACGAAAGCTTGTAACTCTTTAATTTTTTCTTCTTTTTTCTTATTTTGATCTTGTGCCATTTTAAGAGCTAATTGACTAGATTCATACCAGAAATCATAGTTCCCTACATAAATTTGAATTTTAGAGAAGTCTAAATCCGCAATATGTGTACAAACTTTGTTTAAGAAGTGACGGTCATGGGAAACAACAATCACTGTATTTTCAAAGTTAATTAAAAACTCTTCTAACCATTTAATTGCCTTTAAATCTAAGTGGTTGGTAGGCTCATCGAGTAATAGAACATCTGGTTTACCAAATAAAGCTTGAGCGAGTAATACTTTTACTTTATCTGAACCTTCTAAGTCTGCCATTTGCATGTAATGAAGTTCATCACCAATTCCTAAACCGTTAAGTAATGTGGCAGCTTCTGAATCTGCTTCCCAACCGTTTAAGTCTGCAAATTCACCTTCTAATTCCGCAGCACGCATACCGTCTTCATCTGAAAAATCTTCTTTCGCATAAATCGCGTCTTTTTCAGCTTTTACTTCCCAAAGACGTTTGTTACCCATAACAACAGTATCTAGTACGTTATATTCATCGTACTCAAAATGATTTTGTTTAAGAACTGATAAACGCTCGTCTTTACCCATTGAAACATGGCCTTCTTGTGGCTCAATTTCACCCGATAAAATTTTTAAAAAAGTGGATTTACCTGCACCGTTTGCCCCGATAAGACCATAACAGTTCCCAGGTGTAAATTTAATATTAACGTCTTCAAATAGTTTACGATCGCCGTAACGAAGACCTACATTACTAACTTGAATCATGTAAGTACCTCCTTCAATAAAATGGAATGAAATTATGCGGTTTATCAATGTTTAAATTTATATACGCAATACTTCTCATTATAGCACATTAAACAATTTAAGTTAAATAATTAAATAGTAATTGCTATATAAGGGTATAAATTGGATTAGTAAATTTTGAAGATAATTTCTAATTTTATACCGAAATATATATTCAAAGAAAAGTCGAAGAGTTGTTTTTTACATTTCAAACAATTGGACCATTACATTTTTTAGAAGATAAGTTATATAAAAAGTCAATATATTGAAAATAATGAACCTTTTAACATACACAACGTCAGTTGTAAGGAAATACGTTTAAGGGGTGCTTCATGAAAAAATTGTCGTTATTGAATTGCATTATATTGTCGATAACACTACTAACTGCATGTTCAAGTTCTTTAGCTTCAACCTCACCTAATAGTGAAACAGCCTTAATTCAAGTGGTAAACAACTCTGATAGCAAAATCCATCTTGTTGAATTGTATTTGCACCAAGATTTAAAGCAAACGTTAGCACAAGGTGTAGCAAATGCGGATGGTTCAGATCTTGAACAAGGAAACATTCTTAGTTTCGAGATAAGTAGTAATGAATTTGATTTAAACCGAACAGTAACAATTGAATTAATTGTAGAAATCGACAATGTGAAACAGTCTGCAGGAATTGTTAAATCAATTCAACTATCGAAGGGGAATGCATTTAATTTTGAAATAACTGAAGATACGTCAGGTAATCTTATTTTCCAAAAGTTATAAATTGTTGAATATAGTTAAATATTAAACAGAATAAAAATTCTTTTCCAGCAAAGTCTCAAATAGAAGTAATGAATAAAAACGAAGCAATTTATAAATTACTTGAAGAAATAATTCGCTCTCTTTTGCAGAATACTAATCATTAATGAAAAAAAGCAAGGGAGTGAAAGAATGTGGAACATATTCAAAGATATAGAATAGAAAACGGCACACAACATGACACTTTTACGTTGGTCCTTTATTTAGATGATCAGTTAACTGAGTTTTCCTCGGACTTCGACACTGTACCTAGTAAAAGAAGAGATATTTTATCGGTTGCAAAGCAAATTGTACGTGAGCGTTATCCACATATCAAAGTCAACATGGTAAAGGTTATGCTCGGTGGTATGGTGGTTACTTCTATTCCTCTAGCTGCGAATACAATAGCTGTACAAGCTGAAGAACCTAGTGTCACAACAACACAAGTTACTCAGTCAACTCAGGTTTACTATCATGTTGCATCAGGAGATACTCTTTGGGGCATATCTAAAAAGTTTAATACATCTGTCGATAACATTAGGAAAGCTAACAACTTAACGAATGATGTTTTGAACATCAATCAGCGTCTGATTATCCCAAAAGCATTTCATACAGTTAAAACGGGAGATTATTTAACAATTTTGGCAAAACAATATGGAGTTACTGTTGATGCAATTAAGGAAGCCAATCGCATGACAAGTGATACAACACGCCTTGGAGAAACACTTATTATTCCTATATTAATGGGAGGTGCTTCAACATCAAATGTGGCAACACCGACCCCAGCACCTTCACAAACCACTAGTTCTTATACTGTTTTGGCGGGGGATTCTTTGTGGGGCATCGCCCAAAAATATAAGACAACTGTAAGTGCAATAAAGAGTGCAAATAATTTAACAAGTGACTCACTTCAAATTGGTCAAAGGTTAATCATACCAACTGGTGTTGATGTTACAACGAATCCAACACCGACGCCAACACCAACACCAATACAAGAGCCAACACCAAGTGTGACAGCCACTTCTCATACAGTGGTAGCAGGAGATACATTATGGGGAGTTGCAACCCGTTATGGGACAACCGTTATTGCCTTAAAACAAGCCAATCAGTTAACCTCTGATGTGCTTCGTTTAGGACAGACGTTGACTATTCCAACAGGCAGTGTGGCAACACCTTCAAATGATACACAATCACCGACTCCTGCGCCAACAACAGAAAAGGAAAGAACGACTTTTACGTATTCTGTTCGTTCAGGGGACAATCTGTCTGCAATTGCCGAACGCTTTGGGATTACGGTGGATGTAATCCGTACGGCTAATGGTTTAACATCTGACATTATACGTGTGGGGCAACTCCTAACCATTCCAAACGGAACAAACGCACCAACTCAAACAGCTCAAAATACGATTACCTATACAACACATACAGTTGTATCTGGTGACAATATTTGGAATTTGAGTGTGAAATATGGTATTCCACAAGCAGAATTGTTACGTGCTAATAACTTAACGACATCGAGCACACTTTCTATTGGACAAAAGTTGTCCATTCCTGTCCATAACATTGCAGTAAAAGAGGTAGTAAGTGAACGTCACGGGGAATATTTGGATTGGTGGACTGAAGCCCAATATGTTTTTCCAATCAATAAAACAGCCAAAGTAACAGATTTTGCTACAGGTAAAAGTTTCTATATCCAGAGAACCACCGGAGCCAGCCATGCCGATTCAGAGACCCTTACCATAAATGATTCGAATATTGCTAAATCCATTTGGGGTGGGTTTTCTTGGACTCCTAGAGCCGTAATATTAGAAATAGACGGTAGAAAGGTCGCAGCTAGTATGAGTTTCATGCCACATGATGTGTATTATATTAAAGATAACGGGATAAACGGTCATTTTGATGTGTACTTTGGAAATAGTATCCGTCATAAAGATGGTAACCCCGACCCGTCTCATCAGGCACAAGTAGAGAAAGCAGCAGGGATCCAACTATGAGTTGATTTTAGGAAAATCTAATAATACGTAATGAATTTAAGAAGGCATTATGCCTTCTTTTTTGTTATTTAAATTTTTACTATTTATAGCCCTATCAGTTTAGTAATATAAGTAATATCTTTCGTTTTGAAAGAGGGGGAAATTGTTCAATGGCGAACCTGTCTTTTCAAAAAACATAAATTCTAAATTAGAATATATCAGTAGGAAAGAATTCCTATTCCAAATCCAATATTTAGTACTACCCAACTATTCTTCCCATCCTTATAATAAAGAATTATACCTTATAATAAAACGAGATGGTGGAACTAAAAAATGTTACATGAGTCATATAGTCCTTTTTTAATAATTCTTTCCTTTCTAATTGCAGTTATTTCATCATATACCACTTTAATTTTAGTAGATAGAAAGTCGCATAAGAACAGACCAAAAAAATCCATTTGGCTTTTTATGGGGTCGTTAATTATGGGGATTGGTATCTTTTCTATGCATTTTATTGCGATACTGGCTTCTCACGTGGATTCTCCACTAACAGAAACATACAATCCCTTCCTGCTCTTCCTATCATTACTTAGTGCTATTATACTGTCATACGCTGGCTTTTATATCCTATATTCTCAGCCGTTAACCAAAAGGAGAGCGTGTCAAAGCGGTCTAAGTATTGGTATTGGTATTATTTTATTACACTATATTGCATCGATTGCAATAAGCGAACCTGTTCAAATTAAGTTTATGTCTCCTAATTTTATAGTTTCAATTTTAATTTCTCTTGTTTTTTCATCCACTGCTATCATTATGTTCACCCATACTAAACGAAACTCATTTATTTCTAATGGTCGAAACGTACTTAGTGCTGGGATTTTAGGAACTACAATCTTCTTGGTTCACAATGTTGGGGGGAAAGCAACTCACTTAATTAATCATGAGCATGATGAGATAACCACTGGAATTGATACATTGACTTTAGGCTTTATTATTTCATTTACAACTCTTTTTATCATGGCAGTTGCACTATTTTTCGCTTTTCTTGACTATCTTTCCTTACAGCGTGAAAAACAGCTATTGAAACAAATAAGAGAAAGTGAAAAGCATTATCGACGTCTAGTAGAAGATTCTCCTGATCCACTTATTGTTATGGATGGACAAAAGATCCTTTTCGTTAATGAATCATGTCTAAAACTAGTAAATGTCTCTAGTAAGATGGATCTAATTGGAAAATCGATTATGGATTTTCTTCATCCTGATTTTAAAGAAATCGTTTTAAAACGAATGCAATCTATTAGAGAAGGTAGAAAAGTAGGACCAATGGAACAAAAAATCGTTGCTCCTAATGGATCCACAATTGATGTTGAAGTTTCTCCAGTCGGCGTAATTTATAAAGGTAAACCTGCATTCCAAATAGTGATACGGGATATTACAGAGCAAAAAAGACTGAGAAGGGAACTAGAAGAGAGTCAGCAAAAATATAAATCTCTTTTCGACCATAACCCAGATGCTGTTTATTCAATGAACCCTAATGGATATTTTATTGATTTAAATCCTTCAGTTGGTACCATATTAGGCTACACAAGAGAGGAAATGTTAAGGATGGATTTTAACTCGGTTGTGGCTCCAGACTATTTACCTTTAGTAAGTGAGAATTTTCAAAAGGCTTTGGAAGGAAAACCTCAAACTTATGAGTTTGTCTGTATGCATAAAAATGGGAAAGCGGTGCCCTTATACGGAACGAAAATACCGATAGTTGTTGACGGAAAAGTCATTGGCGTATTCGGAATTTGTAAAGATATTTCAAAGGAAAAAGAAGCTCTAAAGAGAATTGAAACATTGGCTTATACCGATCAGTTAACAAGTCTGCCAAATCGTACTTGGTTTTACAAAAATCTTCAGGAAAACTTGCAGAGAGCAAAGGAAAGGAAACAATCTGTTGCTATATTAATCTTAGACTTTGATGGTTTCAAGGGAGTTAATGATACATTAGGGCACCATGCGGGAGATCTTTTTTTACAAGAGGTATCAGTTCGATTGAAAGGTAGCCTGCGTGCTAACGATAATATTTCGAGATTGGGTGGAGACGAATTTATCGTCCTTTTAGAAAATGTTACAAAAGAGAACGTAACTGAACTTGCTAACCGATTGCTACAAGACATGAATCAACCTATTCTTATCTATGGGCATGAACTAATTGTAACCCTTAGTATTGGTATTAGCATGTTCTATGATTGTGACGATAATGCAGAAACACTTATACAGAAAGCTGATATTGCCATGTATGAAGTTAAAGAACAAGGTAAGAACAACTACCAATTCTTTAACGAAAAATTACAGGCAAAAAAGACACGAAAAATACAAATAAAAAATGCTTTGTATACAGCCATCGAAAGAAATGAATTCAAACTATTCTACCAACCACAAGTAGATATCCAAACAGGTAAATGGGTAGGATTAGAAGCACTTCTTCGTTGGAATCCGTCCTTCGGTAATGTCCAACCTTCGGAATTTATTCCTATCGCTGAGGAAACTGGGCTAATCGTTTCAATAGGTGAATGGGTAGTTCGAGAGGCTTGTGGTCAAATAAAGGAATGGGAAAAACAAGGGTTTTACAAAATTCCACTTTCTGTAAATATATCAGCTAGACAATTTCAAAATTCACTTTTCGCTTGGAAGGTGAAAAAAATCATTGAGGAAGAAAAAATAGACCCACAATATCTAGAAATTGAAATTACAGAAAGTGTCATGCTGAATGTAAAAGAATCTTCTCAAATTATACAAGACTTAAAAGAAATGGGTATTAGATTTGCAATCGACGATTTCGGCACGGGATACTCGAGCTTATCCGTAGTAGCAAATTTTGAGTTTGATACATTAAAGATTGATAAATCCTTTATTGATGTTGATAATGACCATAAAATGTATGTATTAAAAGCCATTCTTAGTGCTGCAAACAATCCGCGCACACGAATAATTGTTGAGGGCATAGAAACAAAATCCCAAGTAGATTTATTAAAAGAGTACAATGTAATTGGACAAGGTTACTATTTTAGTCGTCCACTTCCTCCTTACCAGTTAGAACAGATATGGAAATAATTTGTAAAATTTCTTCTTTGGCCAAATGCCTTGTAAAATAGCATCTATCCTAGTAACGACGACGTATAAAATAAGAATAAAAAACAATTGCCCGTAAATGTTAGAACTAAACTAATTTTTACGGGTTTTTTTACTAAATTTTTATTTGAAAACAAATACAAACAATTTAAACAGTATCTTTGATGTATGTATGTGAACTATTGCCTACACAATTATCGCTTGACCTTTTAATATCGTTATCAATACGATAAATAAAATCAACGAATTTAAGCAATCATTTAAATTTTCCATCCTCATTAAAGATAAAGCGACCAAAAGTTTATACCTTTGGCCGCTAAAAACTATTTCCAGTGTGTATCGATGAATACATCTCTTCCTGAGACTTTTCGATCTTCTTTATAATGTTCTGGTTCTTTTTTATAATAATCTTGGTGATAATCTTCAGCAAAGTAAAATATATCTGCTTCCTTAATTTCTGTTACAATAGGTTTATGGAATTTTTTACTCTCTTCTAATTTTTTCTTAGATTCTTCTGCTAGTAATCGCTGTTCTTCGCTATGATAGAAGATAGCTGTTCGATATTGATCGCCTCGATCATGGAATTGACCTCCTGCATCTGTTGGGTCAATTTGCATCCAGAAGATTTCTAATAATTTTTCGTATGGGAATATGCTATTATCAAATTCAATTTGAACAACTTCATAATGGCCAGTATTTCCAGTTTTGACTTGTTCATATGTGGGATTTTCAACAGTTCCCCCCATATAACCTGAAGTTACTTTGTGTATGCCATCCCATTGGTCAAATGGCTTTACCATACACCAAAAACATCCACCTGCAAAAGTTGCTTTTTCCAAAAAACTTCCTCCTCTATGATTAAAACAAATAGAATTGCCTCATGCTAAATTTGAGAGTTATGGAGATTTATCTCATAACATGATAATAGTATAAATAACTTAAATATAAAAGATATAATATCTAGATGAAACAAAAGACTATATTTAATAGGAGGTTGACAATGGAAGATCATCAACTTCATGAAACAAGAAGTTCAAGGAAGAAGAAAAAGTCAAAAAAAGGTAGATTGTTTCTACTTTTAACCATAGTGCTTTTTGGTCTATTCGCTATTTATATTTTTTCCGAATATAGAGCTGGTCTAAAACTAGCAGAGGAAATGGAACTACCAGAGCAGCCATTTACACCCGACGAGCCAACTGAAAATATCACAAACTATTTAATCATAGGGATTGATAGTAGAGGTGAAGAAAAATCAAGATCGGATACGATGATGATCTTATCTAGGAATCATTCTACTAATGAATTAAAACTAGTATCTTTTATGAGAGATATTTATGCCGAGATTCCAGGTTATCAATCTTATAAGTTGAACACTGCTTATTTCTTAGGTGGTGTACAATTGTTAAAAGATACACTTTCCACCATGTTTGACATTCCTATTCATCACTATGCAGTCATTGATTTTAAAAGTTTTGAGTCTTTAATTGATATTATTGCACCCGATGGTATTGAAATTGAAGTGGAAAAAGATATGTCTGCTTTTATTGACGTCTCTTTGACACAAGGTGTTCAGAAATTAAATGGTCAGGAACTACTAGGTTACGCTAGATTTAGACATGATGCAGAAGGGGATTTTGGAAGAGTAGAACGACAACAAAAGGTTATTGATGCTATTAAAAATGAATTAACATCTCCGCAAAATATAGTGAAAATACCAAAATTGGTTGGTGCTCTCCATGGGTATGTTTCTACAGATCTGACGACTACGGAAGAGATTAATACCATTATCTCTATAGCATTAAAAGGAAAGGTAGATATAGAGAAAATGACTATTCCTGTTGAGGGATCATATCGTTATAACGATTATCAACACGCTGGTTCTGTAATTGAGATTGATAAAGAATTAAATAAACAAAATTTACATGAATTTATCAATTATGCAGGGGAGTAAGCTTTTTACCTTCAAGGTAAAAGTGCTAAAATAGAATTACATTAATTTGAATTGTGTTTTGTGAGGTGGTTATTTGGAAAGAGAGAGAGAAAATGGTAATGGGAGAACTCCTCCAAAAGAAAGGTCTTTATTTTTTTCGACTAAATTTATTCAGTTTTTAGGTGGGAAAAATCTATTATTTACATTAATAGCATTATTATTACTAGGTTTAGTGATATTTGTATTTGATAAAGTATCCTTCCTATTTTACCCATTACAAGTACTATTTGAAGTCGTTATTTTACCTGGTGTACTTGCGATTATTGCATATTATTTACTAAGACCATTCTTACGTATCTTAGTGAAGTGGAGAGTACCACGTGTTTGGGCAATAATTATTTTATATTTAATTGTTTTGGGATTAATCACATTGTTAATCGTAGCCGTTTTTCCATTCTTAAGGGATCAATTTAAAAACTTAATAGAAGAATTTCCGACTTATTTTATGTCAGTAACTGAAAATATAGTTTCTTTCTTAAATAATTCAAGTTTCAATGATTTATTTAAACAGTATAATTTTAATTACGATAAAGTACTTACTGATATAACAACGAATATTGCTTCTACTGTACAAAATACATTTTCTGGTGTTGCAAAAAGCGTTGCATCTGGTATTACTGGTTTCGTATCTACTTTGACTGGTATTGTTTTATCTTTAGTTACGGTACCGTTTATTCTTTTTTACTTATTGTACGAAGGTGACAAACTACCAAAATTCATTTTAAGTATTTTACCACCCCGCGCAAGAAGTGAAGCAAACCAAGTTATGAAAGAAGTCGATAAACAAGTTAGTTCATATATTCAAGGTCAAATCTTAGTGTCAATTTGTATTGGTGTTATGATGACGATTGGCTTCTTAATTATTGGTTTACCTTATGCATTGGTTTTAGGATTCTTAGCAATGATTACTAGTGTTGTGCCGTATTTAGGACCAGCTATTGCGATTACGCCTGCGATTATTATTTCACTAGTTAATTCACCTTTAATGTTGATCAGTTTAGTAATTGTTTGGACAATCGTTCAACTAATCGAAGGTAAATTAATTACACCGAATATCATGGGAAAATCCTTGTCCATTCACCCGATTACAATTATCTTTGTTTTATTAACATCAGGTTCTTTGTTTGGTGTAGCAGGTGTAATTCTTGGTATACCAGGTTACGCAATCCTAAAAGTCGTTGTATCTCATGTTTACCGATTACTAAAACGACGTTATAACCGATACGAGTCCGATGAATCGAAAAGATTTGAAGTTTAATCATTACACGACAACGTTGCTTGTCGTGTGTTTTTTATATAAAAAAAGTGAATGATCATAAAAAGTAAGTTTTATAATCATTCACTCATTATTTAAATTGAAATTGAGCGTAATTTTTTGAGCGCTTTTTCTAATAATTCAACAGGCTGTACTAATGCTAAGCGCACATATCCTTCTCCTTCAGTACCAAATTCAGTACCAGGAACCATAATAACTCCGACTTGCTCAATGGCTTTATATGCAAATGTCACGCTATCAATCTCATAAGGATATTTTGCCCATACAAACATACCACCAGTCGAAGGTGCAACATCCCAGCCTAAATCGACTAACCCTTTCGTTAACACACGATGACGTTCAGAAAAAGTGAAGCGAAGGTCTTCTGTAATTTCTTCTGCATGGTCAAGAGCTAAGGCAGCTGTTGATTGAATTGGATCGAAAATACCAAAGTCTAGATTAGATTTTAATTGGGCAAAGACTTTGATCATTTCTGCATTTCCAACAATATAAGCAACACGTGTACCTGCTAGACTAAAGCTCTTTGATAGAGAGTTGATTTCCATCCCTACTTCTTTTGCACCTGGGGCTGCTAGAAACGTAATGGGACGTTCGCCTGTAAAATAAAACTCCGAATAGGCTGCATCGTGTAAAACAATAATGTTAAATTTTTTAGCGAAATTTACAACTTCAGAAAAATACTCAAGTGATGGTGTAGCTGGTACTGGATTTCCCGGCATATTAATAATTAGTAATTTTGCTTTTTTAGCAATTTCCTCTGGGATTGCATTTAAATTTGGCACGAAGCCTCTTTGTGCATCTAATGGTATATAGTAACTTGTCGCTCCAGCTAGTTTTATTCCTGCATCATAGGCAACATACGATGGATTCGTTGTTAATACGATATCGCCCGGGTCACAAAACGCAACAGGTAAGTGGACGAGACCTTCTTGTGAGCCAATCGTTTGAATAACTTCTGTATACGGATCTAGATCTACTTCGTTAACTCTTTTATAATATCTAGCTACAGCCTCTTTAAATTGATTAGACGCAGATAATGTATATCCATAAGATGATGGAAGAAGACTTAACTTAGATAAATGTTCACGTAATATTTCATGCGGAGGCATATCAGGGCTTCCTAAACTTAAATCGATAATCTCCATTCCATTTTCCTGTTGTTGCTTAGTTGCAAATCTCTTTAATTCCGAAAAAATAGCCGGTTTATATAATGACATTTTTTTTGAAGGTATTATTTCCAAATTGAATCACTCCTAGATTTTTACCCGTTTAGAGTTAATATTAACATACTAATTAAATGAATTCTGTATTTCATTCGAATATATCAATTAAAAGATAGTAAAATAGAAAGAAACAAAAAGAAAACGATAAATTGGAAGTGGGATAATGATTATTCATTCATTGAGTGGACCAAGTGGAACTGGAAAAAGCTCTAGTGCTCTACATTTTGCGCATGAACATAATATTGAGGCAATTATTGATGATGGCATACTTATACTAAATGGAGAGAAAATTGCTGGAACATCTGCAAAATATGCGAATAATACCATTACAGCAATTCGAAGAGCGATCTTTGAAGATGATGAACAGAAAAGGGAAGTAAAAGATGCTATTTTACAAAAAGATGTTCAATCGGTTTTGATCCTTGGAACTTCTGATAAAATGACCAAAAAAATAGCTCAAAAATTAGAACTGGGGGAAATTCAACATTTCCATTATATAGAGGATATACGGACGAATAAAGAAATTCAGATAGCAAAGTTTGTTCGAGGTACACAGGGAATGCATGTCATGCCAATCCCTTATAAACAAGTGGAGCTAAATATTTTTAAAAGACTGGTTCAAAAGGGATTTGAAATCTTTTCTAAAAACAGCGAGAAACTTGGAGAGACAACACTGATTCGCCCAGAGTTTCACCAGCAAACCATTGATATATCAAAAAAAGTGTATGTAAACTTGCTAGAATTTATATTAGAAAATTATAAGGATATCTCAAAAATAGACTCAATCCATTTCAATCTAAAACAGTTTAATCCATCTATTAAACTGGTTGTGTATATACCAATGCCTGTTCTTTACAATGTCATAGAAAAAATTGAAGATTTACAGAAATATATCAATCGTCAATTCTTAAAGCATTTTGAATTTCAACCAGCTGAAATACATGTTGTGGTTAAAGGTGTAATGTAAAGGGCGTCTTGTAAGATGACTTGACGCCCTAATTTAATACGAAGAAGTATATATTAGATTTAAAATATGGTCGTAAGGAAATCCGACATTTTAACAGGTGTTAACGATGCGTATCTAATTTTCGATCGAACCTAGGGGACCTTTTCTCTACAAATGCGCGGACCCCTTCAGGGAAATCATGAGGATCTACAAATGGAGTGGACCCTTGCCACAGTACGGGTGCAGAATCGACACATTCTTTTACCGACCTTTTTATTGCTAACAGTGATGCAGGCGACATGCTAGAAACTAATTTTCCCATTCTAATTGAAAAACGATTCAAGTCCTTTTCTGCTACTAAATAATTTAATAATCCTGCTTTATAAGCTTCCTCTGCTTTGTAAATACGCCCTGTAAAAACAAAATCTTTTGTTGCAGAAGGACCCACAAGATCCACCAATCTTTTAGCAAATTGATTGTTAATGGTAATACCTAATTTTCCAACAGGGATACCCATTTTTGCTTTATCTGAACCAATGCGAATATCGCATGCAAGAGCTAATTCAAGACCTGCTCCCATCGCTGGACCATTAATCACCCCAATGACTGGTAAAGGCAAATTTTCAATTGTTGAAATTGTTTTTTCCATATGAACAAAAGCTTCTTCCGCTTTTTCTAATGTAATTGAATTAAATTCCTTTATGTCAGAACCCGCGGTAAAGTTTTCTCCTGATCCTCTTAGGAGAAGCACTTTATTTTTTGCATTTTCTAATGTTTTTAAAGCGATTTTAGCAAGTTGATCCCACATGTTAGCAGTTAAAGCATTTTTAAGTTGAGGCCGATGAATCGTAATAATAGCGAGTCCTGCTGTTTCTTGATAGATGATTTTAGCCTCTTCTTCTTCTAAACGCATTGTACGAACTTGCATACGAACATATCCCCCTTCAGTATGAATACTGTTATTATAGCCTACAAAAATAACCATTCATATAATATTGCAAATTTTCCATCAAATTATCAATTTATAATCTATTGGTATAATATGAAAAATTGAATTCTAATGTTGTAATAACTACATTAGACAATTGTATAATAGTAAAGTAATGCCAATTGGCAAGAGATTAGGAGGAAGACTCGCGATGGATTACATGGTTATCTTAATACTAATCATTGGAATAATTATTTTATGGAAATTAACAAAGAAACTTCTTTCTTTAGGGTTAATCGTAGTTTTGATTTATTTTATTTATATTAATTTAGATTCAATTAAAATGTTCCTTCCAAAAGAATGGTGAAAATCTTAATTAGTTTAAATAACAAAAAATGTTATAAACTTTAAAATAACTGGGACGAATACAATAAGTGAGGTAATTATGGAACAACTAAATATAAAAGATACAAGTTTAATTTTAGAAGGTGGTACTTTTCGTACTGTATTTACTGCAGGAATTTTAGATGCTTTTTTAGATCATGATATTATGATGCCCTATATCGTTGGAATCTCAGCTGGTGCAATTAATGCTTGTTCATATGTATCTAAACAAAAAGAGCGCACTTTACGAGTTTTAACGGATTATCGTCATGATAAGCGTTATATGGGATTCCAAAATTTCATAAAAGAAAAAAGTTTGTTCGGATTAAATTTTGCTTATGATGTCGTCCCGAACCAATTAGATTTATTTGACTGGGAAACTTTTCAATCATATAAAGGATCTGTTCAATTTGGTGTGACTAACGCAAAAACAGGGCAAGTGGAATATAAAAATGCAATTGAAATGGATAAAAGCTGTACTCTATTACGTGCAACATGTGCAATTCCTGTTCTATTTCCTGAAATTAAATTAGGAGATGAACCCTATTTCGATGGGGGTTTGGCAGACCCTATACCAATTCGCAAAGCAATTGCAGATGGTTATACAAACCATGTCATTATATTAACTAGACCAAAAGGGTATCGAAAACATACCGACCGCCAAAGTAAATTTACTATGAAGCTTTTAAGTGCAAGATATCCAAAATTAGTTGAAACAATGAGAAAACGTGTCATCCGTTATAACGAGACAATTCGTACTATTGAAAGATTAGAAGAACAAGGAAAAGTATTCGTCTTCAGACCAGAACATCCTTTACAAAGTTTAGAAAAGGACGTTAATGTAATGCGTAAAAGCTATAATCTTGGATATAAACAAGCAATCGATCGAATGGAAGCATTGAAAGATTTTTTAAATTTATAGAAGCAATATAAAATTAACCTCTAGGGTGCCTATATTTGTTTGGGTGTAACCTTCATGTAAAAGTTTACAAATTTTCTAGAAAAGAATAAAATTTATAGAGTAAAGGCAAATCTTATCTTAAAAATGTTAAGGGAGTTTAACAACATGTTAAAAACAGAAGTATTTAATCAACTAAAACAAGCGATGAGAGATAAAGATGTGATTGCAAAAGGCGTTTTGTCATTATTAAAGTCTGGTCTTGATAGTGCTGAAAAAGAAAAAGGCGGAGCATTAACACCTGAAGAAGAAATCTCAATCATTAACCGTGAAATTAAGCAGACGAATCAATCTTTAGATGGTGCAAAACAAGCAGGACGAAATGATTTAGTTGAAAAAGAAGAAGCAAAATTAGACATACTAAAAAGTTTTCTACCAAAACAACTAACAGAAGAAGAAATTATTTCTTTATTAACGGAAGCTGGTATTATTAAAGGAATGAATATGGGTGAGGCAATGAAAATTGCAAAACCGATCCTTACAGGTAAAGCAGATGGTGCAACCATTTCAAAGGTTGTAAAATCTTTAATTTAATCCAAGAATGTAAAAGAGGTTTCTCAATTTATTAGGAGAAGCCTTTTTGTTTGAGTATGTATTTGATATTGTTGACAGAAAATTGATACTTTTCTACAAATTTCGCCAAAGTTCTATCTACTATATTGTAAATTAACCTTTAATAACTTAATATTATTACAACTATTAAGTTATTATTATTGACCGACGAGTTTCTCGAAAATTGAGAATGGAGTGGTTACTCAATTGATTAATCCTTTAGATATTATTAAATCAAACAAACCAGAATTAACCTATGCAGAACTTAAAAATATAAAAGCAGCCCTTGATGAATCAGTTATATTAGCTGTTACGGATGCACAAGGCAATATTACAGAAGTAAATGAATTTTTCTGTAATATTTCAAAATATACTCGAGATGAATTAATCGGTCAAAACCATCGAATATTAAACTCGGGTCATCATCCAAAATCTTTTTTTAATGAAATATGGAAGACTATAAGTTCAGGAATCACTTGGCATGGTGAGATATGTAATCGAGCAAAAGATGGATCACTTTATTGGGTTCAAACGTCAATTGTTCCATTCTTAAATGATAGTGGGAAACCTTACCAATACGTCTCGATTAGAACAGATATTACTAATCAAAAAAATGTTTCAGTTACTAACCATTGTGCAAATCTTGATGATTTAACTGGATTACCTAATAGAAGAAACTTGTCACAAAGGTTAAAACAACTATTAGAAGAAAACTTGGCGAATAATACGAAATTTGCCTTATTTTATATAGATGTAAATCGTTTCCGACATGTTAACAATTCTTTAGGTTATAATGTAGGGGATTTATTTTTAGTGGAAGTTGTTAAACGTTTTAAAGAAATTGATGAACAAGGAAATTCATTCTTCCGGTTAAACGGTGATGAATTCGTATTTTTGTGCAATGATGTATCAAAAGTTAACAAAATGGCGAAAAAAATCATGGGTTTATTTAAAAAGCCGTTTCATTTTGCAGAATATGAGTTTTTCTCAAGTATTAGTATTGGTATCAGTATTTATCCAGAACACGGGAAAGATGTTGATGAATTATTAGTGAGCGCTGATATTGCTTTAGATAGTGCTAAGAAGGGAAAAGGCAATCAATTTGAGATTTATCAATATAAAATGAAGGGCCTGAATGATAAGGGCTTAATGATGGAATCGAAATTATATAATGCTATCAAAGAGAGCACTTTGGAGCTGTATTACCAACCTAAAATGGATATTCGTTCAAATAAAATGGTCGGTATGGAAGCATTATTACGTTGGAATGATCCGGAATTAGGTTTTATTCCACCTGATCAATTTATTCCATTTGCTGAGGATTGTGGCCTAATCTGTGATATTGGCGAATGGGTACTGCGAAAAGCATCAACACAAATAAATGAGTGGAAGAATACATATAATATAGATTTAAAAGTAGCGATAAATATTTCACCTCTACATTTCCAGGAAGATAATTTTACTGAACGACTAAAAATGATTATAAACGAAACTGAAATCGATCCTAGCAATTTAGAAATAGAATTAACTGAAATGACAATGATGAACTACACAAAAGGCCTCATTGATAAAATAAAAAAAATTAAAGAAATTGGTATCACGATTTCTGTAGATGATTTCGGTACTGGATATAGTTCATTGGGATACTTGAAAGAATTTCCTGTCGATGCATTAAAAATTGATCGATCTTTTATTGTGAATATGCAAGAAGGAGAGTCAGGCGTTGCAATGGTTGCTGCTATTATTTCGCTTGCACATGCATTAAAAATGGCAGTAGTTGCAGAAGGTGTTGAAAATCTCGAAGAATTAGAAATATTAAGACACCATAACTGTGAATTTGTACAAGGATATTTTTATAGTAAGCCTGTTACTGTAGAAGGTTTTGCAAAATTAATTGAAACAAGCCTTAACATATAAGGTAACACTAACCATAGTTTTTTATATTAATATTATAGAAGAAGAGAATGACTCTAAGTGAATCATTCTCTATTTTGTGTTTACTCATCGAGTAAACTTTGTATTTTTTCATACTCTTCATCACCAACAGAATCATAATATTGGTAGAGTAGGTCACTGTCTACTTTTATTGTGTTTTTATGATTTAGATAAAGTTGTTCCGTTAAATGACGGATAATTAATGGGACGGGTTTAGTATGGTTGAAATGATTTATATATCTTTCAAGAAATTCTTCAGATATTTCACACCACAAGTTGTTACCAAGAGCATCAAATTCGACATAATTTAAATGTGCGTTTAGAAAGTCATCAGTTAAGAATTGATTGTATAGAGACACCTTTGCCCAATCAATGATTTCGCGATATCTATGTAACCAATGTGGTTCCAGAACAGCACTTAGTAAAGTAATTTGTTCAGGTGAATAGGACTTTATTAAACTATCCATTTCTTTATTCGTTGGTCTTTTAAAACCTAAATCATCATATACTTGGCTCGCTAAGGAAGGAATTCCTTTTACTAAGTGTTCACTTCCGAACCACTTATATTGACCGCGTTCAAATTCGAAAAATAAAAATTCAATTTCTTCTTCTTCATCTTCTAAATCATCTTCTAATAAATCGATATAGCCATATTCACTAAAATAAGTTTCATCTTCAATAAATGTATCAATTTCATTTTCAAAATGTTTGTTAATTTCCTCATTTTGACGTATTAACTCGTTGACGATGTAATTTTTGAATGATGCAGAAAGTCTCGATAGAACAGGGTAATTGTATTGTAAAGTTGTTACATCCACTTGGTCTAAATGGTGGATTAGATACTTCTCAGATAACTGATCACACGCATAACAAATATATGAAAAATCTACATATTCTAAATAAGGCTGAAAATCTGTTGGGTGCAATCTAACTAATTGATATCGCCAATAACAATAGTCCTCGATGAACTTCTTTGGAAATGTAGGATTTTTTTCTATTAATAGTTTCATATCCGAATCATCGATAATTGGACCAACATATGATGGTATAGACTTGACATGAAAGTTCTCAGGAAAATCAAGTTTTTCTAGTGACTTTTTTGGGTCGAACCGATTTTTTCGATTCACATGTGTTTTAAAACTATAAGAACCAATGGAACCTCGCTCATCTAATAAAATAAAAGCAAGTTCTTGCTTCTGATCACGTGTTAGTTTAACGTTTTTAGGGAATTTGACCGATGCAAAATATTTACCATTAGCCATATCATAGTAGAATTTATAGTCACCTTCAGGAGTGTACTCAATTTCAGTATTATTATTCTTTTTCCAATATAAAAGCGCACCATTAATTGGTGGATAGTTCGAAAATTGTATATTAGCAATAGAAAATATATTATGAGAAAGCGAGTCATCATAAACTGCTTTAATAAACTCAATATTTTTAATTTTAAGCATTTTATACCTCCAATAAAACTATTATATACTTTTTAACAAAAAACAATAGTGAAATGTATCAAAACATAAAAGAAAGATAGGGAATTAGGATAAGAAAAAGCATGATATTGAGTTTACATAACTATTTTGTAAAAAATACTGTTCTATTATTATATGAAACGAAGCTGGAAAAAATCGTTATATACGCTTAAAAATAAGTCGAATGGTAAAAAATATAAGAAGAAATACATTACGAATCACATAATGAAAAGCAGATTCGTAGTTCTAAATATGGAAAAGGGGATGTCATACTTACGTATTTATGACATCCCTTGGAATTTATTTTCAATTGTTGTTTTTCAAACTTTTATCGATACCAGTGTTGATACTATTGTTGTTATTAGTATTATTACTTCCATTTTTCATATTTGACTGTTCTTTACCATTGTTGTTTTTTTGGCTTGATGCACTTGGATTTTCGTGTTGTTGTTGTTTGTCATCTTTAGTAGAATCATTTCCGTTATTTTTATTTCCATTATTCGAATTCGTAGAAGGTTGATTATGATTAAGTGGTGGATTGTTTTGTTTATTATTGGGATGATCAGATTGTTTGCTTTCTTTAGTATCCCTATTTTCTACTTTATTTTTTTGTGATTGGTTCCCATTGACATTATTATTTTGGCTATTGGTATTTGTGTCAGTGTTTTTTGGTTTAATATTTTTTGTATTTTGTACTTGATCGATTGCATTTTCAATTTTTTCTTTTGATATAGATCGCTTCTCATCAGTATATTTTGTAGAAATGATAATGTCCTGATTATTCGGAGCTATCTTGATAATTGCTTTTGATAATGCTGTTTCAATTGGAAGTCCTTCTAATTCATCGAAACTTAGATTATTGCTGTCTTTTAAGTTATTGACGGCAATCACATTACCTTGTTCATCAACACTTAATTCAAGTTCTTCTCCTAACTTTACGTATGCGTAAGCACTATTTGTATTAGTGAACAGCGAAGTTCCGAAGAAAATCAACAGAATTGCTGCAACTAAAACTGGCCCGATAATATAAGTTTTTACTCTTTTCTTTTCCGGGAAGGGGATTGTGTTTAACTGAAATTTTACTTCATCCCCAATTTGTGGGTTACTATTTAAAGGAATGCCCCGTAAAAATTCACCATCGCTCGTCATAAAAATCATATATTTTTTATTTATCTCACAAACGATACCTTTGTAAATACGCATTATATGATTTCTCCTTTTACATAGTCTTTCAAGTAGTTCAAGTCACTGTTTAATAACAATACGACGGCGATAATGTATTTTCGTTGACGATCTAATGTTTTTCTAGATACCTCAACTAACGATTCAATTTCTTTTAAAGGTAATTTTTTATTCTTCACTAAGTGATCATATAATTCTTCGTTACCTGCTATTATTTGTGCGATGTGGAAAGCAGTTTTTCTAGCATCTGCGTGTTTTGGTGATGACTTTGTTAAATCTTCAAACGATAAGTTATATTGTCTTAATAGATCGCTATATGACTTAATTTCTTCTTTTCTTGAATCGGATCGTTCCTTTTCTTGATATGTCTGAATAGAGCTCTCATTAAATAGGAAATGTTGCTCAGAGGAATCGTCATCTTTTGAATCTATTGATAGTAATTGCTCTTTTCTTCTAGATTCTTTTCTTATGTAGTCAATTAATCTTCTTTTGATTATCAAATGAGCGAAAGTTTGAAAGGATGCATGCTCTTTTGGGTTAAAATCCATGACAGCTTCGTGAAAGCCCAATAATGTAACACTGAATTCTTCATCGTGTTCATCGATTGGACGTTTACAAATAAAAGAAGCCGTTTTTTTCATAAAAGGTTTACTAGAAAAAAGGAGGTCACGCATAACCTCCTCATTTCCTGCTTTTGCCTCTATTGCAAGATCCGTTATATTCATTTTTGACTTAAATATTCCTGAAATGAAAGACAATAGCATGGTTACCCTCCGTTCTTAAATTTCCAATGCCCTACTGATTTTAAATGGAATAATGGAAAATGAAAAGGGTTTTAATAAGATTGAAATAAACATGGTGAATTATGGTTAGTTAATTTTAAATATGTCAAATAGAAATGTTAGTTTTTTTACGAAAATAATAATAATACAAAACAGTTATTCTTTGTGTTTTGAAGCCTTTTTCTCAGCTTTCAGAGCATTCTTTTCAGCTTTTTGCTGTGCTTTAAGTGCTTTTTTTTCAGCCTTTTGCTGATCTTTAGTTAAAATTTGTTGTTCTGTTTTAACAGTGGTTCCGGTTGAAGTTACAGATGTTTCATCAGTTACTAAATTAACTGGCTCAATAATTGTTTCTCCAGGTTGGATCTCACCGACTAATTCTAAATCGACTTTTATTTCAGTTTCTTTCTCAGCTTCTATTAAGCCGTTTTTTGCTTTAAATTTAGCAATTGCTTTATGAGCATTTTTTAAGATTGCTTGTTTTGCATTTTCACTACCAGCATTTTCATAGGCTTGTTTAAGTGCAACTAAGTTTCCAGCTGTGTAGCCCTCTGGAATTTCAGGGAATTCGTTTTGAGTTGTTTCGTTTTCTTTTGAACCTTCTACAGTTGTATTGTTTTCAACTTTTGTATCTTCATCTGCAGAAACAAGAGTAGCAGATTCTTCTGATTCGTTCTCTAAAGGATCAAGAGTTACTACAGGTTCAATTTCCACTGTAGTTGTTAATTCAGTCTCACTGTCTGTTTGTCCTTCTATTGGTTTTAAAATCGTTTCGTTTGCCCATGCATAGCTTGATCCCGCTACCGTTAATCCCGCAACTAATAGAGCAGCTGTTGTTTTCTTTAATTTCATTTTATCTCACCTCTATAAAATTTTTGTCCACTTTTATCCGGACACTTTATTATTCGAAATAGATCATTTTTTTGTGGGGGTCGAATCAAAAAAAATTAAAATATTTTATTTTTCCGATTAGAAACCACGAGATTTGTTTGATTAATAGGGGAGTGAGCTAAATCAAGTATAAATTAACCTAACCTTTGAAAATGTTATTCAATATAAAACAATTTGGAGGTTCTAAAAAACTATAGTTCCTAATTTTTGTAAAAGATACCTTTAAATTGGAGTTTGTAAATATTATAATTGTTTATTATTCCTCTTCTTTTCTAACCGGTAATATAAAATGCAATTTAATAAATTCCATTTTAAGTGAAAAAGAATGTTCTCAATCTATGAATCTTTTTCTAGATTTAATAACAACAAATTTGTATATAAGAAATGAACATTCATTCATTACATAGTTTTCATTAAAAATCTCCACTCACTACACAAATCGAAAGATAAAAGGAACGGAGGCGCCTATGAGGAAGCTTTTAAAAACGAATTTTATCATTGAGAAGTCTAGTAAAAAGAATGTCCTTACTTTTCTATTTGTTGCTTTATTCGTATTTGGATTAGCCATTTTTATGGAAAATAAGGATGTAGGTAATTTAGTCATTCAGAAAACAAGTGAATATCAAAACCTCACTTCAGCATTAAGTCGTTTTCAGGAGATGGACGCTTCACAAGATGGAGATAGTAGTGATATATATCAAAACCTTAACCAACAGCAACGTTTAGTAACGTTACAAAGAGCCGCAGCTAATTTGGACAGGCCAGAAATGTTTGTAAATTCTGCTATAGAATTATCAAACTTAAGAAAAGTAGCGTTTGATTTAGAAGGATATGAGGATGTTGCCGTTTATTTACCAACATATACTGAAAATCAATTAGAAAGTATTTTTTATGAGAATTTAAGAACGTTAGGGATACCAATTTTTAAAGATAATTTAACGTTTTATCAGTTTCTAATATTTTTATTTGGAATATTGGGTTCAATTTGGTTTATTTTCTTAGCCTTCTATTCATGTGGATTGATGATTGATGATTTCCGACATACATCGATCATTAAAGGGTACCCAATACCATTTGAACAATATGTAGCAGCTAAAGGTATTTCGACGCTGTCAATTATCCTTTTAGTAATCGTAGAGTTAGTTATTTGTAGTTTGCCACTAATCTATTTTAGGGGATTAGGAGACTCATCATATCCTGTAGCGGTGTTTGATGGGGATTTTGAAATCTATACGATTACACAATACATAGGTGTTTGTTTACTCTATATGGTATGTATTGCAATCTTTGTGATTCTATTATCAATCATTTTAAATATGTTATTGAAAAATATGTATTTAACATTGTTTGTTCAATTGTTCCTGTTTACTTTACCAATGTTATTACCAAAGTTAATTAGTCTATTTCCATTTAATCCATATAATTATATGAATTTCACTAGTTTACTAAATGGAGAAAGTCTCGACCTGTCCAATCCAGTTGTATTAAATAGCACACACGGACTTATATCCATCTTGTTGAGTATCGTGATACTAGTTGTTGTGATTAGACTATTTTTATCAACAGGAAGGTTAAGAAGAGTTTAGGGGGTGAGAGTATGTGGGCTTATTTTAAATTTGAATTATCACAATTTATAACAAATAAGAAGAATATAGCGATTTATGCAATATTACTATTTTTAGCTTGTTTCTATGCTATGAAAATAGCACCTTCCTACGAACCAATTGAAAAAGTAGATGCAAAAGAAATAGAAGCAAGGTATTTATCGAGAGAAGCATTTTTATCTACCTTTTATAATGACCCAAATCGGTTTGTTGGAATGGCAGGCTTCGGTTTGGCGATTTATCCAGAGTGGAATAATTTAGATAAAGCAAGATTAGATGCATTAAAGGATCATGATTTCGTTAAGTATTCTGAAGCTACATCAGAATGGTATGTTTATGCTAATAATATAACGTATGGGAACGAAAGATTCTTTTATAGCCCTGGTTACTATTCACATGGGAATTTATACGCATCAGAGGATGGTTATTATGGTTATTTATATACTGCAAGTCGTTATAAAGGTTATGCAGAAGGAGATTACAAATTATCTCTAAATGTTTTTGAAGAAAGAACTGCGTTGCAAACCTTACAAAGACTTTTACATTCTGATTTACCTATGATTTTGATGATATGTTGTATTTTTTTAACAGTCGACGTTGTATTGAAGGATCGATTGAATCCGACTATTCTAAGAGGTTTCCCAATATCAGATTGGAAAAAACTTATTATTAAAGGAATTGTTTCGCTAATTGGAAGTATTGGTGTGATCTTACCACTTTCAGTAGGACTTATCATTATTGGTATTCGCTACGGATTTGGAGATTTTCAATTACCAGTGCCTATCTATACAACTCTTTCAAAACCTTCCTATTTTAATAAAGGGGAGTTTGTAAATACTGCTATGGGTAACTATTTAGTTGATAATGTTATTTTCATTGTTTTCTGTTTTATGTACCTCATCTTATTAGTGTTGTTAGTTAGTATGATTATTAAAAATGAGTTTGCTAATTTACTAGCCGGTGCCATTTTTATTTTTAATGAATCTTTCTTCTTTCAAAGAGGTATAGGCTTCTTTTATGAAGTAGAGAATTATCCAACAAATTATGTACAAGTTGGCCAGATTGTCTCTGGATACCGAAATTATATCTATAATTCAAATGCACTTAATTTTAATCATGGGCTAATGATAGTAGGGATGAGTACAAGTGTTCTGTTAGTGTTTATTTTCATTATTAGTAAATATAAACGATATAAATTAATCTAACATGAAAGAGGTGGAGCAGAAAATGATTGAATTAAAAAATATAAATGTCCAATTTAGTGGTAGAGATATTTTAAAAGATGTTTCCGAAACGTTCCAACCTGGGGAGATTATCGGGTTAGTTGCACCGAATGGTACAGGGAAATCCACTCTTATGAATGTCATCATGAACTATGTTAAACCGAACAGCGGGAAAGTGGTTGTGCAAGAAAAGTATCAATATACAAGTAAAAAGAACGAAGTAAAAATTCACCAACTTGTATCCATGATGCCTGAACAAAGTGATTTGTATAATCATCTATCGGGTAAAGAACACTTGAGAATTTATTGCTCTATGTGGAATAGTAATCCGAAATTAATCGATCAGACTATTAAAGATCTTGGGATGGATTCCTACGTAAAGAAAAGAACGGGTACATATTCATTAGGAATGCGGCAACGACTATGCTTTGCTATGCAAATTGTATCAGATACACCTATTATGCTGATGGACGAGGTTATGAATGGATTAGACCCAAATAATGTCGAACTTATTTCAAGTATACTTCTCAAGAAAAAAGAGGAAGGGAAAATTATTATAGTTGCGTCTCACTTATTAGAGAACCTAGAAAAAATTTCAGATCGTGTATTTTTATTTAAAGATGCCCAATTAATAAATGCAAACGAGATTACATCAGGTTATGGTAAACGAGAAATTACAACTGTTCGCGTAAAAGACCTAACGGATGCTATTAAAGAGATGTTTTATCAAGAGTTTCCAAATACGGAGATACGTTCGTTATCAAGTGGAATATCATTAGTTGATGTAAGTAATTATGATTTAGAGCAGCTTGCGCGGATTGTTATATTCTTTAAAGAACATCATATTACAGATTTCAGTTATGGAAATGTAACACTTAATGATCTATATTCGATGTATTATTTAGAAAATGTAAAGAGGTAAGTAAGATTGTTGGGAAAAAGATATGTTAATTTATATCAAATGCGCGGTAAAGTAAAAGTGACTGCGCATTTTTCTTTGAAAACAATATTTGTTTGACACTGATTGACTATAACTATGTTAATTATTGTTATAATAAGTCGAGTTGTAAAGTTTTTTGTCAATTAAGTTGACTAATAAATTATGATGAAATAGTAATATAGCTATTAATATTTAAATAGTGAAGCAAAAATGCCCAAAAGTTGCACGGTGGAACACTTGTTCGTATAATAGTTTTAGAATAGAATTTTAAATAGCAATGTTTATCATAAATATTAAAAGTAACGAAGCCGTGAATAATTGGATTCAAGTATAGGAGTGGATGAAACTATGTGGAAATTAGTTAATGGAAAATTAATTCATACAATTGATGAAACAAGAATTAAATATAAAACTAGAGTGAGTAAATTATTATTAAATGAACTGAATGAAATGGCTAAAGAACATAATACACATGTAAGTTATTTACTTGAAAATGGATTTGAAAATATCTTAAAAGAAGAATCAATATTTTTTGATAAGAAAAAACGGCCAAAAGATCGTGTTGAATTTAGAACAACTTGCAATAAAGAAATACTTGATCAACTTAGGGCTTTTGCTAAAAACAATCAACTTAACTTGAACGATGTAATTGAAGCCAGTATATCCTATATAGATACGCAGCATGTTAAGAATGCAAACTATCGGTATAGAATTGAAAGGTAATGGTAATAAACTTCACTTTTCAAATTGGGACCCGGTCATAATATACATTATCTTAAGTTGAATCTCACTTATAAAGAATACTTATAATAGTGAGACAGAATTGATATTTAATCCAAGTATCAATAGCTATGATATATTCGTCATCATTTCAATTCCATACACTGGATTGATCAATTCTTGCGTATTTTTTGTTACTCAACAACGGTATTCGTTCTATAGAGTTTTTGTGAGTATTATTACAAATATCGACTTAATTTCATTTTGATCCTATTTCCTATTTAAGTTTATTTTAATCCTAAGAATTCTATCTTAACCTCACATCTTATATCCTAAGATATTATTCAAGACTAACTTATTGTAATTTCAATAAAACAATATTATTAGGTATACCCTATTTTTATAGTTTTATAGTTATTGTCAATACTTAAAAATGCCATAAAATCATTCTTTAAACACCTTGCTATTACTAGGTTCATTACCTAATTAACGTGTTTTTTTAACTTTTGAATTAGATTTTCTCGAAAAAACATGTATTTTAAAATATTTTTAAAATTTATTTTTTTAAAAACTATTGCAATTTTGTGAACAAATTACTAGAATTGTAAATGTAAAGTCTATCAAATAGAAATTTACAGACATAAAGCAGAAAAATATTTCAAATTTAGGGGGAATGTTTATGGCGAACGACCAAAAATCGATTGATTATGACAAAATCGCTGCTTTACCATCGTTTAAAAAGTTAACAAAAAAGAAAAACAAATTTCTTTGGACTGTGACAGCAATTTTCTTTGTAGTTTATATGCTGTTACCAGTATTAACCTCTTACACTAATATCTTACATCAAAAAGCTATTGGGGAAATTACATGGGTATGGATCTATTCTGCGGGATTATTCATTATGACATGGGGTCTTGCTCATTTCTATGTTTCTCGTGCTAACCGCTTTGATCATGATGCACAAGAGGTCATTAATGAGTATGAAGGAGGTGCCAACAAATGAGTCC
>JAPSJC010000154.1 GCA_031178355.1 Ureibacillus sp.
ATATTTCGTTTCTAAATTTTTCGTTATAAATAATGGCATGCTCATCGTACATATGGCTTATATGCACTTGATTGAAATGTTTTAACGTTCCCACTCCTGTCGTTGCGCATATTCCTTCGTTACGAGATTGCATCGTTAGACCTTTAGCTCCTACATCCATAATTACTCGTTCATGTGTTGGTTTACTAATGACTGTACTTAGAATACTTGCCGCACATCGAGAGTAAGTTCCAATGGCATTTCCTTGAGATACATCCATTAAAATGTACGTTCCAACACGTAGCTCTGTGATCCCTTCCATTACTTCAAAGCCAAACATGAATGGGGGAGTTGAACCGATGCTTATAGTTTCCATTTTGCTCCCTAAGTTTTCAGCTAAACGTGCAAAATGAAGTGTACGAGCTTGCGCTAAATTATAGCGAATTCGGCAATCCTCAATATCTTTTGCCTTGTAGGTATGTCCATCGTGTGAGAAAATTCCTTTTAAATAGACATGCGAACAACTCTTGATATATTCTACTAGTTCAATATAGTCATTTTCTTCAATGACTCCCGAGCGATTTTCACCAACTTCAATTTCAATAAGTACATGAGCTGGCTTGTTTGCGCCGCTAAAAACCTTCTCAATCATTTTGATTTGTTCAATATTGTCCACGCCAAAAGATATATCGATTGTTTCAGCTAGTTTTTTAATTCGGTTTAGTTTTTGTTCTCCAACAATTTGGTTGGCAATAAAGATATCGTCTAAACCATTCTCTGCCATTACTTCAGCTTCTCCCACTTTTGCTACGGCGATTCCTTTTGCCCCTGCTTCTACTTGTAACTTAGCAAGTTTAGGCATCTTGTGTGTTTTCGTATGTGGTCGAAGATGAACATTATATTTATTTGCAAATGATTGCATATGATGAATATTATTCAACATAATCTCTCTATCTATTAATAAGCTAGGCGTATCTAATTCCTTTACATTCATTACTAATCTCTCCTTTAAGTTTTTTTCAAAGGTTTAGCAGCAAAGGCTATATGAAAAGTAAATGCCATATTAATTACTCTTAATGCCTGCTCCACATAGTGGGAGTACAACTTTTTGATCTTTTAGTTCTGGGTATTTTTCTATAAAGCTTAAATATGCAGCGTAGTTAACTGCAGATGTGATTTCTACATAAAAGCCTTTTAATGCTAATTCTTTTCTAGCGGTCACGATTGCATCGTCCGAAATGCTAATGATATCCCCATCAGTTGCACGTACTGCTTTTAGAATTTCTGCCCCTCTAGCTGGTGCTGCAATTGCAATACCTTCAGCTAAAGTACCAGTGTTTTCAACAAAATCTACTACTTCTTTTCCATCACTAAAGGCTTTTTGAATTGGGGCACAGTTTGTCGCCTGAACAGCTAGAATTTTAGGCATTTTATCAATCTGACCATTTTCTAATAGCTCCTGAAAGGCAATATAGGCACCTAATAGCAATGTTCCATTACCTACTGGAATGATAAATGCTTCCGGTAACTGACCGTCCAATTGCTCATAAGTTTCGTAAACATATGTTTTGGTACCTTCCCAGAAGAGAGGGTTGTAAATGTGACTCGCGTAGAATAGGTTTGTATCTTCTACCATGGCGATGGCTGCATTTGCTACATCTTCTCTAGAGCCTGGGACTTTGTGTATTATTGCACCATGAGCTTCTATTTGTTTGATTTTTTTATCTGACGTAGATTCAGCTACGAAAATTTCACATTGGATGCCAGCTCTCGCACCGTATGCAGCGATGGACGAACCAGCATTTCCACTACTATCAGCTACAACTCTATCAATTCCAAGCTTTTTCGCCATTGCTATTAAAACAGCAACTCCACGATCCTTAAAGGACAGAGTGGGCATATAATATTCTGCTTTGGCATAAAGATTTTCATGAAGTTTAATTAGTGGAGTGTCGCCTTCTCCCATAGTGATATCTTGCCAGACATCCTCTTCTTCGAAGGGTAATGCATCGATATATTTCCAAAGTGAGTGGTTTCTAGAAGTTGAAGTTTTAGTAAAGTTGATTGATTTTTTCTCATATTCAAAGTTTAATAGGCCGCCACATTCACATTTCCATTTATGGCTTTCTATAGGGTACTTTTCATTACAACCAACACAAATAAAGTTCATGACCATCATTCCTCTTCTCCTTTGTAAGCAATTGCTTCAAGTTCAATTTCAAATCCAAAATGTAATTCCTTCGTAGGTACAATAGAACGTGCTGGCTTATGGTCACCAAAGTATTGTTTATAAATTGTATTAACTGTGTCCCAATGAGAAATGTCCGAAATAAATACAGTAACTTTCATAATATCCTCTTTAGTTGTTCCTGCAGCTTCTAACACTGTGTCTAGATTTTTTAAAACTTGATTTGTCTGGCTTTCAATATCCCCATTACATTTTTCACCTGTAAATGGATTCACTGGGAGCTGCCCTGAAATAAAGATAAAATTCCCCTGTTGAGTTGCGGCAGAATAATGCCCTCCATTTGGTTTTGCACCTTCAATAGAGATAAATTTCATGATGGTAATCTCCTTTCGTATAAATAATTATGCGTTATATATAAAAAAATATATGACTTACTTAAAATAAAAGGACAGGCTTAAATCCTATCCCTTACTATGTTTCTCTTTAATTTCATCAATATAGCTATAGACAGTTACTTTGGAAATGTTTAACTTTTCTGCTACACGGTCAATTGTACCACGAATTAAAAAGATTCCTTTTTGTTCCATAAATCGAATCATTTCTACTTTTTCGTCTCTTCTAAGCTTTTCAACCGGCCGATTCCCAATAATTTTATCGATTAAATCATTTGCAACTTCAGTTATATGTTCGGGCTCATAAGGCTCTTTTGCTTCATGAGTGAAATCAGATAAATTATTTGGAATTTGAGGTATTAAACTGCTAAGCCACTTAATATTATCTGTGATTCGCGTCGTATCAACATTAATACAAAGAGCTCCTTTGACTTTTTTATCTTGATCTCTAATTAATACAGTAGAGGATTTTATCAAACGATCATCATCTGTACGGAAATAGTAATTTGCCGAATAATCATTCGTGAAATTTTGAGAGAGTAAAACATCAGTAACTAAATGATTAAAACTTTGGCCAACTTGTCTTCCAGTGACGTGATTGTTAATTGTATATACAACAGAGTTCTGAGGAATTGTTAAGTCATGTAATACAACTTCACAATCAGTGCCAAAGGTTTTAGCAATTACCTCTGCTATTGGAATGTACTGTAGTACGCTTGAATTCATTAAGGAAATCCTTTCTAGAAAGAAAATTAACATTACAAATTTATTATAGTATATAAAATTTTATACGTAAAATCGAGAAAAATTTATAATTTAATAAAAAAGATAAG
>JAPSJC010000013.1 GCA_031178355.1 Ureibacillus sp.
ACAACTTCTTCATAAGTTTTAAACGTATCGATTAAAGAACCACTGTATACTCCCATACTACCCGAGGCCATATCATAACCATGTCCGGCTGGAAGTGTATGAATAACCCGATTGCCATTTTCAGATATGATTCCTTTATATGGATGATAGTCTTGGAAGCCATAAGCGCTTTCATCAATTAGAGGCGCATAATAATTATATAGTTCTACTCCAGTTGGATTTTCTTTCCCAAGGTCCTGAATTACTTGCTCAGTTGGAATTAATATAGTAAAAGGAATACTTTCAGCCTGATCACTAGGTAAACCTAAATGAAAAACCGTATAGCCATTTAAATCTTCCGGGTAAACAGCAGTTTTTAAATTTGCAGTACTTTCCTTTTGGGACATTATACCCATTTCACTTGTATCATTACTTTCAGTCGCTTCATTTGAGAATGATTTCATATTCTCAGTTTCTTCAGCAGTTTCCATCGAAAAGGATGTAGATTCTCCTTTACCACCATTTAGTTGGTTCATCATAGAAGGAATCATAATGGCAATTAACGCGATTGCAGCAACAGTAACAAGTGGTGGGATCCAGTTACGTTTTTTCTTTTGTTTGATCATTGTTTTTGAAGGCTGATCATCAAAAACACCGTCATTTTTTAGTCGTTGTAGAATTTCATCTTTTGTACGAGTGTCTTTTACTTTAGGTACATTGGAAAGTAGATCTTCGATTTTATGGTCATCCCATTTATCTTGACTCATAATGATTTCGCCCCCTCTTCGTTGTTATTTGTTAGTATGGCCCGTAACTGTTTGATAGCGCGATGTTGTGTTGTTTTTACTTTCCCTTCAGACCAATTTAAAATTTCTGCTGTTTCTGCAATCGATAGTTCTTGAAAATAACGCATAATAATGACCATTTTTTGATCACCGGTACACTTTTCAAGAGCATTTAGCATTTCACGAAAGTCGTCATTTAATTCAACTAGTGAGTCAGGTGATTTGCTAGGAGAAACTAATTGATGCGTTTCCCAATCAAAGGCATCGAAAGTACGTGAAGCCCTTACAGAATTTTTACGAAAATAATCAATCGCTACATTTTTAGCAATTGCAAATAGCCACGTTTTTTCAGTACTCTTCCCTTCAAAACGATCATAAGATTTTAAAACTCTTACGTATACTTCATGTGATAAATCCTCTGCGATGGATCTATTTTTCACTAAATAAATGAGAAATTGAAAGACGTCTTGATGGTAAGTATCATACAAACGATGGAAAATGGATTCTTTCATCCATAACCACTCCCATTCTTATTAAATTTGTCGTTTCAAACAAATAAAAGTTTCGGTAGTTCATAACTTTTTAAAGCAGGGAAAAGAGTTTCCCTGCTAATTATAATTTATAGTGGTAAATAAAAAGTAAATGTTGTACCTTCGCCTACTACACTCTCTACTTTAATATTCCCTTTATGTGCTTCAACTATATTTCTTGCTATCGCTAAACCGAGCCCTGTTCCACTTTTTGAGCGTGTCCTAGCTTTATCTGCCTTATAGAATCGTTCAAATACATAAGGGAGATCTTCTGATGGAATCCCTTCACCTGTATCGGTCACTCTAATTTTGGCATAGGTTAACTCAGGTTCTAGCGAAACCGTTACACTTCCATCTTGTGGTGTATGTCGGATGGCGTTATCGATTAAGTTTGTCAATACTTGTTCAATTCGGTCTTCGTCAAGACTAACAGATAGTTCCTCTGGTAGTGCTGATACAAATTCTAAATGGACATGTTTTTCTTTGGCTACTTGTGCAAACTTTTGAGTGATTCGTTCTAAGACATGAACAATTGGCATTTCTTCTTTAAATAAGGTTATATTACCGGATTCCATTCTAGCTAGGTCTAACAAGTCTGAAACGAGTCTACCCATACGTTGGGATTCATCATATATGATACGAATCATTTCCGAACGTTCTTCCTCACTTGAAACGACATCATCAATAATTGCCTCAGAATAACCTTGTAACATGGCGATCGGTGTCCTTAACTCATGTGATACATTAGCAATGAAATCAGATCGCAATTTTTCAAGTTTCTTTTGCTCTGTCATGTCACGAATAACCGCAACTGCCCCACGGATATATTGTCCATTATTTTTTAATGGGCTAATTGTTAAACTATAACTTGACCCATTAATATCTAGTTCTTCTACTATTTTGTCCTCAAAATCAAGGACATGATCTAACATATGATAAATTTCTGCAGGTATTGGGCTTCCATTATTAGCAGCTTGTTTTAAATACCACTTCTGCAGTAATTTTTCTGCTGGCGGATTACTTAGTAGAATTGTACGATCACGGTTAAACGTAATAACTGCATCCGTCATAGATGTTAATATACTTGATAATTGCTCTTTTTCTTGGTTGATGACTTCTAAGTGATGTTTTAATTGACGCCCCATTTGGTTAAAGGCAACAGCTAATTGGCCAATTTCATCGTTTTGAGTAGATGGTAGTTGATCATCAAATTTACCCTTCGCTAATTCAAAGGCGTGTTCACGCATTTTTCTAAGCGGTAATGTAATTTTACTAGATAAGAAAAAGGCAAAAAATGTTGTTAATAAGAAGGCGATTGCTGCAGATAGGAACACGATTTTCGTTGTTTGACTCGTAGTCTGATGAATAGCATCTGGATTTTGGAAAATAAAAATTGCACCATGCAATTCTGTCTCACTCTTTAGTGGGTACCCAAGAACAATATAAGATTCAAGCTTGCCCTCTTCTTTTTGTGATGGAAGAATCAATTCATGAATGATTTGCTCATCTGTTTCAAATACTTTTTTAAATCCATCATTCGACATGATGCTTTGTTGTATCTTCTCTTGATTCAATCCAGTTTGGAAAGAAGAGGAAACCTTTGTTGGGTCTTCAGCAATAAACGCGTTAGTATCTTTGCTTAATAAATCTTCAATGATTACATCTAAAAATAAATCTACGTCGTAATTATTCACAATTTCTGCAATTGTAGCGGCTGTATTACTAATTGAGACCCGTGCTTGTTCTTTATGATAGTTATCAAAAAACTCCAAAATAAGTACCGTGAAAATAAATAATACAAACGAAACGAGAAGCAATATGGTTGCCCATAGCTTCCCGACAATACTATTCCATATTCTAGTCATTGACTACCTCAAATTTATAACCTACACCCCAAACGGTTACAATCATTTTCGCCGCATCTTCTGAAACACGGTTCAACTTTTCACGTAAACGTTTAACATGTGTATCAACAGTACGTAAATCACCGAAGAAATCATAGTGCCAAACTTCTTTTAGTAATTGTTCACGGTCAAATACTTTATCTGGTGATTTTGCTAAAAAGTACAGCAGTTCATATTCTTTAGGTGTTAAATTAACTTCTGTTCCATCAGCTGTCACGCGATGTGCATCGTGGTCAATGGATAAATGTGGAAATACAACTAAATCTTTTGATGCAGATGTATTGGTTACAGGTGAAAATGCAGCAGATCGACGTAAAATAGCTTTGACACGTAACACTACTTCACGTGGACTAAATGGTTTTACTATGTAGTCATCCGCGCCTAATTCAAAGCCTTGAACACGGTTTGCTTCTTCACCTTTAGCAGTTAATAAAATAATAGGTGTTGTTTTCTTTTCTCGTAGTTCTTGTACTACTTGTAAGCCATCTTTTTCAGGCATCATGATGTCTAATAATATACAGCTGTATTCTTTCTCGAATGCTTTTGAGAGAGCAACATCTCCATTTTCAGCTTCTTCTACTTCATATCCTTCGCGTTCTAGATACATTTTTAATAAACGACGAATTCTATCTTCATCATCTACGACTAATATAGAAATATTTTCAGACATAGGTTTTACCCCTCTCATTCTTCTCTATTATTATTGTACTATTTATGGCAAAAAATGAAAAGAAGATAAAGGAAACTAATAAGTATAGAGTCTTAAACTCCTAATCATATAAAAATTTTCCAGAATAATGTATTTTTATGTAAAAAGAAAGCTCTTCTTTAAAATGAAGAACTTTCTTTTATTGTCTATAAAATTATGCGTAAGAGTGTAAACCAGCAATGACTAAGTTTACAACTACTAAATTGAAAATAATGATACCAAAACCAATTAACGCTAACCACGCACTCTTTCTACCTTCCCATCCTCTTGATAGACGAAGGTGAAGAAATGCAGCATAGAATAACCATGTAATTAGTGCCCATACTTCTTTAGGATCCCAACCCCAGAAGCGACCCCATGCCTGTTCTGCCCAAATCATTGCAAATACAAGGGCACCAAGGGAGAATACCGGGAATCCAATTAGTACAGAACGATAACCGATTTCATCAAATAATTGTAAGTTCACTTTCGTTGCTAATGGATTTAGCATTTCAATAATACGTTTTCTAGTAATTAAACGAATTAAAAGATAAAGAACAGTACCCACTAATAGTGACCAAACAACAGTTGTTAATTTAGCAGCATGGATAAATGCTGGCATTTCAATTAACGGTACCATTGCTCCTTCTGTAATAGCCTGAGATTCATTCATCCCAAAGAATGGAGGGAGATTATAAATAATTGTTAACTCTTGGTCGTCTTTATTGATATATGAATATTCTGCTTCATAGCCAGCTGCTTTAAACCCACTTGTAACAGCAATAAATCCTACAATAACTACTAAGAAATAAAGTACCGCTTCAAGCCAAAAACGTTCTTTCCCTTTTTTCTTCGGGTCTACCGCTTTTAATAGATAAAGTAACCCTGCAACAGCACTAATAGCTAAGATTGATTGACCAAGAGCGGCAGTAATAACATGGATGGTTAACCAATGACTTTGTAAAGATGGAACTAAAGGTGTTACTTCTCGTGGGAACATTGCTGCCCATCCAATAATTAATAATGCAATTGGTAAAGCAACTAATCCAAGTGCCGTTACACGATACATAAAGTACATTAAGATAAATGCTCCTACTAAGAACATCCCAAATGCAGTTGAGAACTCAAACATGTTACTCACTGGAGCATGTCCAGAATAAATCCATCGCGTAATAAAGTATCCTAAATGAGCAAGGAATCCTATAATTGTAACGATAATTGCAAGATATCCCCATTTATTAGCTCTTTTTTCTGCACCATCAGGTTTTGAACTTTTAATGGATCCACCGATTAATAATGTAGCAATTAAATATGCTATAAAAGCGGCTTCTAACAAATTACCACTTAAATCAATTAAACTCATAGGTTGTTGTCACCTTACCTTTTCTAATTCAAACTATTCAATCGTTTCTTTTTTAATCTTTTCATCATCTTCGTCATCAAGTTGGTCAATATATTGTGGTAAATGCGCATATTCAGTTAGTACATTAATTTCTTTTTTTATACCAAACCAGTTTTTGTTTGTATGTGCTGCAAGACGAATATTACCGTCTGATAATAGTTCGACCCAAACTCTTCGATGATTCCAGTATGAACCAATCGTTAACCCAAGTAAAAAGATAAATGCTCCAACGACTAATAATGGAATGGTTTTATCCATACGAATCGTTAAACCTGACATATTAATTGTATCTACACCTTTAAATGACATTTTATATAGATTCTCACCTGTTCCTGATCCTTCAACGGTTTGTTGAATAGCTACAAAACTAATCTCTCCTTCAGGTGTATCTGGTGTAATCATATTAAAGATAAATGCTGGATTATTAGGGTTTGGCGTAGCTGTCTGTGGTTCACCTTTATCATTAAATCCTGTAAAATCAGGGAAATAATTAACTAGGATTACTTTCGTTTGTTCATCGATGACATATTCTTTTTTCGGATTTCTTAAGTCGATTGTGACATCACCAAGCGACGCACCCGTTTCTTTATTTGTAAGTGAAAAAGTCATTGCTTTTAATTCATTTAATCTAAAGTCCATTTGATATAATGCAAAACCATCATGTTCTAATGGATGGTTTACACGAATTGAGTACTCTTTTACTATTTCTAATTGATCGGTTTGACCTGGTAAAGCATCTTCAGATTGCTTGTATAAAACAACATCCGTTTGATAGTTCTTTGCAACCGCATTCACACCTTGTTGTATTTGTGCAGTTGTAGGGTCATTATCATGGGTTTCAAAAATAAACTGTTTGTTTTCTAAGAAGTACCCATTCATTCCAGGTATAGCACGTGTTTCTCCTTCGCGGATCCACATTGAATCATCCACATACATTCCCGGAAGTTGATGTAACATAACTCCTACTAAGAAAGTGATTAAACCTAAATGATTTATGTAAGGACCATAACGAGCAAATCTACCTTTTTCAGCAAGTAATGCTGTACCATCACGACGGACTTTATAATTTAACTTTTTCAGTTTTTCTTCCACTTTGTCTAACGTTTTAGAAGTATCTTCTTTAGTTATAGCACCTTCAGCGATAATTCTTTGACGTCTCATAAAGCTTTCGTGACGTTTTACTCGTTGATTTTTTAATGATTTGTGTAGCGGAAGACCACGGTCAATACTCGCAACGATAATTGAAATCCCCAGCATTCCAACTAAAGCTTGGAACCACCAAGTGGAATATAAATCAGCAAGACCTAAATTATAATAAAGTGTACCGATTGAACCGTAATTCGTTTGGTAATACAAGGCTCTTTCGGCATCAGTTCCTGCAGTTACATAAAATTCTTGGGGAAAAATTGTTCCAAACGATGACACTACTAATGTAATAATAATTAATGAAACACCAACTTTAACACTAGAGAAAAAGTTCCATATTTTATCGACAATAGATTTATTGTATGTTTTTGATCGAATAGCTGAGCCATCGTATTTCATATCTAGTACTTTTTGTGACTTTGCTTCTTCAGTAAGCGGTCTACCACAATTGCCACATATCTTTGTACCCACTGCGTTTTCATGACCACATGTACAAACAATTTTCTCCATAATGATTACTCCTATTCTGGCTTGATTGACTCCATATAAGAAATGATATCTGATTCACTCATTTCGCCAGTAATAATATTTTCCACTTTACCATCTGGACTAATTAAAATAGTAGTTGGTAAAGGTTGGATATTGTAAGCAGTCATAACACTTTTTGTTTTGTCAATTGCTGTTGGAAAATCTACGCCAAGATTGTTTAGGAATTTTTCTACTTCGAATTCTGATTGGGCAATATTAATTGTTAACAAATTGACACCTTGGTCTTTAAAAACTTCATATTGACGATCCATTGCTGGCATTTCTCTTTTACAAGGTTCACACCATGTCCCCCAGAAATTTAAGAAAACGCCTTCACCGTTAAAGTCAGATAAGCGATATGTTTCTCCATTTAAACCGACAAGCTCAAAATTAGGTGCTTGATCTCCTCTTTGTATAACTTCTACTTTCTCTTTCGTGAATGAACTATAAATTGTATATCCAATGGCTAAGACTAACACTGCCAAAATAATTCCACGAGTAATAGAACGCTTTTTCTTTTTATCCATTTACACGTAACCTCCCATATCTCATGCCCCTGGGCTTTTCCAATCCTTCACTGTAATGAAAAGGTAATTACTACTTAATAAAAAATTTACAATCTCCTCTATTATAACAAATATAGAGTATCGTACTTTTTTCTATTTTGAAGGATTTTCGAACTTTTTTATATTCACTTAATTGTTATTCGATTTTACCTGTCTCTGCTAATACTCTTAGAAGTTTTACTTCATGTTTCGTTAACTGACGGTATTCCCCAGGGTTTAATCCCACTAAATCTAAAAAAGCAAAACGTTCACGTTTAAGTTTAACTACGGGATTTCCAATTGCTTCAAACATTCGTCGAACTTG
The DNA here is from genome assembly GCA_031178355.1 of Ureibacillus sp. Classification (GTDB taxonomy): domain Bacteria; phylum Bacillota; class Bacilli; order Bacillales_A; family Planococcaceae; genus Ureibacillus. The sequence continues at coordinate 7,833 of JAPSJC010000013.1, forward strand.
ACGATTTCGACCTTCATGAATTGTTATTTCACAAATTGCTTTCCCAGCTTTTTCATCAAAAGACGTCATACTTACTTTTGCAGGTGCGGTTTTACCGTCTTCTAACTTAATACCTCTTTGAAGTTTCTTGAGCCCTTCAATCGTTGGAACACCTTTAACTCGTGCAACATAAGTTTTATCAATCTTAAATTTTGGATGGGTCATCTGATATGCAAATTCGCCATCATTCGTCAATAATAGAAGTCCAGAAGTGTCGTAATCCAATCGACCGACTGGGAAAATTCTCTCTGGTACATTTTTAAAGAGATCTGTGACAGTTTTTCGTCCCTTGTCATCTGTGACAGCAGAAATAATTCCTCTTGGTTTATATAGTAAGTAATAAACTTTATCCTCTTTTTCTAGTTTTACGCCATTCACTTCTATAACGTCAGAATTGGATACTTTGGTCCCTAATTCCTTTACTACCTTACCATTTACTTTCACTTTACCTTCTAATATTAATTCTTCCGCCTTACGCCTTGAGGCAACGCCAGCATAAGCTATTACTTTTTGTAATCTTTCCATTCATAATTCACTCCGTCTATTTAAAATGCCTGTGTTACAAAACACAAGCTACAAAAGTAATTCCCCACCTATACGAACAGTAAAACTCCCAACTTAAAAATAATTAGAACTTTTATTATCTTTTGAGGATTTATCTGAACGTAAGCTCCGATTGGTTCATACACCCTTCAATATGAATATTGTAAAACCGTTTCACTTTAGGGCTGCGTGAAAATTATGTCATATTTCATTGCAATATTAAAGGAAAATAGCTTGTAGGCTTCAGGGAATCTCATTATTTGCCATGATTTGTTCATAAAAGGAGCATTTTAAAGGTTATTTCTATCTACCAACTTCATCCTTTGGAATATCAAGCGGTTATTTAGATCTCACCAAAATGCAAGTCAATAAGTAAATAGAAGATTTAAATTAGTAAACTTCTTAACAAAAAGGAGGAGATGCTAGAAAATATCTTTCCACCATCTCCAATAAAATTACCTATTAAGTTAGTTTTTTAAATCTACCCGTTTTGTAAAGATACTCATGTTATTTAAAAAGATGTGCCAGACACCAAACTCACTTTGTTTTCTAGATAGATATAAAACATTTCTCAGTTCGTTTTCTTCATTTGGAGTTAATAATAGTTTAATAGGTTCCTCTAATTTTACTGCAATATCATTATGCACATTATAAGTTCCTTTATCGGCAATTGTCACAACCTTATATTCCTCAAACGCCTTCGCCGCAAGATATTTATGTACTTGCCAATCATTTGATTCACTTAATGTGACAACGATTACTCTCTTTCCATCTTTTTCAAAGTATGTTGCCAATGTTCGGCCAGCAACTTTTGTAAAGCCTGTTTTCCCTGCAATTGCTCCTACTTTTTCTCTTAATAATCGATGTTTATTTAACCAGTTTGTACCATTTACTAGTTTTCCAGATGAATTATAAGTGATCGTTGTTGCAATTTCACGAAACTCTGGATTATCCATTGCATATTTTAGCATTAATGCTGTGTCATACGCTGTAGATAAATGATAATCATGATGTAAACCAGAGGGATTAGTAAAATAAGTTGATTTGAGTCCGTAATATAAGGCTTTTTCATTCATCAGATCAACAAAACCTTCTAATGATCCACCAACACTTTCGGCAATTGCATAAGCGGCATCATTTCCTGAACGTAGCATCAACCCATATAACAAGGTCTCTAATTTTACTTTTTCTCCAGGTTCTACGTAAATAGAAGAACCTTCAGCATTAGCTGCTTCATTTGAAATCGTAACTTCCATATCCAACTTTGCATTTTCAATTGCAACTAAGGCTGTCCACATTTTTGTTAGACTAGCGATAGGCATCTGAACGTGAGGGTTGCTACCAAATAAAAGTCTTCCGGTATCAGCATCAATAACAGCATAGGAAGCATTTGCAGCTTTTGCTGCTCCAAAATAGGCAGTTAATGAAAATGCCAAAACAAATAATAGTTTAGCAATTTTTTTCAACTAGGCACTCCTTTTTCACTTTATTCCTCACTAGAAAAAGCTTCTTGGAACTTAGTCATGAATAGATCTGTTTCTTGGTCATCATCTTTTAATACTTGTTCCGGTAATGGTGGAAGTTCATCTAGTGAATCTAATCCAAAATAATTTAAAAACTCTTTGGTTGTGCCATATAAAATAGCACGGCCCGTCCCTTCTGCACGTCCTACTTCTTGGATAAGAGCACGTGAAACGAGCGTTTGTATTGGTCGATCGCTTTTGACACCTCTTAGATCTTCAATTTCAACTCTTGTGATAGGTTGTTTGTATGCTATAATAGCGAGCACTTCGAGTGAGGCAGTAGATAATACATGACTAGTGGGATTCTCCACTAATTTCTTAATAGTATCTGCCATATCTGTTTTTGTTGTTAATTGGTATGTACCTGCTAAATTCTTTAATGTTATGCCTCTCATATTAGATTCTTCATAGTATGTTTTAAGCTCACTTAGTGCTGCTTCGATTTCCATCGATTCAACTTCTAGTAATTGAGAAAATTGTTTAACATTTATACCTTCGTCCCCAACAACAAACAGAAGAGCTTCAAGCTTACTCATCAACAGTTCTAAGTTCATCCTCGGGAACCTCCTTGTCTAATATTACAAATAATTCTTCAAAATTATTTTGTTGTTCAACTGAAATCACTTGTCTTTTCATAAGTTCTAATATAGATAAGAATGTAACGATAATCGTTGTCTTATCTTCGTATGGGAACAATTCCGAAAATGCTGATCTTCCTCCAAAAGATCTTAATGAGTTTACAACAGCAAACATTTGATCTTTCATAGAAATTTCTTGTCTTGCTACTCTTGTAGAAAGTGGTTTTCTTAAATTTTTACGTCTTAAAATCTTCTGAAGTGCACTAATCATATCGTATACATTGACTGATGCATCAAATAGTGCTAGTTGCTCATCTGGTTCCATGGAAGATAAGTCACTAGGCGGACGAGTGTAAACTAATGCTCGATCTGATTCTAACAATTTAAGTTCAACTGCTGCTTCTTTATATTTTTTATATTCAATTAGCTTATTTACTAATTCTTCCCTCGGGTCAAGTGCTTCTACTTCAAATTCAGAATCTTCTAGTTCACCTTCATGAATTGGTAATAGCATACGACTTTTAATAGCAAGTAGAGTTGCTGCCATCACAAGATATTCACTTGCTTCATTTAATTCTAATACTTTCATAGCATGTATATGGTCAATATATTGGCCTGTTAATTCTGCCATTGGGATGTCATAGATATCAATTTCCAAACGGTGAATTAAATGCAATAATAAATCAAGAGGCCCTGAAAAGGCATCCAATTTTACTTCGTAAGACATAACTGTACCACCTGATAAGTTTATTAATTACAAACTCTAGTTTAATTGTTAATAAGAATTTTTATCGAATTCATTAAATTTACACTGTTATATTTACTATAAAAAGCGTATATCTAAATTTACAACATTAATTAGTATAAAGGAAAGAGGAAATCAATGCATCCACTGTTTCACACTTTATTTGTTGATTACTGTACATATTTTAATGGAAATGAAGATTATTTTGAATGCCACGAAGTGCTAGAAGAATATTGGAAACAAATTGCTCCTAGTGATAAAAACCATCCTTTAGTTGGATATATACAACTAGCAACTGGAATGTATCATTGGCGACGTGAAAACCTAAAAGGCGCATTAAGAACTTTCAATAAAGCTTTCAATAATTTCCGTAAAAATGAAAACTCTATATTCTTTGAATATATCGATTACGATTTGTTGTGCGAATCTTGTAAGGAGTCCACTACAAAAGTGGAAAAAGATTGTCCATTTACTTCGTTTCAATTACCCATTCTCAGTAAAAAGCTTGAACATCTAGTGTCTGAAAAAATAAATGATCTACCAAACCATTCTTATCACTTTCTACTTAATAAACATATGCTTCGCGACCGTTCAGATATTCTAATTGCAAGAGAATTAAAAAGAAAGATGAAAGGTAAAAAAGAAATTTAACTATAAAAAAAAGAAAAAGCAGAGGTACATTATTCTGTACCTTCTGCCCCGTTAATAATTGGTAAACATTTTTTTATAAATGGTTCTGTCGTATCATTTGCTTGAAGCATTTCATATTGTTTTGAGAGTTCCTGAAGCATCGCCATTGCAACGCCCTCACCTCGATGGGATGGGATGACGGTAATATGTTGAATCGTGGCAATTCCTGCTTCTTCAGAAACACCTACAATCCCAATATATTCTTCACCCTTTTTCCAGAAAAACAATTGCCAGTTTTCGTCATGCTCATACTTAGACATCGTTTCTACAAGACGTTTTACATCCTTTTCTTGAGGCATGAATGAAAGCAATCCCATTGCAATTTTTTCAAATGATTTTTTATAGCGAACTAACATGTATAACATTCCCTCTTTTATCATACATCAAATACGCTCTGGCGTATTAGTGCCCAGATTTTATCGAAGTTTATTTCATTACGTTTGTAAATCTGTGGCAGCCGCCGGAGGCTTTAATCTTCATTTACTCGTTTGAACACCACATAATAATGGTTAGCTTTTTAGAACAAATTACTAAATATAGTTAGCGTATATATTTAGTATGAAAGCTAAAGGTTATAAATACAATTGAATGAAGATACATCGTTACTATCCTACCTGAATTATCTAAAATAGGCAACACAAGACCTATTCTTTATTATTAAGACGATGCGTTCGGTATAATCACAAATAAGTAGATTAAAGCCCATATTAAACTAGCTGCAACTACAATACCTAAGACCCACCATCTTGAATGCCTATTCATTTTACACTCACCTTGTTCAAAGTAAATGGAAGATCATTTTGAACAAGATCTTCATAACTTTCTCTTTGTATAGCTAGTTGATGTTCCCCTGACTCAACAAATACTACAGCAGGACGTGGAACTCTGTTATAATTTGAAGCCATTGAATAACCATAAGCACCCGTACAAAATACAGCTAATAGATCACCAGGCTCGGCTTTTTGCAATACGCCATCAATGATTAACTTATCACCAGATTCACACAATTTACCTGCAACTGTGTATGTAAAGTTTCGTTGCTCATTTGCTTTATTGGCAATAGTTGCTTCATATTTCGCATCATATAGCGCTGGACGAATGTTATCACTCATTCCGCCATCAACTGCAATATATTCACGAATATTTGGCACTGTTTTTTGTGAACCAATTGTATATAAGGAAGTTCCTGCATCCCCGACTAACGAACGACCGGGTTCAATCCAAATTTCTGGCATTGATAATTTGTACTCTTTTACATTTTCTTGAACAGTTTTAATCATTTCTTCTACGTAAACTTGAGGCTCTAATGGATGGTCTTCCTCTGTGTAACGAATCCCAAATCCTCCACCTAAATTTAACACTGTACATTCAAATTGGTTTTGTTCTTTCCAGATACTAATTTTTTGCATTAATTTCCCTGCAGCTAAACTAAAACCATCTGTTTCAAAGATTTGTGAACCGATATGGCAATGTAACCCTAATAATTGAATATATGGGTGGTTCACAACCTTTTGGAATGCTTCATCAGCTTGGCCATTATTTAAATCAAACCCAAATTTAGAGTCTGCTTGACCAGTTGTGATAAAGTCATGTGTATGTGCTTCTACACCAGGTGTTACACGAAGTAAAATTCGCATTGGTTGTTTTCTAGCTTCAGAAATTTGTTTTAACAATTCTATTTCGTAGAAGTTATCTACTACAATACAACCAATTTTCGTATCAAATGCAAGCTCAAGTTCTGCATAAGATTTGTTATTACCGTGGAAATGAATTCTCTCAGCAGGGAATCCAGATTTAATAGCAGTATATAACTCTCCACCAGAAACAACATCTAATGACAGTCGTTCTTCATTAGCTAATTGATAGATAGCAATACATGAAAATGCTTTTGAAGCATATGCCACTTCTGCTTTAATACCTAATCTATTAAAAGTATCGATAAATCCTCTTGCACGTTTTCGAATTAACTCTAAATCATAAATGAAAAGTGGAGTACCATACGTTCTGCTTAGCTCGACTGTATCTACTCCACCAATCATTAGATGACCATCATTGGTTACTGATTGTGTTCCATAAAAATGCATAAACGATCTCTCCTTAAGTTCATCAGAAAGAATTCTAATTAACTAAAACTTATATGAGAACTTTAACATAGGAGACTGCGTTTCGCAATGGTACAATCATGCACGTTTTCGAGTTTTTGCCCCTACAACATAAGGTCTGATTGCATCGTCCGCCATTGGGAATCGGATAAAGACGCGTATAAATGCTTTTGGGAAGAATGGTACAAGTGGCCACATATACGGTACGTTCATAGGTCTTAAGTGGCAGAAGTAGGAAAACGTCAAGAATAACGAAAGAAAGAAACCGTTCGCTCCCCAAAGTGCAGTTAATATTATGATAAAAAATTGGAAGTATTTTAGTGCTGCACTTAACTCGTAAGTAGGGATAGCAAAGGAGAAAATAGCAACGACAGCTGAATAAAGTACAACTTCAGCAGAGAATAATCCTACTTCTATTGCAATTTGTCCTATAATGACCCCGGCCACTAAACCCATCGCGGTAGATAGTGGTGTAGGGGTGTGTATGGCCGCAATTCGCAAATATTCTAAACCTAAACTCGCTATAATAATCTGTAAGAATAACGGAATTTCGGATTCCTCTTTGGCCCCTATAAACGATAGTGCCTCGGGGACATGATATTCGTTCGTTGCCAGTAAGTACCAAATCGGTAACAATGTTAAACTGAAAAACGCGGCAAAGTAACGTAATAAACGGATTGCTGTGCCTACAAAAGGAGCTTGCCTATATTCCTCAGCATGTTGCAAGAGGTGGAACATCGTAACCGGAACAATAATAACCGATGGCGATGTGTCCACTACAATTGCAATGTGCCCTTCGAGTAAATGGGCAGCAACAATGTCAGGTCGTTCTGAATACCTAACAAATGGCATTGGATGAAACTTTTGCTTGAATAACCATTCTTCAAGCGATTTATCAGCCATTGTCAAGCCATCATGTTTAATTTGTTTAAATCTTTCTTTGATCCACTCTAAATGCTTTTCGTTCACCAGGTCATTCATATAGACAATCGCAACATCCGTTTGACCTAATTCTGATAGTTTATGAAGGTTAAATCGTAATTGAGGGCTTCTAATTCGACGCCGAATTAAACCTGCATTGATAATGATATTTTCCGCAAACCCGTCGCGGGAACCTCTAATAACTTTTTCATTATCGGGTTCTTCAGGTGTACGTCCAGGATAATTACGTAACTCCAATGTATATGCAAAGCCATGTAACGTAATAATCCCAACAGTACCACTTAAAACAGATAGTACAAATTCTTCTTTGTCCTTCGACTCCGACTTTCCAAAGAAATTTAAATGCTCATTAAAATAAGCAGGCTCGTCATCGATGGAATCATTAATTCCAATTTTTTTACTATCTTCACGTTCAAAAAAAAGTGGAGCTAATTGAATAGTTAATGTATTCGAGTCAATTAGCCCACTAACGTATACAAGAAGCACCGGTAAATCTCTTACATATACTTCTTTCATTAGAAAATCAAAAGATTCATCTTTACCAAATCGACCTTCTAAAAACTTTTTTGCCTCGTCTATAGATGTAAAAATCTTGTTCGTCATTTATTCACCGTCTTTTTAGTAGATCTTGATGTATTATTGGTATCCATCCATTGTTTTAGTTGTGCTAATATTTTCTTTTCCAGCCTTGAAACTTGAACTTGAGATATACCTAACCTTTCAGCAATATCCGTTTGCGTTAAATCTAAATAATACCTTAGGTAAATAATTGCTTGTTCTCGTTTATCTAGTTTCGCTAGTACTTCTTTTAATGGAACATAATGAAATGGTAATTCTGACTTTTCATCTTTCATTTGATCCATTAACGTAATAGAATCCCCTTCGCTTTCAAATAGCTGTTCGTGTAAAGATGCTGGGTCTCTCATTGCATCCGTTGCAACAAGAACTTCATCCTTTGTTACACCTAACATATCAGCTAATTCAGAGATTGAAGGCGGTTTTTCATTGGTCTTTAAAAATTCGTCTGTCGCATGACGAATTTTATAGTTCAATTCTCGTATTGAACGACTCACTTTGACCATTCCATCATCACGTAAGAACCGTTGAATCTCACCGATAATCATAGGAACAGCATAAGTTGAAAACTTCACATCGTAGGATAAATCAAACTTATCAACTGATTTCATGAGTCCAATACAACCAATTTGAAATAAGTCCTCAAGCTCTACTCCACGTGAAGCAAATCGTTGAACAATCGACCAAACGAGCCGCGTATTGCCTTCAATCATTTGCTTTCTTGCATCAATATCACCAGCTTGTGCTTGAGCAATGAGCTCACGCATCTCCTCCTGTGTTAATAAAACATTGGACGGCTGTTCGATTGTCCTCATCCCCCTTACCTCTCTCAAATACGCATAACGTATTCGCGTCCAAGTTATGAAATTTGTGGCATTTTCACAGTGTGAAATTTTTTAGAGAATGTTACCACCGTTCCAACGCCAGGCTCAGATTCGACTTGTAAGTTATCAGAAAAACTTTCCATAATGGTAAAGCCCATACCTGAGCGTTCCATCTCAGCTTTTGACGTGTACAATGGCTCCATTGCCTTTTTCAAATCAGGAATTCCATTCCCTTCATCTTTAACAGCAACCGAAATGACGTCACCTTCTCGCACAGCATGAACTGTAACAAGTCCTTTGCCATCTTCGTCATAGCCATGAATGATTGCATTCGAAACTGCTTCCGAAACAATCGTTTTAAATTCAGAAAGTTCATCAATGGTTGGGTCAAGCTGTGCAACAAAACTCGTTACTGCCATCCTCGCTAAACTTTCATTTTCACTAACGGCTAAAAATGAAAGAGTCATTTCGTTATCCATTCACAATCCCCCTTGCATGCATTATTGCTTCTTCTTCTTTTTTTTCCATCATGTACGCTGATAATCCAGAGAATTGGAATATTTTCTTCATTGTATTTGATGGGTTTAGTATGATTGTTTGTCCATTTACTGCACGCAGTTCTCTCATGCGTCCTAAAATCAATCCAACGCCAGAGCTATCCATAAAGTTTAATTTTTCTAAATTCCAAATAATTGTTTTGAGACTTCCTTGTAAAATGGTTCTAGAAATTTGGTCACGGATTTGTTCTGTAGCATGATGATCTAGTTCGCCATATAAGCGAATCACTGCGATTGTGTCTAAGTGCATATTAATTTCATAATTCATGTATGGTATTCGCCTCCTCTTACAATGGCTATTCCACATTGCACTCTTTTTTCCTTTTCACCTGACAATAGTAGAAGAATTTCGTTAAAAGTAGAGGAAATACGACATACTAACTTCCTTCATCCGACTATTATAGATAGGTTCAAAACTTCAAGTGATATTATTTTTTTCTACTTGAAGCTGCTATGTAAATGGGACAAGGTATAAAAAACGCTACCATCATTTAGTATGGTAAATAAGGAAGTATTTTAATCATTAGAAAAGACTATCTTTCAAATTGAGTCACTCAATTTTGAAAGATAGTCTTTTGTTCGATTTCTTCACTTTTATTAACTTATTTTTGAATTAGATAACTCTGCACATTCACGGAAGTGCAAAATGTTTACACATGCAGCTATCTTATATAAAATAATCCACTCACATTTTTAAAATAAATAAGGTTCAGCCAATAACATTGGCCAAACCTTAATCTTTATTCTGTGATAATTCCTTTTATTAATTGTGGTGCTTCTACTTTATCTTCCGAAATCTCGATATGTGCATAAATCTTTTGAATAACATTTTCTATATCAAGATTATTCGTATGAATTGTGACAAGCGTCTCACCGATATCGATTGCATCGCCAACCTTTTTCTGCAGAACAAGCCCAACGGATAAATCAATCGTTGACTCTTTAGTTGCACGACCTGCACCAAGTAACATGGCTGCAATACCGATGTCATCTGCTTCCATTTTACTAATATAACCTGAATGCTTAGAAGCGACTTCAATTTTATATTTTGCTTGCGGAAGTCGAGTTGGATCATCGACAACAGTAGGGTCTCCACCTTGAGCTTCGATAAACTTCTTAAATACTTCAAGCGCTTTCCCATTGGCCACCGCTTCTTCAAGCATTCTCTTAGCTTCTTCAAGTGTATTAGCTTTCCCACCTAGAACAATCATTTGAGAGCCAAGTGTGTAACAAAGTTCCTCTAAATCCTTTGGTCCTTGCCCTTTTAATGTATCGATTGCTTCCTTCACTTCAAGAGCATTTCCAATTGCATAACCTAAGGGTTGGCTCATATCAGAAATGATGGCCATTGTTTTACGTCCAACATTATTTCCAATTTTAACCATTGCACGAGCAAGTGCTTCAGAATCTTCTAGTGTCTTCATGAAAGCTCCATCGCCTGTTTTTACATCAAGTACAATTGCATCTGCACCAGCTGCAATTTTTTTGGACATGATCGAGCTTGCAATTAACGGAATACTTGAAACCGTGCCCGTCACATCACGAAGTGCGTATAACTTTTTATCAGCTGGAGTTAAATTACCACTTTGACCGATAACAGCCATTTTAATATCATTTACTTGTTTGACAAATTGATCATTAGATAGTTCAACGTGAAACCCTTCAATTGCTTCAAGTTTATCTATCGTTCCACCAGTATGACCAAGTCCACGACCGCTCATTTTGGCTACTGGTACCCCACATGCTGCGACCATTGCAGCTAAAGATAATGTAGTGGTATCGCCTACACCACCAGTTGAGTGTTTATCAACCTTGATTCCTTCAATTTGGGTTAAATCGATTTGGTCACCTGAGTGCACCATAGCCATCGTCAGATCTGCTCTTTCACGTTCAGTCATATCGTTGAAGTAAATAGCCATCATTAATGCACTTACTTGGTAATCAGGGATCTCCCCATTCGTATAACCTTGAACAAAAAAGCTAATTTCTTCTTGTGTTAGCTCTTCGCCATTTCGTTTTTTTTCAATAATATCAACCATTCTCATTTTGAGTGGCCTCCTTAAGAGTGGGATTACATATTTTATTTAAGATTCGATAAGAAACTCGTGCCGTATGACGGTGCAGCTACCTTAAAGTTCTCCGCAATCGTAGCGGCTATATCAGCAAATGTTTTGCGTAGCGGTAATTCTTTACCTTCTACAAATCTTGGTGAATACACTAGTAAAGGCACATACTCACGCGTATGATCCGTACCTGGGAACGTTGGATCATTTCCATGATCTGCAGTAATAATTAATAAATCATCTTCATTTAACTCAGCTAACACCTCTGGTAAGCGACGGTCAAATTCTTCTAATGCTTCACCATAACCGATTGGATCACGACGATGTCCATAATTCGCATCAAAATCAACCAGATTTAAAAAACTAATTCCATGGAAATCACGTTTTGCAACTTGAACGAGTTGATCCATTCCATCTTTATTGTTTTTCGTACGAATTGCTTCTGTAACACCTTCATCATTGTATATGTCTGAAATTTTACCAATAGCAATAACATCGAACTGGCTATCTTTTAATTCATTCATTGTTGTTCGACCAAATGGTTTTAATGCATAGTCATGTCTGTTTGATGTACGAGAGAAATTACCTGGTGTTCCGACGAATGGACGAGCGATAATACGCCCTACTAAGAATTCAGGTTGTAATGTTAATTCGCGTGCGATTTCGCAAATTTTATATAATTCTTCTAATGGGACAATCTCTTCATGAGCTGCAATTTGTAAAACCGGGTCAGCTGATGTGTAGACAATAATTGCACCTGTTTCCATATGTTCTGGACCTAGGTCATCAATAATTGCTGTACCACTTGCTGGCATATTTCCAATTACTTTACGACCTGTTTTTGCTTCAAGTTGTTCAATCAGCTCTTGCGGAAAGCCTTCAGGGTAAACTTTAAAAGGTTTGTCAATGTTTAGTCCCATGATTTCCCAATGCCCAGTCATTGTATCTTTTCCAACAGAAGCTTCCTGCATTTTTCCATAATAGGCTTTCGGTTTTTCAACTTTATTAATTCCTTTAATTTCACGGATATTCGACAATCCAAATGATTCCATATTCGGCATAGTTAAACCATCCATTTTTTCTGCTATATGACCTAATGTATCCGATCCAACATCACCAAAGTTTGCAGCATCTGGTGCTTCTCCGATTCCTACAGAATCCATTACAATTAGGTGAATTTTTTTAAAAGGGTTCATACTGTATCCTCCTGCAAAGTTGTTAATCTTGTTTTATTGGTTGTTATTTGTAAATACAAGAAGTTTATTCTAACATAAGAAATTGTTTTCGTGTAAAGTGTAGACTTAAAAAGCCTGGTGTAATCTTTTAAGTAAAAGATTTGATTTTCATTTCATATAAAGTAAAAAAACTCAACATTAGATTTACAATGGTTTGGCCAATTTAACATTAAGCCCTTGGGTGGAACTGTTTATATACTTCTGAAAGTCTCGTTTTACTAATATGCGTATATATTTGGGTTGTCGAAATATCTGCATGACCTAGCATTTCTTGTACGGCTCGAAGATCTGCACCATTTTCAATTAAATGTGTGGCAAAGCTATGTCTCAACGTATGTGGTGTAATCTCTTTTTTAATATTCGCCTTTTCCGAATGTTCTTTTAATAGTTTCCAACAACCTTGTCTTGTTAATCTCTTCCCTCTTTGATTAATAAAGAACGCATCCGTTTTAGGATATTTCCCTTGTAATTTATCCCGCGCGATTTGTAAATAGGCATCACATGCTGCTAATGCGCTTTTTCCAAGTGGTACAATACGTTCTTTTCCACCTTTACCAAATACGCGCACAAAGCCCATTGTTAAATGAACATCCCTAAGGTCAAGATTGATACATTCACTAATACGCATACCTGATGCATATAACAACTCCAGCATAGCAACATCACGAATGCCTTGAGGTTTATTTCGATCTGGTGCTTCTAGTAATGCATCCACTTCTTCAATTGTTAAAACCTTAGGTAACTTTTGATCTATTTGCGGCATATCCAAATGAATGGTAGGATCCGAATCGGTTACCTTCTCTCGTAATAAGAAACGATGAAATGACCGAATTGCCGAAATGTGTCGAGCTACGGATCGGGCGGAGATTCCGTTCATTCTTAAATTATCTAAATGTAGCAATATATTGGTACGTGTTACTTCACTTAAATTAATAATTTCTTGTTCTTTATGTAAATGTTCAAGATAGCTCGCTAAGTCTCTTCGATATGAAGCTAATGTATTTTCGGAAAGCTGACGTTCCACCTGTAAAAAATGTATATAATCTAACAGAGCATCTTTTGAGTTACTCACTATCATCACCTAACCTTCTTACCTTTTATGATAGTTTTTTTCTGCCAGCTGTACAAGATTTATCCTTTAAAATTGTAAAGGTACTTTCTAGGAAGTTCTACGTTGAGGATCCCACGGATGAGATTAAATTTGATATGAATGGAGTTGGGTTTTTTTAGTGTTTATGTAAAAATTACTCTCCTTGATTCTTAAAACATCTAATAAAATTAAAAGAGTACTGTATACAATTATACAGTACTCCATTTTCATTATTTACTCTCATTTGATCCATTACAGCGCCAGCAAATTCCGTGGAAAGTTAGTCGATGGTCTTTAATGATAAAGTTCCATCTTCTTTCAACTACAGCCTCCACATCATCCAATAGATCTTCTTGGATTTCATCAACTGCACCACATTCAATACATACTAAGTGATGGTGGAAATGCTTTGCACCTTCTTGTCGTAAATCGTAACGGGAAACACCGTCACCAAAGTTAATTTTATCGACAATTTTCAATTCAGTTAATAATTCTAATGTACGATACACAGTGGCTAAACCAATTTCAGGTGCTTTATCTTTTACAAGTAAGTACACATCTTCGGCACTTAAATGATCTTCTTCATGTTCTAATAGCACTGTTACTGTCGCTTCACGTTGCGGCGTCAGTTTATAGCCAGCACTATGTAATTGCTTTTTAATACGATCGATACGGCTTTCCATACGACGCCCTCCTAAACTCTATTCATTATACCAAATGAGTAAAAGTTATTACAAGGGACGTTTTACATCAAATTCGTCAAAGTGAAATTTCTTCTAAATTTCTTGAGACGTTTCTAATTAAAAGTTAAAGAAAATATGATATTACAGCGATTTCTAGTGCGCAAATCCCTGCAAAAATCGCTAATAAAGTGATAAATAGATTTGATGCGAAGAAGTATTTTCGATTATTCCCAACTTTTCTTGATGTATATACTGAACATAACACTAGTAAAAGGATGCAATAAACTAGCTGGAATGGGAACCACCAGATGCTATATACAGCCATAGAATCTTGTTGTGTTAATAAAAACACTGAACTAAAACCAAAGAAAGTTGCTCTTACCGCCACTACGAATTGGGCAACAAATGTCACAAAAGGATGGGTGGCAAAAAGAAGAACGAGCGCTATCGAAACTAGTAATGGAAATATTGTTTGCCAAAAAGAGACGTTATACGGATTAATGACTCTAGAATCAATTAATTCTATTAATTGCACGGACTTGTCCAGGGCAAAAGCCTGAAAACAAATGACACCGCTCACAAAACTAATAGCTAGAATTACCGCATATTGTATAAGTATAGTAGAACGAAACATAAGCCTTTCTCCTTTCGTTGGCGGATAGGATTGGGAGTGCTTTAGGAAATCCGCACAAGTAAACATCAACTCAAGGCCAACATAAGACGACTGAATGTCGGTCATGCAGTCAATGCCACAGGACGTGGATTTTTGACTGTAGTTGGTTAACCTTTGCCACATAAACCGGAATTTAGGTTTTGCTTATTTGTTTTGAGTTGCGTTTTATCGTAATACAGCTTATGCTCGTTCTCTATCAATATGACGTTTTACTAGCTTCTAATTTTTAAAATTTCTATCAAATTTTATTATTCATTTCTCCAAGTCTCATCCAAAGCACAGCGAAAGCAGTTTTCGCATCATAAATTTTTTGCTCCTTGACCATTTGTTCTGCTTCTTCTATTGTCACTTCCATTAATGAGACAAACTCATCCTCATCTAGTTCAGCTTTTTGTTCAATTTTATATAATTGTTTTGCTACATAGAGATGAACAATCTCATCTGCAAATCCAGGAGAAGTTGAGAATGATTGAAGATAAACTAATTCATGGCAGCCATACCCTGTTTCCTCTTCTAATTCTCTTCTAGCTGTACGTTCAGGCGCCTCTCCTTTTTCTAGCTTTCCTGCTGGAATTTCAATAATAGATCTCTCTAATGCTTTGCGGTATTGCTCTACAAGAATTAGCTTCCCATTATCAGTAATAGGTATAATCGCAACAGCTCCTGGATGATTAATAATTTCTCTTTTCGATTCTTTGCCATTTGGAAGAAGCACATCATCAACCTTCAAAGATATGACTTTTCCTTGGAAAATCGGTTCTGAATGAATTGTTTTTTCTTCAAATTTTTTCATCTTAAAGGGTCCTCGCTTGTCGTCATGTTTTGTTCATTGTACCATTAATATATAAAAGAAACAGTTATGGAAAAGAGGCTCTTTCTATGAAAAAAAGAACAGTTGGTAATAGTACGATTGAAATTTCAGAGCTAAGTTTAGGTTGTATGTCATTACCTACAAATTTAACGGAAGCAAAACCAATTATCGAGCTAGCGATTAACAATGGAATCAATTACTTTGACACAGCAGATTTATACGATAAAGGATTGAATGAAGAAATCGTAGGAAAATGTTTAATTCCTTACCGCGACCAAGTTATTCTTGCAACAAAGGTTGGGAATGTTTGGAATGAAAGTGGAAACGGTTGGCATTGGGATGCATCCCCTACTCATATTGAAGAGGGCTTAAAGAAAAGTTTACGACGTTTAAAAACGGACTACATTGACATTTATCAGTTGCATGGCGGAACGACTGAAGATTCGTGGGATGAAGTCACTGAAACATTTGAAAAGCTGAAAAAGGAAGGACTTATTCGAGAATATGGACTTTCATCCATTCGACCAAATGTCTTTATTCCTTTTGCTAAAAATAGTTCAGCGGTGTCTAACATGATGCAGTATAGTATTCTTGATCGCCGTCCTGAAGAGTGGTTTGACGAAATTTATAAAGCGGGTGTAACTGTCGTAACTCGTGGGACAATCGCAAAAGGTCTTTTAACAAACGAATGGAGAACACGAATTGATAGAACAAATGGCTATATGTCTTATTCGAAAGATGAATTAGTTGATCTATTACAGCGTTTAGAGGATGAATATGGAGATTTACATGCAGCAGCGATTGCATTTAATTTAAGTTTCCCAGTAGTTGCATCGACCGTCATTGGTGCACGAAATGAGCAACAACTACTTGATAATTTACAAGCTTACGAGAAAGCACAGGAAATCAAAAATATAGATTTTATTCAATCTATTGCTAAGCTAGAGGGTTATACTGAACACAGATGAAAAAATATTTCTCTCTTGTAGTCGTCTGCCTGTTTATTGTCTTTGTTTTTTCAAACATGTCTTATCAACAGCAAACCATCATCCCACAGTTAAAACAGTGGTTGGCCGATGAGCCCTTTTATAATGTGTTAAGTAAAATTGAAGTTCCCTATTGGGGGACGACGATTTCCGTTGAGACAAGGGGCTATCATTATTTTGTTGAATTTTTAATACGCAAAGGGTTTCATTTTGTTGGATTTGGGATGCTTGCCGTGTTGTTTTATTTACTATATAGAAAATTTAAGTTGAATTTTGCAGTGCTATTATCCATTGGAACGACTTTCATTATTGCCAACTTAGATGAATATCGCCAAACCTTTGTCCCAGGCCGTACAGGAGTATTTAATGACGTTTTGCTCGATACAGCCGGTGCCGTAACGTTTGTTTTTCTTAGTAAAATCTTACTCGTATTAAGGGATTACGTTAGAAAAAAAAATAGCAATTCTATTTCAGATGCTGGTACAAAAACTAAGTTCAATAATTAAAAAACGTGAAATTGCTCCGGCGATTTCACGTTTTTTTTCAACTTACTACCGCAAATAAAATAGGCGGAGAAACTCCGTTTAATCTATTTAATAGGTGCAAAAGTAACGGATATAAGCGGAGAAATTCCGGTTAACTGCTCTAATTTAGGCAAAATTCAAAGATTTGGATTTGATAACCGGAAAAATTTCTTTTATTTTCGAAAGTATATAGGGATTTCTTAAGATAAGCGGAATTTTTCCGTTAAAATATTTCATGCATAGTAAAATGGTTTTTTAAGCTAATTTAAAATTGGGGTTTGAAAACATTGGTTCCTTATCCCATGTTTTGCACCTTTAAAGAAAACAAAAGGAATAGCTTTTTTATGTCAAATTTCGTCATTATTTTAGAATTTATTAGTTTTCCCCAATCACTTTTCATTTCCTCACTACTTGTTTTATGCAATATTTATCCCTTTTGGATTATTTATTTCTATTCGAAACCATTTTTTCCTCTCACAATAAATTTACAGTCTTGTGCAATTGGAGTAGAACTGATACTATTTTCATAATCTTTCGACCTACAATTTTAGTAAAGTTGTAAGCATCGAATCAATTTCATATATTGCGTTGAAGGCTATGGGGTCACTATAGCTGGAGCATTTTCTGGAGAGTTCGCATATGCGGCGCCGAAGGGTTCACAATCTCAGGCAAAAGGACAGGAACTAGTAGAGATGGATGGGTTTAAGTATAGTTATTTAAACGCATCATTTGCATATTCATTGGTTTACATAATGATGTAAACTACGGTAATAGCAATAGATCCTAATGTATTTTAGGCTAACTACTTCTTCTTTTACTCTAGAGATGGCATCCGACCATCTCTTTTTTATTTTTATATAATGACATTGCACTAATTATGGCAATGCCCTCTTGTTCAAATCAGCCTTGAGATTAACAAAAAAAAACATTTTGGGGGCTTTTGTATGACACAACATGAATTAAAACGAGATTTAAAAAACCGGCATGTCCAATTAATTGCCATTGGTGGAACAATTGGAACTGGTTTATTTTTAGGGTCAGGAGCTGCAATTGAAAAAGCTGGTCCGTCCGTACTCCTTGTTTATTTAATTATTGGGGTGGCTTTATTTTTCGTGATGCGTTCCTTAGGGGAAATGTTATTATCTAACGCCGGTTACCAATCATTCACCGATTTTGCATCGGACTATATTGGAGATTGGGCTGGTTATGTTACTGGCTGGACTTACTGGTTCTGTTGGATTATGACCGCTATGGCTGATATTATAGCAGTCGGCGTTTACGTCCGTTACTGGTTTGATATCCCTCAATGGATTCCTGCGATTGGATGTTTAGTAATTCTGCTTGCACTAAATTTATTGACTGTAAAACTATTTGGAGAGTTAGAGTTTTGGTTTGCTATCATTAAAGTCATTACGATTATTGCATTAATTATTATTGGAATTGTGATGATTGTGACAGGTTTCCAAACGGATACAGGCTTTGTGACAGTTACAAATTTATGGGAACATGGCGGATTCTTCCCTAATGGCATTACTGGATTTTTATTCGCATTTCAAATGGTTGTGTTCGCTTTTGTTGGGGTTGAACTAGTAGGTGTTTCGGCTGCTGAAACGGCTAATCCTCAAAAAAATATTCCATCAGCCATTAACAAAATCCCTGTTCGTATTTTATTGTTTTATGTAGGTGCGGTTTTCGTCATCCTATGTATTAATCCTTGGACAGAGTTAAGTGCAGAAAGTAGTCCTTTTGTACAAGTATTCACACTGGTTGGAATTCCTTTAGCGGCTGGTATCATTAACTTTGTAGTTCTAACATCAGCTGCGTCTGCTGGTAATAGTGGTTTATTCTCAACTAGTCGTATGATGTATGCTTTGAGTAAACATAAATTAGCACCAAAATCTTTTGGTAAGTTAAATAAAAATCATGTACCTGGTAATGCATTATTTACATCTGCTATCGTAGTATCCATCGGTGCATTATTAAGTTATATGCTTCCTGATACAGCATTTAGCATCGTTACAACAATCAGTGCAATTTGTTTTATTTGGGTTTGGAGTATTATATTAATCTCTCACCTAATCTATTTGAAAAAGCGTCCCGATCTGCATAGAAGATCAACTTTCAAGGCACCACTTGCTCCCTTTATAAATTATGTAGTATTACTTCTATTTGTAGCAATATTAGGGATTATGTTTGTGGCCGATGAAACGAGACCAGCATTATTACTTACGCCAATTTGGTTTATCTTATTGTTCTTTATGTATGGGATGAGAAAAACAAAAAAATCATAGTCATTGTAGTTATAAGGCCAGATTGAGAATTTATTACTCAATCTGGCCTTTTTAATACTGTTACTAACAATACAATCATTAAAACTTCGTACCATGATCTCCGTATTTTTCAAGTAATTCTTCAAAGCTCATATTTTTTTCACGTTGTTTACGTTCAAAAACGAGTTGCGCTTGGCGTTCCTCTTCTTTTGCTTGCGCTTCTTCTACTAAGCTTTTCTTCGCCAGTTTTAATTTTGCTAATACATCACCGTTAAGTTGATCTTGTAAAGTTAACGCCTCTTTTTGATCATTTTGCTTATTTGGTTGATTTGATTGTTGTTGTTTACCTTTTTTATTTTTGACCACGACATTTACCTACTTTCATATGTTTAAATCATTTAGGGACAAGTTTGATAAGAACTTATCGCATTCTTCTTGCGTAAAATAATTATAAGAAAACTTGCACGTAAAATGTGATTCATTTACTACTTTTATCTTCGCGTAATGAGATTTTATCAAATTTCCAACTCTATTTGTAGATGCAAAACATTAATACTCTGTTTACAATCAATTGTTACAATATCTTTAGCGTTGTATTTATTTCGTTTTATAGGTAACTTTAAATTTTAAGGAAACCGGGGTGTTTTTATGAAACGAAAAAAGGTTCTTTTATTATCAAGTATTTTGACAACAGCTGTTTCTGCAGCAACAACGATATTTGGTATAATCGTTACAAATAAATTAATGTACATTAAAAAGAAAGACGACGATTTTATCTATAACCGTGAAATAAAAGCACAACGTTTTGATGAGACTTGGTACAACAATTGTCGAAAAGAAGAATTATTAATCGACTCCCCAAACGGATACCCTATTAAAGGTGTATTTTTACAACCACTAAATACGAAAAACACCGTGATTATCAGCCACGGTGTTACAGAAAACAAAATTAATTCAGTAAAGTATGTAAGAATGTATGAAAGACTTGGATTTAACACAGTTGTGTTTGACCACCGCAGACATGGTGAATCAGGAGGTAAAACGACGAGCTATGGACATTATGAAAAGTTTGATTTAGAAGCTGTAGTGAAAACGGTTCGTTCAATAATTGGGGAGGAAGCAGTCCTTGGGATTCATGGTGAATCAATGGGTGCTGCTACTACACTGCTTTATGCTGGTTCGATTGATGATCATGCAGATTTTTATATTGCGGATTGTGCTTTTTCCGATTTCTCAAAGCAAGTATCTCACGTGATTAAAAAACAAACCGTTCTCCGAACAAAGCTTCCTGTACATTTAGCAAATATTTTTCTCAGGTTGCGTGATGGTTATTCGATTTGGAATGTCTCACCTAAAGATGCAGTTATGAATATTGAATCCCCAGTCCTCTTTATTCATAGCTTGGAAGATGATTTCATACTACCTGAAATGTCTGAAGAAATGTACGAAGTGAAGAATGGTCCAAAAGAATTAAAGCTGTTTGAAAAAGGTGCACATGCCCAATCCTACAATGAAAACCCGAAAGAATATGAACAAACAGTAAGGGAATTTTTAAATCAATACGTCTGGAATAAACAGAACAATTGAGAGGAATTTACAGTAAACCGGATACCGAGGACGTTGTTCTCCATCTAGAATGAACTCCAAAACAGAGAAACACAAGCAAGCTAAATGTTTCTCTGTTTTTATGTCCTATATGTGGCAAAATTTATTCTATGCCCAAGATACGAATGTATGTATTAGAAAAAATAATAATGAACCAAAACATTAGTGTAGTTGATACATAACCATATGTTTCTTTTTCTTTTTTTGTACATATGAAATATCATTATTCATTTAAACTAATCCTTTAGTTTCACAAGAAATCAACAACATCTCTTACAGATCCTACACTACATACTCTGCTCATAAATTTCAACATAGTTTCTGCCCTTACTTTTAGCACCATAAAGCGCGTGGTCAGCCTCTCTCATTAGTTTTTGCAATGTTAGACTATTATCTTCTATTTTAATCTGAGTTGATGATATCCCAAAACTTGAGGTAACACGAATTTCTTTATCCATATAAGGTACAACAGTCTGCAATATATTCATGCGAATGGATTGGGCAAACTCATACGCCTCGATTAAAGATGTGTCTGGCATACATATAATAAACTCCTCTCCACCATACCGCCCCATAATATCATAGGTTCTTAGACTATCCTTTACTACACCTGCTATACGAGCCAAAACTGTATCACCGGCTTCATGTCCAAATGTATCATTAACGTTTTTAAAGTAATCGATATCAAACATTATGATTGATACACTTCTCCCATTCAGGGAGCGGACGAGCTTTTCAGTCTCTTGCATGAAAAAGTTACGATTGTATACTTGTGTTAGCCCATCAAAACTGGCTAAATTTTCCAACTCTTCTTGTAAATAGACTCTTTCAGTTACATCAACAAAAGTAATTATTTTCCCAATATCATAGTTATTTTTATTTCTTACAGTTGAAAAGCGAATATTATAGTATGTATATTTTCCATCTATGCACAATTTATAGTCGCATTCATCTTCTAGCCAAAGGATTTCGGCAAGTTTTCCACTTCCATCTACTATATCTACTATTGATTGTCCAATAATTTGAGAGTTTAATATTGGAATGATAATCAGCATGGAATTGTTATAATCGACTATCTGTCCATTTTGATTTAGAACTATGATCCCATCTTTCATATTTTCAAATACAGTATCTCTAGCAATAGGCGTTACATTGAACATTTGATAAGATAAAAGTGCTGCACCGTGAAAGATAAAAGAAATACCCATAGAGACAGGTCCTAAATCAATACCATAGGGATTCAGTCCATTTATATAAAAATAATTTGCAATGATAGGCATAATAATACCTGCTACCATCAGAATGATTTGCATACGAAATTGAAATTTAGCATTTTTCAGGTTCATTAGTAATGCAATTACACTAATCATTAAACACAAAAAGAGAAAAATAGAATGAACGTAAAACCAAGGGCCGTGTTCTAACTTTAAAATAGGAAATGGACCTTCACCATTTAGCTCTATCGTGGTGTAATAGAGGTGATGAATTTCATTTGTCCCATGCATAAATATGGTAATAATAGGTATAATAAACAGGATATAATAAATCCAGTGTTTTAACTTCTGCCCAACATATTCTAAACACATCAATAGAATGAATACTGGTATAAATGGCATTGCAAGGTACTCAACATTCAACCAAAATTTCATTTGCTTTAGTGATGTACTCGCTAACTCGAATGCATAGGAAAAAGCGAAAATAGCTGAAAAAAATGTTACTAAAATATATGGCTTCGCACCAGGTGCATCTCTAAGCCTAAATTGTGCATATAAACACAAGAATGAACTTAATATTCCGGCAATAATAACGACTAGTATGTATACGAATAATTCATCAGGCATAACTTCCCACTCCAAAGGTTTCAATCAGCTTAGTTCCTATCTTATATAGTAGCAAATAAAATTCTGACTAGTATATAACTAAATTACTAATATTTTGTGATGATTGAATAAGTAATAATAATTTCTTCATTAATCGACATCGTTAATGGCTGACCATAGTCGTCATACGTTTATTATCTTAAAACTTATTGTTTTCGTTAGTTAAAAAGGACTTTAACTCCAACTTGTCCCCTTTTCATCTTAAGTATAGCTCACAATTGTAGTTCCATTTGCATCTTTCATTTCTTTAGTTGATTGAAATTGTTATTACATACGTTTTGGACCCTAATAATTCTTACAATTTTCCCCATTAACTTTATAGAATTCTTCCTCTGAGCCGCCATATCTCATCATATTCTTCATAGTAAATCCTAGATTGTGATTTCATATAATGTGATTTCTCTCATACAATCCTAAACAGTTTCTCGATTTGTTATCCACCTCAAATTCTCCCAATAATTTTTCTATTCCATTGAGTGTTAATTAAGAAGTATTATAGTAATTTTTTTATTTTTAGAATATTCCGAATATTTATACTCATATATTGGTTTAGGTGCTAAACATTATAAACGGTATCAATATTTTAAGAGGAGGAGTTAATTGAAATACAATTTTGATGAAGTTGTCAATCGAAGAAACACGTATTCACTTAAGTGGGATGGTGGTGATTTAATTAGGCAATTCGGTATTACGGAAAGGTATGATCATGAGTCAATTCCTTTATTTACAGCTGATATGGATTTACCTGTTGCACAACCATTAATTGATGCTTTACACAAAACGGTTGATCATCGAATTTTTGGTTATTCAGTTTTTCCTAACGAGTATTATCAATCCATTCAACATTGGTTTAAACGGAGATATGACTGGGCCATTAAGAAGGAAGAAATTGTCTACAGTCCAGGAACTGTTCACGCTTTAAATGTAGCTGTAAAGGCATTTACCAAGCCTGGAGATGGTGTCATTATTCAACGTCCTGTTTACCCTCCCTTTACAGCTGCCATTGAGAAAAATGGGAGAATTGTACGGAATAATGCTTTGAAATGTGATTCAACCGGATATTACACCATTGATTTTGAAGACTTTGAAGAAAAAGCTAAAGAAGACCAGACGACTATGTTTATTCTCTGTAATCCTCATAATCCAGTTGGAAGAATTTTTACTGAAGAAGAATTAGAAAAGCTTTCTGCTATTTGTAAAGAACATAATGTGCTCATTATTGCTGATGAAATTCATGGGGACCTACTTCGAAATGGACAAACCTTTATTCCGATGGTACAAGCTGTAAGTAATTCGGATCATATTATTACTTGTACTGCTATCAACAAAACATTTAATGTTGCAGGTCTTCACTGCACAAATGTAATTATCTCCAACCCCGAATTGAAGAACACCTTTAGTGATGCAATGGGTATGCATTTACCATCTCCATTTATGGTTTCCGCACTAATTGCTTTATACAATGATGGCGAAGAATGGTTGGAACAATTAAACGACTATCTTGATCAGACAATGGAATACGTTAAAAATTTCCTACGGGAGAAAATGCCAACAGTTAAGGTGAATATCCCTGAAGGGACTTATGTTATGTGGCTAGATTTTAGAGGTTATGGTCTTTCGTCTAATGAAATACATGATCGAATTTACAACAGAGCAAATGTCATCCTCGAAGATGGGGAAATGTTTGGAAAAGAAGGGGATGGATATCAAAGAATTTGCATCCCGTCTCCTAGACCAATCATTCAGGAAGCCCTCGAAAGAATTGCGATTCAATTTCAAGATTTAGAATCTGAACATTTATGATCCAATTAAAAAGTTATACAACTTTAAAAAGGGGAAATGGGGATGGGAATGAAGGAAATGGATGAAAATGTTTCTGGAGCAGTGCAAAATCATACGTCTACCAAAAACTTAAAAAGAGTTTTAGGTAGAGGCGATTTAATGTCCATTGCTGTTGGACAAATCATTGGAGCTGGTATTTTTGCATTAGTAGGGGTAGCCATTGGAATGACAGGTAAGTCTGTAAACATTGCTTTTATGATTGCAGCAGTGTTTGTTATTATCATGGCATTCACTCAAATTTTAATTAGTGGAACAGTTCGATTAAGGGGAGGATTTTATACACAAGCAGCGCTGTTAGTTGGAAGTCGATTTGCTGGATTTTATACGATTATTTATATTGTAAGTAATATTGCGATTGCTATGTATGCCCTTTCCTTTGCTGATTATTTTTTAGCACTTATACCGGGGATCAATTCGCAATTAATCGCAATAGTAGTACTAACGATTTTCTTTTTAGTCAATTTATTTGGTGTGAAAGAAGCTGCTAAAGTACAAATGGCAATGGTTGTTGCAATGGCTTTAGCGTTAACTTTATTTGTTGTTTTCGGTATGCCAAATATACAGCCAGGTTATTTTTCAGGTATAGATTTTATGCCTGGAGGTCTAACAGGATTGTTTAGTGCTGCGGCTTTGTTAACTTTTGCAACAGGAGGCGCTTCTGTTATCATGAATTTTGGTGCTGAAGCAAAAAATCCAACGAAAGATATTCCGTTTGTATTAATTGTTTCAACTGTCTCTGTTGCAATCATCTATGCCCTAATGGCTACAGTTGCAGCAGGTGTGTTACCTATTGCCGAAGTTACAAATAAGCCGCTTACAGTTGTTGCCTTGGAATTCATGCCCTATCCTTTATATGTGTTCTTTGTTGTTGGTGGTGCAATGTTTGCACTTGCAACCACTTTAAACGCTACATTTGGATGGGTAACAAAACCTGTACTTCAAGCATGTGTTGACGGATGGTTTCCTAAAAAGTTGGGTGCAGTAAATGAAAAATTTAAAACACCACATATTTTATTGACAGGGTTTTACATTATTAGCTTAATTCCAATTATTACTGGATGGAATATTAGTGCGATCGCGAACCTTTCGCTTATCTTAAATAATATTCTACTCCTAGTTCTATCAATTGCTACAGTCAGATTACCAAAGGTCGTTCCACATTTATGGGAGAAGTCTAAGTTCCGTACGTCAACTGCGACTCTTTGGACAATAAGTATTGCTGCAACATTAACATCTGCACTCCAAGTGTACTTATTATTCCAAGATTTAAGCTCATCATTAGTGATTGGAAACATTGTATTGTTAATTCTTGCTAGTATTTATGCATATTGGAGATTCAATTCAGGTAAAGTTCAAATGGAAATTAGCTATGAAGATGAGTAACTTTGATTTGGAGTAGCTAGCCTTTTTAATTCAACCTTATATTCGCCATAGTATAGTTTTTCCCTACTAAACTATACGACATTAAAAACAGAGAAACATCGAGCTTGCTTGTGTTTCTCTGTTTTAAGAATTCATTCTAAATGGAGAACAACTGAAAGGTAAGTTATCTATCACAATTTTCAGAATTGTTTTTGTACCTGGCACACAAAAGGTTCTAAATTGTCAGAATTGTTTTTTGTACCTGGTACCCAATTTTGGGTACACAGCCCGTGGTACCTATTTTTGGGCAAAATTAAAACAACAGCTTCTTGTAAAAACTGTTGTTTGTTTTATTATTATTTTTGTAATTTGTTCATTTGAGACATCATTTGACGTACTTGTTTTTCCGATGGCTTACGTCCCATTTGAGACATCATTACACGGATCATTTGTTCATTAATTGGTGGGTTTTCTTTTAGATATTTCATCATATATTGACGGGCAATAAAGAAACCTAAAACCGTGCCCCCTATTAACGCTACTACGATAAGTAAAATTCCTAACCATAAGGCCATTTGTGCTAACCTCCTCCACAATTCACTGTATACCGAGAAAAACTCTCCATGAAGGATTATACACTATTACCTCTGTCGTTTCTAGCTTTTCAGAAGTTTTTTCTAGCAACCGATAGCAAATAGTAAGTTTTCCTCTAGTAAGCCAGGTGTTTAATAGGCTTCAACCAACCACATTCCGCCTCTTCTGTATTAAACGCTAAGAACGAATCATTGATTTGGCCTAATGTTTGAAACAGATCCAAATCGAGCATTCGAGAACCCTCGCAAACTGCTTCTATATAGTATTTACACATTTTAATTTTTATTTCACCTTTAATTTGATGTTCTATTTTCAATGTATCTCCGATTAATGTTGTACTTGAAAATCTATTTTGTAGCTGATTAAAAATCTGCCCTCGAACATCCGATTCTGCTAAAGGTTCACATATAAAACTCAGTTCCATGCTTACAGAGGACTCTAGTACTTTGTCTCTCGTTCCGACCATTTCTAAAAGCATGCGTTCTCTACCAAATATAAATGACTGATATTCTTTTCTAATATTAAAAATAGAATAAATTCTCATATTATTTGTCCTCCTTTCCTTTATCAACATTATAATTGAAACTTTCTGATTATTATGTCAAAAACTGTCACGCATTCAGTTCTATTTTTGTCAAAAAAGCGTAAAAACAACAAAATAGCACTCTATTCCTACGACACCTCAGCCTCTAGACCTACTTCAAAATCAATTTAGAGGCCGTTTTAGGAAAAGTGATTGGACGGTAACATAGAGATATCAACGAAAGGAGTTAAAAAAAATGAAAAAATTTTTATTATTGATTGCTGGTGGTATTACATTCATTATTGCTTTATGTATGTTAGGTCCGATAATTGGTTTAGCATTTTCAGCAGTGCTAATTTTCCTAGCAATGCACTTCTATGTCAAAAGTAAAACAACATTTTCAAAAGTTATATGGATCCTACTAGGTATCATTGGTGTATTATCAGCTATCTCGAACATCCCAGCTTTAGTCGGAATTGTTGCCATCGTCATCCTATACGTTCTATATAAAAAATGGAAAAATGAAGATGTAAAAATTGAATTACCAATAAAAACAGTCGACAAAAATGATGACCCATTCATGAATTTTGAAAGAGAATGGTCAAATTTAACAAAATAAAAAATTGTTGGATCAAACCCCCTCAACATACTTCAACAATAAGGAGAGAATTAAAATGACAGGCTTACTAAAAAGATTTAAATACCAATTACAAGCAGATTTACATGAATTCTTCGATAAAAAAGAAGATAAAAACCCAATCGCTATGCTAAATCAATACATTCGAGAAGCTGAAAAGCAAACCGAACAAACAGGTAAATTACTGCAAAGACAAGTAGAATTAAAAGACAAATTAGAACGCGAACTAAAAGAAGCAACTTCTATGTTAGAAAAACGAACTTCTCAATTAGCCCTTGCTATTAATAGTAATGAAGCAGATCTAATCGCTTTTGCAGAGCAAGAAGTTGAAGTCTATAAAGTACGTCAATCGACTTTATTAACTAGTTTTGAAACTGCAAAAGTTCAAGTTTTTGAGCTAGAAAGTAAATATGAAACAATGAAACACAAAATTAAAGATATGAAAGTTCGTCAATTACAATTAATGGGCAAGGAAAATGTTATCCGTGCACATCATAAAATGGACAATGTTATTGACTCAAACAATGAAGCAAGTTTAGAAGATCTATCAGCTTATATCGACCATCTATCAACAAAAATTGATAAAAAATATGAAGTGACAATGCTTGAATCACGTCTAGCACTGTTAGAAAAGCAACAAAAAACAATTTCTACACCAACAGATATAGAAAATTCTAACCAACAAGCTATGTAATGATATAATGTAAATAATTGGAGAAAGAGGCTGGGACATAAGTCTAATAGTACAATCCAATACACATTTCGGATTGTACTTTTTTGATATAGCAATAGTGTCGTTTGTTTTCGATACAGGCGTCGCTTTCCGCAGGCGACCCTCGAGCCCACACTAGTAAACTATGCGTGGTCTAGGCCAACACGATGTTGGTCACGAAGGCGTTGCCACAGGACGTGGCGCTCTTAGCCTTTGTTCCACTAAGCTCTTTTCTCCTGCAGGAGTCTCCACCTGTATCTCAACAAACGAGCTCTTCAAATATAAAAGCAAATTATTAACATTTTTAATTATTATGCTTATATTAAAATAGCTTTTATCCCAGCCTCTCTCTTCTTACGTTGAGATTTATTTTATAAAAAGGAGGTACCCATTTGAACAGATTTACAACCGATCAACTGACTACTGCACTTATTATCTTACTCTTAATCGTTTTTGTAGAACTAACCGTTTTTAATAATGGTGGGGCCTTTTTACTCATTATTACAGGCTTCTTACTTTATTATAGCTTCAAAAAAAGAAATAAAATCTTGTTTTGGACTGGGTGCTTTTTCGCCTTTTTAGCCGTTTTGAACGTGTTTTCATTACGATTATTTGTCATTGTCTTCTTACTTTACATGCTTTACAAACATTATAAAAAACCCCAAGATGACCTTGTATTGAATGGCGAAGCTTTTGACAAAGGGGTATTACATAAAAATGAATTAATTGGTATCACTTCTGCCCCGCTCGACGCATACAAATGGCAAGATGTACAAATCCAACGGTTTCTAGGTGATATCACAATTGATACAACTCAAACCATTTTACCAAATGGCACATCTGTGATAACGGTTCGACAATCTATTGGTAAAGTTTCAATACTTGTGCCCTATGATATCCCGTATCGCCTTCAATTTTCGACGATATTAGGAGAAGCTAAACTTCCTCAGAAACCGTCCAAACGTTTATTTAATGAAAATATGCTCGTTGAGGATGGAGAAACAGATCATGCAAAGCGTAAATTAGTCATCCACGTTGCAACATGGCTTGGTGATGTGGAGGTGGTTCGCCAATGATTTCATTTGTTGTTAGAACATTTACATTTTTTGTACTGATTAGTTCGATGGTCTTTACTTTCTTTTATTTTCTATTGGGTGAACCAGTCGAGGAAACTTTCCGACCATTATGGGAAGAAAACTATGAGAATGTACCACTTGTCGCTTATTTCTCTATTGCAATATTCGCTTTAAGTTGCTTAATTAGTATTTGGATTGCTCTTGCTTCAAAGACAAAGGAAATTGTAGCACTACGCTATGTAAAACAATTGGTGGATCCGGAGTTTTCATTGGAAAAGAAAAATGTTCCAAGATCTTTAAGGAAGGCACTACTCCAAACGAGTGAATTAATTGAAACACAGCGTAAAAGTCTACAAAAGCTAACGAACGAAAAAGTAGAAACGAATGACGCTATTATTCAAGAGCGTATAGTTCAAGAAAGACAACGACTGGCTCGAGAGTTACATGATTCTGTCTCACAACAATTATTTGCTGCATCCATGTTGTTATCGGCATTAACGGAACAAGCTCAAGGTGAGGACAAATCTCTTAAAACATTACAACAAGTAGAGAAGGTTGTTCAACAAGCACAGCTTGAGATGCGTGCCCTACTCCTACATTTACGTCCAATCGCCCTTCGCAATAACACCCTTGCAGAAGGCTTAACAGGGTTAATTTTAGAACTTCAACAAAAGGTGAATTTCCACATCGAATATAAGATTGAGGAATTCGAGTTATCAAAAGCTGAGGAAGATCATTTATTTAGAATAGCGCAAGAAGCACTTTCAAACACATTAAGACATGCAAAAGCAACAGAAGTTGAAATGTTATTAATTGCTCGTGATCAAGTTGGAATACTTCGTATCCAAGATAATGGTCGCGGCTTTGATGTGGAAGAAGATAAAACAACCTCTTACGGCTTAAAAAATATTGCTGAACGTGCCGTTGAAATTGGCTGTACCTATAAAATCGTTTCGGTACCTGGTGATGGAACGATTGTTGAGGTTAAGGTGCCCTTAAAGAAAAAAGATAACTATCGAATAGAAATTACTAAAAATGCAGTTTTGGTAGATGAAGAAGAAAGGCCTTCTAAATAATAATTTGGTGAATCGAGGTGAAATGAATGATAAACATTCTAATTGCGGATGATCATGAAATGGTCCGTATAGGAGTTTCAGCGTACCTTTCTGCCCAACCCGATATGACTGTTGTTGGTGAAGCTGAAAATGGGAAGGAAGCAGTGGAATTAGCTTTGCAGTTACGGCCAGATCTCATATTAATGGATAATGTCATGCCAATTATGACAGGTGCAGAAGCGACAGCAGAGATTATAAAAAAGTGGCCAGAAGCACGAATAATGATGGTCACTAGTTTCTTAGATGATGACAAAGTCTACCCAGCTTTAGAAGCTGGTGCAATTAGCTATATTTTGAAAACATCCAATGCAAAACAAATTGCGGATGCTATTCGCAAAACTATGAACGGCGAATCCGTTTTGGAACCTGAAGTGACAACGAAGATGATGAAAAGGATGCGTTCCAATTCCACAGTTGCTTTACACGAACAATTAACAGATCGCGAAATGGAAGTTCTTCTACTTGTTGCCCAAGGGAAAACAAATCAAGATATCGCGGATGAATTATTTATTGCATTAAAAACCGTAAAAACCCATGTTAGTAATATTCTAGCGAAGCTTGAAGTTCAGGACCGCACCCAAGCGGTTGTATATGCATTCCAAAATGGAATGGTGAAGAAATAAAGTAAGAATAGGTACTTTCCGGTTAGTCTTATTCACTCGACTAGCCGGAAAGCACCTTTTTTATTTATTTGGTACGAGTATGTTCTTTGAGTTTCAATAAAAAATGCCCACGAGCCCCCCTCACCTCATGGACATTCAAACTTTCTATATTTTAAACTTACTCACTTCCTGCTGAAGTTTTTCTGCAAGCTCTGCTAATGAGTGTGCGCTTGATGATATTTCTTGGTTTATAGCCAGTTGTTCTTCTGTTGCTGCACTCGAATCGTTTGAGTAGGCTGCTGCATCTTTTGCTAGGGACTCTACTTTTACGACACTTTCTGTTACCGAGTCAGCAATCGCATGAATCTCTTCTATCGCCGCAGAAACCGTTTCAACTTTATTGATCACGTCTTCCACACTTGTTTCAATTTGTTTAAAGACAGTCATGGATTCGTTGGTTTTGTTTATACCCTCATTCACTTTTACACCACCATCTGTAATTGCATGAACCGCAGCGCCACTCGCTTTTTGAATTTGGTTGACCATATTTTGAATTTCGTCAGCTGACTTCCTTGATTGTTCTGCTAGTTTCCGAACTTCATCTGCTACGACCGCAAATCCTTTCCCATATTCTCCAGCACGTGCTGCTTCAATTGCTGCATTTAAAGCAAGTAAGTTTGTTTGTTCGGAAATCTCTGTGATTAGTGACGTAATACTTTGAATTCCATTTGAGTGTTTCTCCATTTCCTTCATAATCGAATTCGTTTCTTTAAATGTTAAATGGATCGTCTCCATCTGGTTTGCCACATCAGTAATCGCCATGGACCCTTTTGAAACAAGCTTATGAACATCATCAGAAGAACGCAACATCTCTTCATTACTATCTGATATTTGATTCATTCCAATATTTAATTCACGCATTGCATCGACGGAAGATACCATTAATTTTACTTGGTTATCACTTGTTACTAACTGTTGCTCAGTTGAACTGGCAACCATTTGAGAAGAGGCTAAGCTTTGTTCGGAACTGGCTGACAACTGTGCAGCACTTGCTGCAAGCTGCGAGGAAGAGTCTCTTACTTTACCGACAATTCCTTTTAGATCGGCTAACATTTCATTAAATGTTGATGCCATTAAGCCAACTTCATCTTTATTCTTCACTTCGATTGATTCCGTCAATAAATTTCCATTGGCAACCTGCTTCAATCCATTTGTTACCTTTTTAATTGGATTGGAAATATTTCTACTTATAATTAGTGCAATTCCAAAACCCAAAATAATACTTGCAACGATAATAATGATCATCAATGTAAAAACGGTAGATTGATAGATTTTAATTTCAGTTTTTGCATTATCAACATTTTCTTGCTGTAAGTCTACTAATTGAGATAAATAACCAACGATTTGTTCATTATGTGTTTTCAGTTGTGCTAATGAGCTTACATAAGGCTTACCTTTCGCCTTCATTTCAAGAACTTTACTATTCGTTTTTGCATATACAGTAAAATTCGTATTGACTCTTTCTAATAATTTGCTTGATTCTTCATCATTGGATAAGCTTGTGAATTTTTGGACTGCAGTAGCTCCTTCTTCTATGGAGATATGAATGTTCTCTACAATTTCTTCATTATCAAAGGATATGTATTCTAATAATAATGCTTTTGCATTAATCTGAGATTTTTCAATTTCAGAAGCAAGATTAATTTTTTCTATATTCACATCGACAATTGTTTGATATTTACTAGTTAAATCATAGATTGAATATAATGCAATACCCCCAGCCAGTAATAATAAAACATTCAATGCGCTAAATCCTAACCATAATTTTTTTGCAATTGAAAACCTCATATCGTCATCCCCATCCTCGTGTAGTTACTTCTATTATTAGAAAAAACTATATATTTTGAAAATTGGTATATTAGGAATATTTTACATTATTCATATTAATTTTGGAAGTTTTATAGTGAATTACACAAATATAGATTTAAAATAGAGTTTGAAAAAGTTGAAAAAGCCAAGTTTCCCCTTAATAAGAGAAACTTGGCTAAAAATATTATTATGTTAACTCGACTTAAAGAGCTTTTACTTTAGCAACTACATTTTCGACTGTGAAGCCGTATTGTTCAATAACA
The DNA here is from genome assembly GCA_031178355.1 of Ureibacillus sp. Classification (GTDB taxonomy): domain Bacteria; phylum Bacillota; class Bacilli; order Bacillales_A; family Planococcaceae; genus Ureibacillus. Next base: position 41,367 of record JAPSJC010000013.1, read on the forward strand.
ATTTCACCTGGAGCACTTGCACCAAACTGGTCAATTGCTAACACATCGCCTTCAAAGCCAACGTATTTATGCCAGCCTAAAGATGCTCCCATTTCAATCGCTAAACGTTTTCTAACTGCATTTGGTAAAACAGACTCTTTGTATTCAGCAGTTTGTTGATCGAAGCGATCCATTGATGGCATTGAAACAACTGAAGCATCAATTCCGTCTGCCAGTAATGCTTTTTGAGCCTCAACTGCTAATGAAACCTCAGAACCCGTTGCAATTAAAATTGCGTCGGGAATTTCTTTAGTTGCTGGTGATACAACATAAGCACCTTTTGCTACACCATCTTTTGCAAGTTCAGCTGAGTTCGCTAAAACAGGTAAGTTTTGACGAGAAAGAACTAATAAAGTCGGTGTTGATTGTGATGAAATCGCTAGTTTCCAAGCTTCTGCACTTTCATTTGCATCTGCTGGGCGAATCACTGATAAGTTTGGCATTGCACGGAATGCAGCTAAATGCTCAACTGGTTCATGTGTAGGACCATCTTCCCCTACTGCAATTGAATCATGTGTGAATACATAAGTAACAGGTAATCCCATTAAAGCAGATAAACGAACTGCTGGACGTACATAGTCAGAAAATACGAAGAATGTACCACCGAATACGTTCAGGCCACCATGTAACGCCATACCGTTAAGAGCTGCACCCATTGCAAATTCACGTACACCAAACCAAATGTTACGGCCTTCAGGAGTGTCTGCAAAGAAGTCTCCGCCACCTTTGATTGTTGTTTTGTTTGAACCAGCAAGGTCCGCACTACCACCAAAGAATGAAGGTACTTTCTTCGCTAAAGCATTAATCACATCACCTGAAGATGAACGTGTAGCAACCGATTTTCCTGCTTCATAAACAGGTACCTCTGCATCAAAATCAGCTGGAAGTTCGTTGTTCATTGATTTAACAAATTGTTCAGCCAATTCTGGGTATTCGCTTTTATAACTTTCGAACGTTGCATTCCAATCTGCTTCAGGTTTTTCACCTTGTGATTGAGCTGCAGCATTGAACGTTTCGTAAACTTCTTGCGGAATATCAAATGGCTCATGTCCCCAACCGTAAGTCGTTTTTGTTAAAGTTACTTCTTCAGCGCCAAGTGGAGCACCGTGTGCATCTGCTTTACCTGATTTATTTGGTGAACCAAAACCGATAACTGTCTTGATTTCAATCAATGTAGGTTTGTCTTCTGATTGTTTTGCTTGTTCGATTGCCGCATTGATTGAATCAATATCAGTGCCATCTGCAACATGAATGTAATTCCAACCGTATGATTCAAATCGTTTTTGTACATTTTCAGAAAATGATTTAGCTAAATCGCCATCTAATGAAATGTCGTTTGAATCATAAAGTACGATTAATTTTTCTAATTTAAGGTGTCCAGCTAGAGAAATGGCTTCTGCAGCAACACCTTCCATTAAATCGCCATCTCCACATAATGTATAAGTGTAGTGGTCAACGATTTCATGTCCAGGTTTGTTGTAGGTTGCAGCTAAATGACGCTCTGCCATTGCCATACCAACAGACATTGCAATACCTTGTCCAAGTGGTCCAGTTGTTGCTTCTACACCAACTGTGTGACCATATTCAGGGTGACCCGGAGTTTTCGAACCCCATTGACGGAAGTTTTTAATTTCTTCCATATCTAGTCCATATCCACCTAAATGCAATAGGCTATATAGTAACATCGATCCGTGTCCAGCAGACAGAACGAAACGGTCACGATTAAACCATTTTGGATTTTTCGGATTATGTTTTAACTGTTTAGTCCATAAAGTGTATGCCATTGGAGCAGCACCCATTGGTAAACCAGGGTGTCCTGAATTAGCTTTTTCAATTGCATCGATTGATAAAGTTCGGATTGCATTAATTGCTTGTAAATCAGCATTTGTTGTCATAACTAGACTTCCTTTCGCGTGCTTTTTTCCTCTTATACAGTTTAGACAAGTTTGTGTTAGAAAACAATCCTATATCATCACATTTTCGCCAATTTGACATACTTTATCCTATTTATGTTATACCATTCTAGTTAATTTAAACGATTTCGTTTTAATTGTTTAACTTTATCTGGAGTAACATCGTTCCCAGCTTCATCAAATACTTGTACGTTTGTGATGGTGTCACGGAATGAATTACGGAAAGTATCTAAGTATTCCTTACGTAGAGTTGTTTGTTCTTTCGCTTCAGCTTCAGTTAAAGTACCTAGTTTCTTTTTCTTTGATAATTCGTTTATTCTTGTAATTTTTTCTTTTGATAACATTATTGTTCCAACCTTTCTAAATACCAATACTTCAAAGGTAAGAAAAAAAGACATGAAGTGCAAGTGAAATAACTTAATTAAGAAAAACAATTACTAATTAACTTGGCTTTTTAAATTTTCATGTAGTTATAACTTTGTAGAACAACACATGGGATAACTAATTCGTAGATTATGGGGTTAATGTAGAGATTCCTGGCTGGAAAAGATTATAAAGCAAAAAGCACTCTGTATTTAGAGTGCTGTTAAGTAAATTATTTTGCTAGAATACTAACCAATCCTTACAATACTTTGACATTCAGCGACAATTGTTCTTTGAATTATTTAGGCATTCCTTTAGCCTAGTACTATATTTCACTTTTTCATACTTTATTGGTAGACAGGAGTGAACATGCCATAAATTCTCCTGAGTACAGTTATTAACAACAATTAGGAGGATTATATAGTGAAGAATATGGAAATTTTCACGAATAATGAAAATCCAAATCACGAAAGTCAAGCTGAAGCATTAGCAGTAATTGCTGGGTTAATAAGTACTCTTGGTGGTGGTCTAGGAACGATTGCATCTATACTTGCTCTACAAGAAGCTAACCAAAGCCAGAACAATAATAATAGTAATAACAAAAACAACCATTACGATTTAAAGTTAATGCAAAAACAAATAGATGATTTATCAAAGGAAATTAGACAAATTAAAAAAATGCTTGTAAGTAGAAAGTGAATATTCACAGTACCTTAAATCCCGATTATGAAGCCGTATTGTTAGGTATTTCTAGAAATGAATATCCATTACTTATCGAAAATACATGTCCACTTTCTTAATCGCTTTGACTCTCATTTCTTTCCATATATTCTTGATATCTACGATGAACCGTTGCTTTACTCACTTCAAACCCAACACCTCGTAAGGTAGAAGCAATTTCATTAAAAGTTAGACCTTTATTGCGAAGGTTAACGATTTCTTCTATTGGTATTTCTATTCGATCGCGACCTTCATGGTTTCCACGATCTTTTAAGTTAAGTTGAGGCTTGTACCCGTTTTCTACGGCACGTCGCATTCCTCTACGAATTTTTGCATTATGAATTTTTCTTTGATATTCTTCTACAATGGCAAGAATCTCTAGCAACATAGAATCCATTTCATTTAGTGAAATTGGCCCTTCATCACTTATAGTAAAAATAGCAGTTTCGTACTTTTGAAGTAAATGAATAACGGCCATACGGGCATGCCCACGTCCTAAACGTGTTTCATCCTGAATGAATAAAGCTTGTACGTTATGTTCTTTTATATAATCCATCATTTCTAACAAGCCATCACGATCAACTTCGTAACCGCTATGTTGATCGTGGAACGATGCAAGTACTTTATAACCCATTTCTTTTGCATACAATTCTAGTTCTTCTTGTTGACGAGCAAGGGAGGTTTCTTGTGTGTTTTTTTCAGTGCTTACTCTTGCATATAGTACTGCATTGCGTTTTTCATGTATCATTGGTTATTTATCGCTACCTTTACGTCAGTTTCCTCTTGTTCAATATCTTGGGCGATAAATACAGCATCCGCCGCTAAAGGAATTGATAGCGCTCGTCCAGCTACAATTACTTCCCCATTTAAATTGTTTTCTTCTTGTACTGTTTTGATCCACTCATGAGTTGGCATATTACCGCGGTATTGTTCTGCTAGAGACCATAAACTATCCCCGTGTTGTACTTCAATTTGTTTGTATGTTGTATTTCCTTCATCAGTAATTAATACGTAAGCAGCTATAACTAGGAATGTTGTAAATAATACCATTACATAACTGTTTTTTCTTAACCATTTCATCATCTTCAACCTTCTTTCCGAATATTCGTTCGCATATGTATATTCATATATTAAAATCGAACATACGTTTTGTCAATACCTTTACTCGAACTTATGTTTGCATTTTCCAATTTCCGTTGCTATACTATATGTAACTAGTATTGATACATATTCATAATAGAGGTGACCGAGAATGAAAAAAGTTTCTAAAAGGCAAGAAGATATATTAGCATTTATTAAAGAAGAGGTTCGTACAAAGGGTTACCCTCCTTCTGTTCGCGAAATTGGAGAAGCTGTTGGTCTTGCTTCAAGTTCAACTGTACACGGTCATTTAGCTCGCCTAGAAAGTAAAGGCCTAATTCGCCGAGATCCTACGAAACCACGTGCGATTGAAATTCTAGATTTGGAAGAAGAAATACCTGTTCCTAAACAAAACATTGTGAATGTTCCGTTGATTGGGAAAGTAACAGCAGGTCTTCCTATTACAGCTATCGAAAATATTGAAGAGTACTTCCCTCTACCAGATTCATATGGTACAAGTGAAGACCAATTATTTATGCTAGAAGTAATGGGAGAATCGATGATTGAAGCTGGTATATTAGATGGAGATTACGTCATCGTAAAGAAAACTTCGACAGCAAGTAATGGGGAAATTGTTGTTGCCATGACAGAGGACGATGAAGCTACTGTAAAACGTTTCTATAAAGAAAAAACTCACTTCCGATTACAACCTGAAAACTCAACGATGGACCCTATTTATGTTAACCAAGTAGCAATTTTAGGTAAAGTGGTTGGTTTATATCGTCGCATTCATTAAAAAAATTCGCATCCTTTCGATAAGTGGATGCGAATTTTATTTCTTTACGAATCTAGTTACTGTATTCTCATTTTTTTACTTGCCTCAATAAAGGCAGTAAACATCTTTTTAGAATCTTCATCATTGCCTTCTACTGCCATGTCTTCAGGATGCCATTGCACACTTAAACAGAACGGATAGTCATCAATCTCGACCGCCTCTATAATACCATCACTCGCTTTACTTACTACAATTAAATCCGTAGCTAATCGTTTAATCGCTTGATGGTGGAATGAGTTTACTGTCAATTGGTCTTTACCTGTAATTTTGTGCAATAAACTCTCTTCCTTGATCGAAGTAAAATGCGTCCCCTCATGTCTCGGAGCCTTTTGACTATGTAAATAAATATTTTGATTTTGAGAATAAATATCTTGGAACAGTGTACCGCCTAATGCTACATTTAACACTTGGTGGCCACGACAGATGGCGAAAATCGGCATCTTTCTTTTAATCGCTTCTTTTGCTAATGCCAATTCCACTCGATCTCTATCACTGTTAACATGTCCAAGATTCACGTGCGGCTCTTCCCCGAACGTATGTGGATGTAAGTCTCCTCCCCCCGACAATAGTAAACCATCTAACTGATGGATGATTTGTAGTGCATCCTCTTCTACACCTAATGGAATACCAATCGGCACACCGCCAGCTTGAAGTACAGCGTTCGTATATCGCCAATTAATAATACTAGTATCCTTTTCTATGCTCATAGTGATTCCAATAATAGGTTTCAAGCTCGATTACCTCCAAAAAATCATAATATATCAAATTATATTTCATAATTTTCTAAATTGCGAGAATTATATAGATTAAA